>JAMDDH010000002.1 GCA_023488885.1 Thermoplasmatota archaeon | reverse complement strand
CCCGGCCGGGGCGTGAGGAACGGTCCGGGTTTACCCGTGACCCGTTTTCAAAAAATTCTATTTTTCTTTTCCGGAGAGAGTCTATTGCGTCCTCCTGCATCAGTTGGATGTAGTCCTTTGTCGTGTCTATTTTCTCGTGTCTCATGAGGAGACGAAGCTCTTCAAGATCAAGCCCTTCTTTGTATAGAAATCTTGCATAGAACCTCCCTTCCATGGGGCTATTATTTATCTAACTGTATATAAGCGACATAGACGCCTCCCTAAATTTATTAAGAACAATCTGCATAATCGAGTCGTGATACTTTTTGTCTACAAAAGAAAACAGTATCGGAAATCAGAATCGCGAGCTAAAGAGGGAACTCTCGTTCCGTGACATTTTTTTCATGTCCTTTGGAGGACAGGCACCTTTTCTTTCGATGTTGACGTATGCAACAGCTGTGCTCCTCCTATCATTGTATTTCTCACCAATGGTTGTCCTGATTGGAACCATAGTGGTCCTGATGAACGGATTGGTTGTGTTTTTCTTGTCCAAGAGACATACTGAGACTGGAGGATACTTCAACTATGCTATAAAGGAACTATCAAGATGGTTAGGCTTTGAAACCGGATGGCTTTACACTTTTTACTCGGTCCTCTATGCCTCAGGATATCTTGCAGGATCTGCATTTGTTTTATCATATGTATTGGGCGTCAACCCACTTTTCGCACTTTTGATCGCCTTCATCCCTGCGTCGATTTTCCTTCTTATTGGAATCAAACCTTCGGCCAGGTATGCTATTTTTGCGGCAGCCATGGAGATAGTTGTCCTCGTTGGCGTAATCATTGTTACTCTAAGTGTCGCTCACTTTTCCTTCTACAACCCACTAGGAGTTCCACCTTCCGCGTCCAGCCTCTTCCTTGGCATTTTGTTTGCCATAGGAATTCCCACTGGTTACGGAGCCATAACGCCGGTTTCCGGTGAGGTGAAGAATGCGGAAAAAAACGTTGGAAGAGCCGCAATCATGGTTATTCTGATTGGCGGACTTCTGGAGGCTCTTGTCCTATATGGAATAGTGGATGCAGGGATTTCTACGGGATCCCTGGCATCTTTAACGAGCTCATCCGTACCCGTTATTAGCATAATGAAAGAGTATATTGGCCCTTATTCAATTTATCTGCTGCTGTTTGCGGGCATTAACGACGGAATCCTTGGATCTCTGGCCTTCATGACTGCCTCATCACGGAATATATATGCAATGTCCAGGAGAAAATTGCTCCCGGAATTCTTGGGTAAACTACATTTTAGGACAGGAACTCCAGTCATTGCCGGGATCGTTACCATAATAATTGCCAGCCTGGTCCTGTTCCCTTCAATTGCACTATTTGGTGTTTTTACGACTTTTCTTGCGTTGGGCACGCTCTCCGGCCTTGGAAATCTGGCTATCCATCTATCTGCTAACTTCTCGCTGCTTCAGAGTCTAAAGACAGCAGAAGGAAAAAGAGTTCTACAGGGGTCCATTGCGCTCGCTGCAATAGCCATATCAGGATTTGTTCTAGTGTACTCGATAGCTACTTCCGTTAATTATGTGATCCTCATATTCCTTGGATACATAATCATAGGTTTCCTTGCGGTTGAGTCCCTGTACGGGGACTTCTCCAGAGAGAAACATGAGATAATGGATGAAAATGGACATAAGATTTGAGTTATTGAGGCTCAAATTCCGAGTTTTTTTATTTTTTGGACTCATTGGACTTTCACGTGGGTTGGAATTTTATGATATTCACCGGCAATCCATATTTTCACATAGTTTGCAACATAGTTATCCAGCATGAACAGTCACCAAAGTGAAATTAATACGCACTCCGAAAATTTCAGATTTACAGGATAAATCTCTCTTTAGCAGACCACAAAAACTGGGAAGAGCCATTATTTTTAAAACACTGCGAACTTCAATTCTAATTTGCTGTTTTCTTTATGACCATAATTACGGCATACGTGTAATCTATAATTCTCAGTTTGGAACAGTCAGAGCAAAAGAACGGCAAATTCTTTGTGGGAAGGTCTGCGAAATGTCGTAACCTTTTCAACTGAGAATGCGAAGTCCTGCCCGCCGCTCTGAAGGTTGAACCTGTTATTTACTAGCTCATTTATGGTCCTGTCATTCAACCATTCTGCACGCTTTTCCTCAATGAATTTCCTGACCTTTTCCGGTCCCTCCTTCCTTGGAACTCCGATGAGGTACAGCACAATAATGGGTTTTGCACTCTTCCCAAGCTCCCTTGCGAAGTATTTCCATTTCTCACGTGATCCGTTTTCGAAAAATTCCATATTTCTTTTCCGAAGAGAGACTCTGAACTCGGTTCCGATGTTAATCAGTTTTGAACTGGTTGCGTGGATTTGCACAGTTTTATTCTCGAATGGACAGATACGGGTGATCTAACTTAGTTGAATTTTTCCTAGCGAAAAAGTTTATCCTAATTGTCGTGTAGTTGGTATAGATGCAGATTTCAGAGCGACGATCTCTCCGATATTTGATCGGTATGAATACCGTTCATCTGGGAAACAATTATCTCTGGATTTCCTATGAATCCCTGATACTCCCTCTCCAGATTCAGGGAGTCGCCTCATCACAGGACAAAGGTATCATTCTTGGCATATTTGCATTTGTCGGAACATCGGTCGGAGTCTTTATCAGCCTTTTCACTGGAGTTCTGAGCGACAGGTTCAGCATAGGGTGGGGAAGACGTGGGCCATACATATTCCTTGGATCCATGGCTGCAGCACTTGTGGTTTTTTCCAGCAGAATATCCTCCATAAGTCTCTGGTGGATATTCCTCTTATATTCGCTCGTTCAGGTATTCTCAAATATTTCGGCCGGGGCATACCAACCGCTTTTCAGAGATCTCGTTGGAGAGGGCCAGCGAGGACTGGCGACTGGATTTAACGGTCTTTTCACCCTATTGGGTACAGCCATGGGACTTGGCCTGATCGGATATTTAACCGGGGAAGGCCTATATTCTCTGTCCCTGGTGACAATATCTGTTATAATAATCGCGACGTCATTACTCACCATAATTACAATAGCAAGGGATGATCACCCCGTTCATGTCGGAAAACTACGCCTCAAGGAAACATTCCTTGACATTTTTGACCCGAAGGGGAAATCCAAGGGTTTCTTTCATCTTGTCCTGGGAAGCTTCTTTTTCTTTATGGGCATAACAGGTCTCAGTTTCTTTGAACTCTATTATTTTTCAGATATCCTGAAAGCCACCAATCCGGAAAACCTCGTTGCGATATCTGGAGTTGTTGTTCTTGCCGTATCCACCATATCTTCTGTTACTTTTGGGACACTCTCCGACAGGCTTGGAAGGAAAAACATATTGATATTTGCCGCCATAGTTGGAGGGCTTGCTACTTCCCTGATTCCACTTCTCAGAATCTTTTCGGATTTTCTGATTCTAGGTGCCGTCATAGGAAGCTGTTACGGTGTCTATTTCAGCGTTTCAAAGGCCCTCGCGACGGACCTGTCCCCTGGATCTGAAGCTGGAAAATTTATGTCCTACTTCAATCTGGCAATAGGAGGATCAGCTGCGTTCTCGCCTCTGCTATTCGGTTCCATTCTAGGTATATTCAAGAATTCAAGTCTTGTTGGTTACACTGTCCTTTTTGAGTTGTCAGCACTTATGTACCTACTGTGCCTTTTATTTATCCGCGGTGTCCCTTCAAAACCGATAAGCAGTCCTGTGGAAGGACGGTGAACCTTACTTTTTCCCTATACCGCTGAAGATTATCCAAACTTTTTTTGCAGCAAGCATCCTTTAATAATCTGATTGTATGAATTTCATGAATGCATCCAAGATCACTTAGATCGCTTTCCTACCTTATTGGCCTGAACTCCGTTTATCTTGGCGTGAATTATCTTTGGATGTCTTATGAGGCGATTATACTCCCCATTCAGGTCGGCCTTTCAGTCCAACAGGAATACAAAGGATTCGTTCTGGGAATAGTTGCCTCCGTAGGTAGTTTGATTGGGCTTTCCGTCAACATGCTCTCAGGGGTACTTGGAGATAGAATTCGTTTCTTCGGTTCGAGGCGTTCCCCTTATATAATCATAGGAACCTCGCTCGCTATTCTCACCCTGATCTGGGAAAGCTTTCTGTCATTTTATCTGGCAATAGTACTTTTTGGGTATATAATGATACAAATATCTGGCAACCTCTCTTCGGGATCATATCAACCTTTTCTGGCTGAGGTTGTCAACAGCAGTCAGAGAGGCGCATCGGCCGGGATTGGCGGTTTTTTCACTCTGATAGGATCTGCCCTTGGATTCGGAGTGACCGGGTACCTTGTTGGAATCGGATATTTTTCTCTTTCCCTCTACTCAATTTCAGTTATTCTTTTGATCGGTACTTTTCTAACTATAATCACAGTAAGAAAGGAGGATAAGATAATCTCCTCAGGCGTAAAGTTTTCGAGAGAAAAGTTGAGGAGAACAATACATGAGGTTCGTAACCTGAAGAGGTTCACAAGGCTCCTTTTGGGTTGCTTCCTTGTTTTTATGGGAGCAACAGGACTGACCTTTTTTGAGTTCTACTATTTCAAGGACGTGCTACTGCTTCACAATCCCGCATACTCTCTTGCAGTGGCTGGAGTTTTAATACTCACTGTTTCCGGAGTGTCTACCGTTATTTTTGGTCATTATTCAGATAGATTCGGAAGGCGCCGGATTCTCATAGCTGCAACAATTGTTGCTTCGATCAGCATCGCTTTTATTCCGATATTCAGAACATTTCAGAATTTCCTGATTCTCGGGTCCATATATGGGGGAGCTTTTGGCGTTTTCTTCAGCGTTTCCCTCGCCCTTGCCGGGGACCTTGTTCCGAGGGGGGATGCGGGAAGGTACATGTCATTTTTCAACCTTTCTGTTGGAGGCGCCACTGCAATCTCGCCTGCACTGCTGGGAATGATTTTTCTCGTGTTCAGTGGATCGGCTGTCAACGCGTTTATAAGTTTATTTGAGATTTCTGCCCTTTTCACAATGCTAGGTGCTATATTGCTTGCGTTCTTCTTCCGGAAAGATGTTGTCGCTGGAAAACTTTCATTGTAACTTTCTTGTTTTCTAAAACATTGAAGCAAAAACTCGCCAATGAGAAGCAAAGTAAAGAAAAATCTACAAGTTTACGAGATAAGACTTCTGACCGCTGCGAGTGGAAACAGTTATTCCCAATTTTTGATGCTTATTTCAGGTGTTGTTTGCATTTCTGTTTTACACAACTTCGGATAACATGTATCTTACGAATTATACAGTTTGACCTCCATTATTACAAATAGCCAATGGAATTATATTTGATCACTAGAAATGCTGCTTTCGCTTGATTCCAGCTTGTAGAAATTCCGCACTACCTTAAGCCCGAGCAGAGAGAATGGGATCATGAACAAGCCGATGACTGTGAGAATCACATTTACCTCGTAGTACAGTGATATAAAAGCTAATAAAGCCGCCATTACCGGGGTTGAACTTGAAAGGAATATTCTTAAAAATGCAGAAACTCTTCCAAAAATATTTAGCGGTACTACTTTGGTGAATCTCGACATCAGAGGAATATTTATCAAAGGATTCAATAACCCGATCAAGAAAGCCGTGAGAATATCTATCCACGCTATTCGATTCAATCCGAGAACCAGTATTAGTGGAGCGTAGAAAAAGACTAAACCTCCGACGACAAGGTAACTGTCAATGTTCTTTATTATGGAAAGGCTCAGCAAAGAACCAAACAGCATGCCGAGCGGGAAAGAAAATTCAAATAAGGTGTATTCCAGCGGGCCGGAGTGGACATACAACTTCAAGAGACCTGCCGCATAAACTGTTATGGCTACAAACATCCCGTTCACTACAAGCCCGAATGCAACAAAGCCCTTTATCTGGTTGAAAATTGCCCAGATGTCCCTGTACCTTCCCCTTTCGTGTGTCTTGAAAGCTTGAATCTTGGATTTTACCGGAATGGAAGTAAAAATAGATACTGCAGATAATATCAGCAGGAACAGGACTATGTAATGACTCAATAATATTAATGATATGCCAGCGAATCCTATTCCTATGAGACTGGATAGGCTGACAGACATTTGGTTGAATGAGTTAGCTTTGTTGATTCCCTCATTTCTCACTCGTTCCTTAATCAGCGAGAAGAATGTGTCGCCCTTCAAGGTATTGGCAAAGCTCGAAATTGCAACTATTATGTAGATAATAAAGACATGCTGGCCAAGGAAAAGAAGCGTTATTCCACCGAGAAAAATAACAGAGGCAAGGAAATTCAGAACAGTTTTGTTCAACTGATCTATGACATGTCCCACTGGAATAGTTGCAAGTAACTGGACAGCCATAGATATCGTTGGAATAAGAGCAGTGAGAAATACAGAATGGTATTGTTCAATTATGGACCATAGGAAGAATATTTCAAACAGCGTCCAAGAAACTGTAAAAACAGATTTTGAAACAAGGAACCTGTAAAAGAGATATCCAAGTTTTAATGATCCGCCTTCACCGGTCATCAAATATTATGTGGCTTGAATATAATAATGTACTGCAGCTTCGCGATTTAACCACCGATCTGACTATTGTCAATGTGTATGGATTCCTGATAGATTCCAGAATAATATCTCTAAGCCTGTAACCTTTGCTCTCCAGTGCCTTGAACAGATCGGTTATGGATCTTGACGCTATTGTACCTGAACATTATGCGGAGTGTTCTTTCCTGATAAAACGATGATGGATGTCTGCAGAAGCAGATTTGTAACCAGCCATTAGCGCTATTTCATGACGGTGTTATGGATGAACACTTCGGATTTTTCTCATGGTATAAAGTAGATCACTTGTTTATAACTAATGCAGCTATCACTTGATCTCAGGGCTTTTTAGAGATTTCTTTCTGATGAGATAAGTTGCTATTCCTATGACCGGAGATGCGAGAACCATGCCCCACCCACCGTAGAGATTATAGTTTAGCGAAGGGGAAGCATAGGTCCAATAGAATTCAAGATTATTGGAATGATTTCCCGAAAAAACAAAGTAATATTCTCCTGGAGGCAGGTTTTCGTAATAGTATGATATATCCGTTCTATTGCCACTTATGGAGACCAGGTGTGGTTTTATGGACAATGTGGGAATATTGGTAGAATTCGCTTCACCAATCTGATTGCTGTTAATTAAACCAGATCTATTCTCCGGAGGAGCGCCGAATACAACAATGGTTCCCCCGCTGGAATTGAATTGAATGAGTTTAGACCCATACACCCCATTTCCGAAGCTCTTTATTTCATTTGAAAATATGGCGTGCGAATCAATAGTAAATGGGACCGAAAGAATCAACGCTAATCCTGCCACGAATGCAATTGCGGTAATCAGATAGCCATGATTCTTCAAGACCGTCAAGTTCATAACTTATTGCCTCAGTTATATTTCCCCGTTATTTACGTGTATAGGTCTATCCCCACGGAGGCCCATCGTTTGGATTCCAAGGTGACGTATGCGGGATATACGTATTGAATCCCCCTGTTGTTATGGCGGGATAATAAAGGGAATAGCCATGGTATGTTCCACCGTAATATCCTGAACTGGCATAAACCCCCAACTCTCCGTATGCACCTGTGAGTTTTTGGGTTGAATTAGCCTATACATTTGTATAAAACGCCTTAAGTCGCAGGGTTTCTTGCTTCGCATTTTGCCCACCATTCTGGTTTAGGTAACTTTTCACAAATGTCGGTTTGCCAAATATTTGAGCGAGGTTGGTGTCTTCTGCATTAAGATTCATCAGATATTTGCCCTTTAAGGAATCTAGAATAGTCCTGAGATCTCTAAAATCCCCTGCATCAAAATTATGGTTGTACCATCCCTTTCCCGGATATGGCGGGTCGAGGTAAAAAAAGGCATCGCGGGAATCATATTTTTGTATAAGTTCTCGAAAATCCATATTCTCGATTTTCCATTTTTTAACAGTTTCAGCAATTCTTGGGAATTCATCAAATGTTTTGCTAATATACCTGAACGTTGATTTCTCATTGGCAGTAGCATAGGTGTTTCCCATTCCACCAAAACTCGTGCTGAGGCGATAAAGGCTAAGATATGCCCTTTCCTCCCTGCTCATTTTCTCTGAACTTTCACGTTGATCGTTCTTCTGTAACTGGTGGGCGTCGATCATTCTATATTTTTCATTCTTGGATGAAATTCCGTTCTTCACTGTGTTCATCGCCCCATTGTGTGTAAAGGAGCCTGAAAATTCCTTGGTTAACCTGCCTCGTTTTTGTCCGGTTGATTTCAGTAGGTTTTCTAGCATACGATACAAACTTTCTGGCCTTTCCTGTATGACTCTGAAAATATTGACCAATTCGTCTTCAATGTCATTATATACAGTACGCCTAGCATGCAGATTAAGGGCCACCAGCCCTGAGCCACCGAATACATCCAACAAGAAGTGCTGATTGGAATTCCTGAGTATATTCCTGATTTCAGGAATTAGAATAGTCTTGGCACCCGGATATTTCATCAGTCTCAAATAGGTCATTTGATTTTACACTAAATCATCCTTTACTTAATCTTATTTTTTACCCATGTTTTCTGTTCTCTGAATGATGTTGGTCTCACCAATTTGTTCAGTTCTGACATGACCGTGAGATCATTATGGTAGTCGTATTCCCTTGACAACCTATCGCTATCATCGTTGATTACCCTGCCTTCAGAATATAATTGTATTCAGCCCGAGACCTGAATCTCTGGTTTTTCTGAGACTGTCAAATAACCATAATCACAATTTCAAGCTCATTTTCTCATTTTGCAAAAGAACCAAAAACGAGATATTCTGAAAAATTCTGCATATTTATGGAATTTCCAACCAGGATCGGAAAAAAGTATGTAATCCAGATACCAAAATACATTCGTGAGTTTGATGAGCTATGCGAAGGAGACACGGTTATAGTAACGCTACAGAGGAAGGATCGCATCGAGAGAGCGAAGTTGACTCTTGAGAAGAGATGGTCAAACCAGTAAAATCAACATTCCATAAACCATTTTTCCCCTGTTCCTCCGTAACATGAACTTTATTTTCTATACACTCCAATTGCTGAAAAAATCAGAAAGCCCTGATCCTTTGTTAACGCACCCCAAAAGTTAACATGATGTTAGCGGAAATCCTGGATAAGGAAGTACATCGCCGATGTAATCCTCCTTTGAATTAAGACCTTATTCATTCCGTACGGAAGAGAACTCAGTCAATTTGCCGGGACATATTCATATTTGTCACCTTGTAACCTGCTTTTTGGTACAATGCTATTGCCTCGTGGTTATGCCCGAATACGTGTAGGGAGACCTGTTTTATTTCCATTGTCTTGAGAAATTTTTCCAGTTCTTTCAGAGCCTGTGTTGCAAATCCTTTCCTTCTGAACTTTTCATGGATCAGGAAATCCCAGATGAATGCTCCCAGAAAATTACCTCTTGGGGAAGTCCCAACCCACAATATTCCCACATTATTTTCAGTTTTTTCATCGAAAATGTTTAACAAATATTGGTCTTTTGTTCTAATGCCGTCCGGAAGCAACCTGTGAAACTCCTCCTTTGCTAAATTGAGTGCATTTTCCTGTTTCCAGTTTCCTGATTTCACTTTTTCAGAAGCATAGTTTTCAATGCTTGACCGGATATACGCTGAAAACTCCTGATCATTCATTGGTACTAATAATACCATATCTGATTTATTCCTCCAACATATTTGGAATTTTACCCTAGTCCTTAGAAATTGTGGAATGATGAAGAAAAATAGACTGAAACGACGTTGACGGTGTGGGAGCTAACTATTTCCTCAAAATTGCAGTAAGTGACCACTAATATCACGGAAATACTAGCTTTTAGATACTAAATTAGAATCTGCTTTTGATTTCGATGTCGTATGTTGTGTTAGAAACAAGCATGGGTAACATAAAAATTGAACTTTTCGAAAAGGAAATGCCAGTGACTGCAGGTAATTTCAGGAAATTGGCTGAACAGGGCTTCTATAACGGCGTCATATTCCACAGAGTCATACCCGGCTTTATGATTCAAGGGGGAGATCCAACAGGCACGGGAATGGGAGGACCAGGTTATTCCATAAAGGATGAATTCACAAAAAACAACAAGAATTCCAGAGGGACTATTTCAATGGCCAATGCAGGACCGAACACCGGAGGCAGCCAATTTTTCATTAATGTGGTAGATAACAATTTTCTCGACACAAAGCACCCGGTCTTTGGGAAAGTTACCGAAGGGATGGAAATCGCTGATTCTATAAGTAAAGTGAAAAGGGATCGCAACGACAGACCAGTCACAAAAGTCACAATAAATAAGGCGTTGTACCACAGCTAAATTTAGTTGCGTGATTGGAGGCAGGTAGGTACCTTAGACCTCCCTGAATACCTTCCAGCCACAATTTTATATTTTATTGGATATTATATTTTGAAAACCGTTTCAGCCTGATAATCTTGTCTAAGGTGTTTTTCAGCCAGGGCTAGAATCATACTTAGAATAAGCAAGACTATTCCTACAACGAGCCACATTTGCACAAATGAACTGCTGAAATCCGCAATAAATCCCGCCAGGGGAGTTCCGACTATGGCCCCAGTGTACAATATAGTAAGGCTGAGACCGCTGAAAATTCCCACTTTCCCCTTTGGTGCCACCTCAGATATTATCGTTACATATGTACTGTTCCACGCCACAGTAGTCATTCCCAGCAAAAGTGCAAGAGGAATCGCCAAGTATATGTTATCGGCTGACAGCGGGATCAGCGTCACGAACACTCCTGAAAGGAACACTATCAGGGAGAATATTCTAAT
Organism: Thermoplasmatota archaeon; assembly: GCA_023488885.1. GTDB lineage: Archaea > Thermoplasmatota > Thermoplasmata > Thermoplasmatales > Thermoplasmataceae > JAJZOM01. The sequence continues at coordinate 119,604 of JAMDDH010000002.1, read as the reverse complement.
CAGGTTCCCCCCAAGTATCCATTTATTTGAGAATGTCCACATTATTCTGCCGGTTATTGAACCGAATAGGAGTGTCGCTAGCATGATTTCAGCGACTGGAACGCTTATTCCTTGGGTTTCATTGAAAATAACATAATATGAAAGCACTGTCTGTTGACTCCACGCAAGAAATGCAGCAGCAACGCTGATAGCTATTAGTGTTCTGTTGTGAAATACGTTTTTCAGTTCTTCCCTGGAGATTACTGATTTAACTGTTGGCTGAGGATTGGAATCTCTTCTGAAGATCATGGAGAATAATGCAACCATGGATACGATCAAAATAACGAGGTAAGATGCTCCAACAGAGAAATGAGTTGCAACAAACGGAAGTAAAATAGCGGAAAATATCGCACCCACGGGAACACCGGTCTGCTTGATTCCCATTGCCCTCACGTGATTTGGTGAATAATTATACATGATCGAGGTGTTGGTGGAGGGTGTGACCATGCCGTACCCCGCCCCGAGTATGACGTATGCCAGCAGAATCATATAATAACTGCTCGCGAAGAAGGCGGTGAAAGATGCAATTACAAAAGATGCGAAAGATATTGCCAGAGTTTTTCTGGCCCCAATCCGATCTACGAGTATCCCGGAAAGGAAAGATGTGCAGATCGTACCGATAAATGTAAAACTGGTGATGAGACCAACCTGCGCTGCGTTCAGTAGAAAATTGGCTTTCAAGAAGATATTTAATGGTGCATATGATGATATATTGAAACTGCCTGCTGCTTGCAGAATCATCATCTGCAGGTATATCGGTATACCCTGAATTTTTCGGGAACCCATCTTTTGATTACTCGATTTTATCTCTGGCTTAAAGTTCTCTATTTGAGGAGCTGGGTGAATCCGAGGAAACGATGATAAAATTATGCTCTGAAGACCGATTGGATTGATGAAACGATATTGCCGAACAAGAGATCGTATCTGAAGGTGTAATTACGTTGTTCACCTCATTTTCTCATTTTTCAATGTGACCGCAAGACTGAGATACCATTTGATGAATGAAGTGTCATGGTAATAGAGTATAACGGTACAATATATGGTGAAACCCCGGAATCGACATATTTAGAGGCCTATAACAAGGGAAGAAAGGAGCAACTTGAGCAAGATGTGGAGATGATACGCGGAGTAGCGTTCAGAAGTGAGAATTTTGAAGACTTCAAGCAGCTCTTGCGTGATGAAATAAGGAAGGTAGACACGAGAACATGGTTCTAAAGTGATCTGGCTTACTGGAATTTCTATCCTTTGAGTCGCTCAATCAATTCGCTTGCTTCCTTGATAGTCAACTCATCAAAACTTTTCTTTTTGATTCCAGAAAGGAAGTTCTTGGCAGTCTCCAAGCGAACATCAGTGTCCTGAAGGTTCTTGATGAACTGTATCTGCTTCTTTGTGGCGTGAGTTACGGTGGCATTTGCAACGGGATCACCCCTAATTTTCGTCAAGCTATCGATCAGTTCCGAAGCCTCGGACATTGTAAGATGGTTGATGGAACTCTTCCCGTGACTGGAAAGATACTTCGAGGTTGATTCCACTCTTTCCTCGGAATCCTGCATTTTACTAATGAAGTTGATCTGCTTTCCCGTAGCCTCCGGGGAACTTGATTTTTCACCCTTGACTTCTATCTTCTTCATCGAGTCAATGGCCTCCGACGCTTCACGGAGAGTCAGTTCGTCGACATTCGCTTTACCCTTGCTTTTCAGGAAAACCTGTAATTTTTCTTCCCTCAGTTCACTACTTTCCTGAAGCTTCTTTATAAAATTGATCTGGTTTTTTGTTATGCCTGTTTCTGCCATCTTCTACCGATCCTATCGTTTCATCCTAGATAACTTATCAATCTTTCCATGTCAAATTCGGGAATACAGAATAGTTTGCGCATGAAGTTCTCAATCATTTACTGGATCAGTGAACTCTACCCGTCGCCTTGCTTAACGTTTTATCCCATCTGTCGGAAGTCTGGATTCAACCCACTCCTTTATCCCACCTTCGTAGGCGGCAGCGTTCAGTCCTCTTTCAATCAGAATAGCAGCGGCTTTCTTTGAGGCATTGCAGGAGGAACTGGCACAATAAGTTATTACTTTCTTTCTTCGATCAAGTTGTTTCCAACCATCGCCCTCTATTTGATCAAAAGGTATTGATATGGATCCCCGGATGTGCACGTCGTCGTACGCGCTTTTAGCCAAGACGTTAACAATTACCGCATCGCCGTTCTTTATGTGTTTCAGAACATCGTCTTTGGTTACTATTTCTACATGATCCTGCATAAAATGCGAAATCACCTTCATATTTAAACATGATTATAGTATTTCAAATGCAATAGCCGAGGGATTAAACTCCGGGGGTGTAACTGTTCAGAAGATGGATTATGGTTCCCGCTATATTGAAGACCTGAAAACTGCAGTATACGTTCATTGAAGAAGGTTTCAACTTGATCCCGAACAAAAATAAAAGGAATGCTTCATGACAGTGGATTATATTTATTCCACGATATTGTCTGAAGAACCATAATTATTTATCCAAGCCATTGACAAATTCCCCGATTTTCTCTATTCCTGTCCTGATGGTTTCATCGTCTGTGGCAAATGACAGCCGGAAATGGTACTCACCCTGGTCTCCAAATGCCGAACCAGGTGTGACAACCACGAGCTTCTCGTCGAGAATCTTCTCCACAAAATCTTCACTCTTCATAGTGGAATCATAGTGTACGAAGGCGTAAAAAGCACCTTCCGGCTTTCTCATTGACAGACCGGGAGTGCCCGAAATCAGATCGTTTACCATATTTCTCCTTTTCAGAAATGCCTCCCTGAATTTCTTTGGAGTTTCCCTGTCTTCCATTGCGGCAAGTGCGGCATATTGTGAGACGGACGCAGCACATGTGATGGTTTGCTGTTGAATCTTGTTACATGCCTTTATTATGGACTCTTCCGCAATCATATATCCAATTCTCCATCCCGTCATTGCATAACTCTTGGAATAGCCACCCATAGTCAGCGTCCTCGGAAACATTTCCGGTATCGAAGCTGGTGAAAACCTTTTCCCCTCGTAGATCAAATCCTCATATATCTCGTCGCTGAGCAGATACATATCATTTTCGATTATGAAATCTGAGAGCTCCCTCAGTACCTTTTCCGAGTAAACCTTTCCCGTCGGGTTTGTGGGACTGTTCAATATGAACAGTTTTGTCCTTGGTGTAACGATCTTCCTCATTTCATCGAAATCGAAATCGTAATTTGAATCGGTTTTGCACGTGAGAGGTTTCCCACCATGCAACCTTACGATATCTGGATAAGACAGGTAATATGGCTCCGGTATAATCGCTTCATCACCCGGATTCATTAGTGTCATAACAGCGAGGTTTATGGAAAACTTGCTCGGTGTAATAATAACATTCGCTGTCTTTGCGTCAACATTGTTGAAGGTCTTCATCTTCTTTGCAACGGCTTCCCGCAGCTCTATAATCCCCAGAGACGAAGTGTAATGGGTTTTTCCCTTTTTGGCCGCCTCGAAACCTGCATTGATGATGTGTTCTGGTGTGGTAAAATCCGGCTCCCCTATTCCAAAATTGTAAATCCTTTTCCCGGCTTTTACAAGTTCAGCGGCCTTATTACTGGCTGCTACACTCTTTGATTCAGAAATTGCAGATAATCTCGAAGATAACATTCCGTCACTTATGTCACTTGCAAATATATTTTTATCAATTCGAAATCCGTTAAACTGATCGCGGAGAAATTGTTTGATGATAAATAGAGAGTTCGCCAGTTCCATTAAAAAATTGATGCCCAGAGAACAGAGAAGTTCTGATCCTGATGTGCCAGTATCCATGTGGCGGGAAAAGGACAGACTGAGAGGATACCCGGAAACCACCATGGTGGTTATATTCAAGACGACAGGGTGTTCATGGTACGGCTTCTCTTCTTGTTCGATGTGCGGATATTTCAACGACGTGTCGAAAGACATAAGATCAGATAACCTGAAGAAACAGATCGACGCTCTTTCCTCGACGCTTGATGACGTCAGGGTCCTGAAAGTCTTTACCTCCGGAAGCTTCCTTGACCCAATTGAGTTTCCGCTGGATGCAAGGAATTACTTCTTTTCCACGTTGAAGGGGAGGGTAGATAAACTCCTGATCGAATCGCGGACGGAGTATATCACGGAAAGCAATATCGGATACCTTCGCGACTACGGTATTCCCATAAGAATTGCCATTGGCCTGGAGAGTGCCAATGACCGGATAATGAAAGATTCTATCAACAAGGGAAGCACTTTTGCAAAGTTTGTTTCATCGGCCGAGATAATAAAGAAATTGAATTACGAACTGAGAACATACCTGCTCTTCAAGCCCCTGTTTCTCTCCGAGGAAGCATCAATTGCCGACACCCTTGATTCCATAGAAAAGAGCGGAAAATATTCAACGGATATATCGGTGAATCCGATGAATATCCAGAGAAACACCATGGTTGAACACCTGTGGAAGAAGGGATTATACAGGCTTCCGAGACTCTGGAGCCTTGCAAGGATTCTTCTTGAAGCGAGGAAATACGGGCATCAGGTTGTTTCCTACCCTACAGGTGGAAATAAAGAGAGAGGTATACATAACAACCGTCCGGACCCTGAACTCCTACAGCTAATTTACGATGGTTCATTGAACCAGGATTTCTCCGGCCTGGAACAATATTATAACGCCGCTGACAAGAGTAATTATTTCGAAATTCTGGATGCTGAAAAAGTGAATCTTTTCCAGCCTGACTATGAGAAATTGATTGGAAGAATCTCTGATGCGTCAGTTGTGATCTGAGTTGTCGAAACCGTAAAGTCCCGCATTTCCGCCATTTTCAGGTTTATCGTTTGAGAGGTTGGATATATCCCTCTCTTCCATAACCTGATCAAGCCTGTCAGCAACCTCGATTGCTCTCCTTACCACAGTGGCCCAGTAGTTTGGGATGTCTCCTCCTGATACTTCTTCAGCCGCTATGGCAGTTCCCCCGAACTTGACAACAATACCGCTGTACTCATGGCCCGTCTTTTCCTGAAGCATTTTCATGTAAGAAGCCAGTTGGATCTTGTGATAATCTTCAATCCTGTCAGAAGAGGTTGAACTCTTCAGTTCAATGATCTCTCTTTTCGTTTCATGCAGCAGATCAATGACGCCGACAAGGTTGATGTTTTCAAATCCCATGTAATGCCACCTGTGTGGAATGGAGTAATATATTCTATACTCTGATATGTATCCCTGGTTTTTGACCAGGTATTGAACATGGTTGTGAAGAGCAGTTCCCCTGAACATGTTCAGTTTATCCTTGAGTGTTTCCTCTTTTTCCCCGAGTTTTCTCTTTATTTCCTGCTCCACGCTATAGGCCAGCCCACCTATGCTGAGTCTGTTAAGCGGTATCGGTTTTCCGGTGTACGGCTTTCCCTGAACAATTTCGAGAAACATCTCTTCAATCTGATCTTTTCTTGACATCTACTAAGACATGATAAGACACAATTAAAAAAACTTGAGTGAAACATTAGAATGTATGAAGCGGATCACTTTACTGAAGTATCTTGAAGCTGGGAGATCTTGGAGAGAGAAAAATAATTGACAATCTGTTCAGGGAGTTCAGTATATCCGCTGAGAAAGATGATTGTGCACTTGTAGAAAACGGGGATGAATACCTGCTCCTCTCTACAGACATAATCAGGGAAAGTACCCACATTCCAAAGGGAGCCACCGCGTTACAGATAGGTAGATTCCTTGCCAACCTTAATCTCAGCGATATTGCTGCCATGGCTGGCAAACCCACTGGAATGCTCGTCTCTTATCTTGTCAGTCCCGATACGGATGAAAGTTTCTTCAGAGAAGTTGTTTCAGGGATATCCGGTGCCCTTAAGGCCCAAAATGCAGATTTGCTTGGCGGAGACACGAAAGAGGGATCTGAACTCGTTATCAGCGGGACTGTCCTTGGTCACCAGAAAAAAGAACTGGTAAGACAACGGAAGCATATTGCAAAAGGGCAGATTATAGGAGTTACTAACAACCTAGGAAAAAGCGCTTCCGGTTACGTTTTCTATAAGTCGAAGTACAAACAGAGTCTGGGAATAGAGTTGATGATGAATATTACTCCGAGGATACGTGAAGCCCAGATCATAAGCGAACACGGTGGAAAATTCATGATGGACCTCTCGGATGGCTTATTCTCAAGTATTCACCAGATGAAATCCGATTACGGCGTTGGATTCAAAATCGTTGAAGACGAACTCCCCGCGAATAATTATGTGAAGAAAGCCTCAGAAATTTCTGGAAGAAACGCAACAGAAATTATATGCCAGTTTGGTGGGGATTATGAACTGTTTTTCTCCATTGACAACAATAATTACAAGGATTTTATGGATTCCATGGAATCTGAAAAAGTCAGGGTCGCATTCATAGGTGAGGCATGGGAAGGAAATAATATGATTTACGACGGCAAACGCTGGTCGCCAATACATGAAACCGGCTACGAGCACTTCTCAGCAAAGCCGCATTTAGGATACGCTTAGGAATGGAGATTAGTTTTTATCGGCTTTTTCCTTCGGGGATTGTTGCTTCTGTTCAATTTCCGAGAATTCCTCTTCTATTATTCCCTTAATTCTTTTTGCTTCATCATGGAATTCGTCCCTAATCTTATGGAAACGCTCCTTGATCATACATATGGAACTACATTCGCTTATTTAAATACTTTTACTTGTATGTTTACTGGTAAATATTTCGCAAAACTTCTGTTATTGATACCCATATTGTCGATTCGCTATGTATTTTTCTCTAGGGAATGCACCATTTGCTCATTTTTCAAGACCACGTAAAAAGTTATGATGTTGAAATTTAATCTTACACCAGATAAAAGATGATACAAACTGACGAACTCAAGCTATTGGAAGAGATAAGGAGACTGGATGCAGAGAGAATTGGGATAAAAGAGCTCAGAAAGAACAATTCTGAACTTTACGGTTATTACTTGGACTGGCTCGTCAGGAAGGAGAATAAGCTAGTCAGGAAATACATAAGGAAATATGATAAATGGCCAGTGCTTCCTGAAACGATAATTCTGCCTGCAAGACTTGACAGGTTTGTGCCATATCCAATCCAATAACACTTATTTTGAATTTTCAATACTAAAATCAATATATCTCTTTAAATTGTCGATAATTGTTTAACATGAAAAAACCTGCTTATGAACAGATTCAGGTAAACAAGGATTTACAGTCGATTAGTGAAGAAGTTCTGTCTTACTGGAAAAAAGCAGGCATTATTGAGAAATCATTGACAACAAGCATCGGAGATAAACCATTTACGTTTCTTGAAGGCCCGCCTACTGCAAACGGCCGTCCACATGTAGGTCATGCCATGACCAGAACGGTAAAAGACACCGTACTGAGATATCGGTACATGACAGGACATGCAATACATCGGAGAACCGGAGGATGGGATTGTCACGGACTTCCTGTGGAAATAGAGGCTGAGAAGCACTTCGGTTTCAAGACAAAGAAAGAAATAGAGGATTTTGGGATAGATAAGTTCAACCAGTATTGCAGGGAAAGTATATTCCGCTACATAGACGAATGGATGGAGGCAGATCGCAAGCTCGGATTCTGGGTAGACCATGAAAAAGCCTATGTGACGCTGAGGAACGATTACATAGAGAGTGAGTGGTGGGCCCTTAAGACACTATTCGAAAAGGAGATGCTGATAAGAGATTTCAAGATAGTCCCTTACTGTCCGAGATGCGAAACCTCATTGAGTTCCCATGAACTGTCACAGGGCTACGATGATGTGAAAGATCCTTCGGTTTATGTAAAATTCAGGGAAAAGGGCACAAGCAACAGATACTTCCTGGCCTGGACCACAACCCCATGGACGCTTCCCTCCAATGAATTCATAGCCGTAAATGAAAACATAGAATACGCTGTGGTTGAGTTTGCAGGAGAGGAGTTTTACGTAGCGAATGCCGTTGTAGGAAAACTTTTCGGGAAGGATGCCAGGGTAATCAGAAAACTGGCAGGAAAGGAACTTGTCGGGAAATTGTATGAGCAGTTGATCGCGTACATACCGGCTCCGGACAATACCATGCAGGTTGTTTCAGGCGACCATGTCAATGTTGAGGAAGGTACTGGCATAGTGCATACGGCACCCGCATTCGGTGCTGAAGACTTTGAGGTTGGCAAGCGATATGGAGTCGATATAATAAACCCGGTGAATCAGTCAGGAAAATTTGCAGACCCTCGCCTGCCCTGGAACGGCAAATTTGTCAAGGACGCGGATACAGAGATCATAATACTGCTAAAAAAAGGAGGCAAGATCTTCAAGTCTGATAAAGTCACCCACTCCTACCCTTTTTGCTACAGGTGCGGAACTCCGCTGATCTATTATCCTCTCCAGGCTTGGTTCATAAAAGTTTCAACAATACGGAACCTTCTGAAAGAGAATAATGACAGAATAAACTGGGTTCCAGATCATTTGAAAGAAGGGAGATTCGGAAATTTCCTTTCAGAAGCGAAAGACTGGTCGCTGAGCAGGAACCGTTACTGGGGAACACCTCTTCCGGTATGGACATGCGAGAACGACCACATGAAAGCAGTAGGCAGCAGAGACGAGTTAAAAAGGTTATCAGGGTCTGTTCCGGATGATCTACACAGGCCATTCATAGATTCCATCACTTTTCCCTGCCCGAATTGCGAAAAATTGATGCACAGGGAACCGTATGTGATTGATACCTGGTTCGATTCCGGAAGTTCTACGTATGCAGCAATGCATTATCCATTCGAGAATAAGGAAGCAGACCTCAATATTCCAATATCATTCATAACGGAGGCCATAGACCAGACCAGGGGATGGTTTTACACACTCCACGTCATTGGCTCCCTGCTCTTCAATAAGAATGCTTATGCCAATGTACTCTCCATAGACCATATCCTGGATGAACAGGGAAGAAAAATGAGCAAAAGCAAGGGAAATTCAGTATATGCCCTTGATTTCCTCAATGAATTCGGGGCGGATGCTGCCAGACTCTTTTTCTTCACCGGTATACCGTGGAGATCAAAAGCCATAGACAAGAAGCTGATAACAGAAACCTCGAGAAAGGTCTTCGGCACTCTTGCCAATGTATATTCATTCTTCGCTTCGAATGCTAACCTTGATGGTTTCTCTTATAAAGGGTTCTCAGGTTCCAAGAACTTGCTCGATAAATGGATTGTGTCCAGAACAAACTCCACCATAGCCAGATCAGCTGAGAGCATGGACAGTTACAATATACATGTGGCACTGAGGCACATAGAGGATTTGATTGAAGATCTTTCCAACTTTTATCTTCGCCTCTCAAGAAGACGGTTCTGGTCGGAAACTCTTACCCAGGAAAAGGAAAACGCGTACTCAACACTGTTCTATGTATTGAACAATATCATCCTGTTGCTTGCACCCATAGCTCCATTCTTCACTGAATACCTGTTCCTCAAACTCAATCCTGGATCTGGAAGCGTACATATGCAGCATTACCCTGTAAGCGACCCCGCACTTCAGAATGATGTTCTAGAAGGGCAGGTAAAAATAGCTTCCTCGATACTCGAACTTGTAAGAAGGCTGAGGCAGGAAAACTCAGTGAAAGGCAGGCAGCCGGTGACTGAGATTCTCATAAAATCTAACGAAGGGCTTATGACGGAACTCCTGGAAGCAATGTCTTCGGAACTCAATGCGAGAAAAATAAGATTCATCCAGCCAGAAGAACGCCCCGTGAGACGAAGAATGAAACTGGTGATACAGAAAGCCGCGCCGGTTCTGAAATCGAAGACCTCCGGAATAAAGATTGCAGTGGAGGAAGATGACGGCAAGCTATTATCTGTATTCCAGGAAAACAACTCTCTGGAATTATTCGGCGAGACATTGACGGATGACTTTATCGAGGTTCTTGAGGAGCCCGTTGAGAAATACGCGATGGCAACGGACTCAAGACTCTCCCTGGAGGTGTTCCTCAACACAGAAATAGATGAAGACCTGCAACTGGAGGGCATGGCCAGGGAAATTGTGAGAAGAATACAGGTAATGAGAAAGGAACAAAGCCTGCAATACGATCAGGAAATAGATTTATCAATGTGGGGCGATGCAAACCTCAACAGGATAGTCGACAGCCACGGAGAATGGATAAGGAACGAAACCCTTGCCAGAGATATAAGTTTCGAGAAAAATCTGAGCGCCAGAGAATGGGACATAGACGGTGACACGATCTTCATCTCGATTCAACCCGTGAAGAGGTAATCTGCATTGAAAAGTGACAGGGCATTCATTGTTGGAAGATTTCAGCCATTCCATAATGGGCATCTTGAGGTTATAAGGAAGATACTCAAAGAAAATTCATCCGTCATAATAGGAATAGGAAGTGCGCAATATTCTCATACGCTGAAAGATCCATTCACTGCTGGTGAGAGGCACCTCATGATCTCTTCCTCCCTTGAAGCGGAAGGGATTTATGAGTTTTATCTTGTACCTATTGAGGACGTGAATTCCAATCCCCTCTGGGTTGCCCATGTGGAGTCACTCACACCAAAATTCAGGAAGATATACACAAACAACCCGCTTGTCAGGCGTCTCTTCTTCGAGAAGAATTACGAAGTGAGATCCATGGAGCTTATAAACAGGACATCGTGGTCCGGTACTACAATAAGAAAGAAAATGCTGGAAGGAAAAGGATGGAAGGACGATGTTCCGAAGACAGTTTTTGAGATAATAGATGAAATAGGCGGCGTGAAGAGGCTTCAGGACCTCTCCAAAACCGACGAAGATTCCATCTGAATCATGAAATCATTTTCATAATTACATCCCGGTCCATGAGGATGTGCGGAATGACAACATATTCATCCGCCTGATGGGCGACCTCCGGGACTGTCGTGCTCCATACGATCGCATCATACCCGAGTCTCCTGAAGAAGGCTGCACATGTTCCTCCCCCGATTCCAACGGTCGAAGGTTCAGCGTTTCTCAGCTCTTTTATCACCTTCTTCAGTTCCAGAACCACCCTGGCTGTCTCGCTGGTTGGCATAGGAGCCTGTTCCTTCTGTATTATTTCGTATGTAATCCTGGCCTGGCTTGTTCTCTGGAAACTCCTTATCTCCTCATCTATGAAGTCTATAACTGAGTCCAGATCATATTCTGGCAGGATTCTGGAATCAAGGAACTGGATTTCGGTCCCGGGAATCGTGTTTATGTTATCCACGTTCTTCTCATGTTTTGTCGGCTCGAATGTTGAAGATGGTGGCGTGAATATGGCATTTGTGTGATCATACTTTGCGTGAAGAGCTGCATCCAGGCCGGTAAAGAATTTCATGGACTCCCGGTTTGCATTTATCGCCATGAACGGCATACTCGCGTGGTACTGTTTTCCACTGACCTTGAATTTGATCCAGAGTATGCTTTTTTCAGCAACCTCTATCTGTAACCCGTCCGAGGTTCCTGCATCAGGAACCAGTATGAGATCGCTTTTTTTGAATATATTTTCCTTGAGCAGGAACTGTATTCCATAATTACTCCCGAATTCCTCATCCGCAACGAAAGCCAGTCCCAGTGAGTACTTCATTTTTGAGACATTAAGGTTCTTAAGCAGCAGCAATGACAGAAATATGGCCTGACCGTTGTCTGAAGTCCCGCGACCGTATATCCTGTCCCCTTCAACTGTTGCGGTAAACGGATCTTTTGACCACAGCGACAGATCACCAACCGGAACAGTATCGATGTGTGGAACTATCCACAATCTTTCCTCCTTCTCCCCGACCCTCAGAATTATGTTCGATCTCACAACATCGTGCTTATCCGTAACATCGAATCTTCTGTAGTTTTTATATCCAAGTTCTTCGAGTATTCTGCAGATCTCGTCGGCCCTCTCCTTTTCTCCGGCACCTCCGGAATCCGGAGAGATAGACTTAATGGAGATCAACCTGCCAGCCAGTCTTTTGATGAATTCCTCATCGCTTAGATTCTTGAGTTCCGTGGACATATGAAAGGTTTAGAACTGGAGACGATATAATTTCTTCCAAAACGGGATCGGACAGTGAAATCCTGAAAAGATTATTTACACCCGTAAGTATTCTAACTTCGCCAATGGAGAACAAGAAAGAGAATTTTAACGAATGGTACAACGAAATAGTTGAGATAAGCGGCCTCAGTGATAAGAGATATCCAATAAAAGGAATGAACGTTTGGCTGCCTTATGGCTTAAAGGCAATGCAGAATATTGACGGTACGATCCGTAAGAGCGTTGATTCCAGGGAATTCCAGGAAGTGAGTTTCCCGGTCCTGATAACAAGGGATCAACTATCGGTGGAATTCGAGCATGTTAAAGGGTTCGAGAATGAAGTTTACTGGGTCACGCGTGGAGGCATGGACCAGCTTGACGTGGAGATGGCCCTGAGGCCGACCAGTGAAGCTGCCATGTACGGCATGTTTTCCCTGTGGGTTCGATCTCACGCTGATCTTCCCCTCAGGACCTATCAGATAGTGAATGTGTACAGGTATGAGACCAAGCACACACGTACGTTCATCAGAATAAGAGAAATACACTTTTTCGAGGCGCACACTGCGCATGATTCTTACGAGGATGCAGAACGCCAGATGGAACAATACCTGGAAATCTGGAAAGAAATCAGCTCAGAGCTTTGTCTCCCCTACCTAGTCAATGAAAGACCTGAGTGGGATAAGTTCCCCGGAGCCATGTATACCCTTGCTTTCGACACTGTCGTACCGGGAGGAAGGAGCCTACAGATCGGCACTATCCATGAATACGGAACCAATTTCTCCAGGAATTATGATATAAAATACCTGAAAGATGACGGCACGCATGAATATGCATCACAGACCACATTCGGCCTCAGTGAAAGACTGCTGGCAGCGGTCATTGCACTGCATGGAGATGACCAGGGCCTAATTTTCCCGCCGGGAATCGCACCAGTGCAGATCATAGTTGTTCCTATACCTTCAAAGAAGGTCGATACGGGAATATATGCGTCTTCCATTGTCAAGAGTTTGCAGGAAGCGGGATTCAGGGCAAGAATTGATCAGAGGGAGAACTATACCCCCGGATTCAAGTACAATGAATGGGAAATGAAAGGTGTTCCCCTGAGACTGGAGGTTGGAGAAAAAGAGGTTGACGACAATTTTGTGACTGCCTCCCCGAGAACCTCCAGGAAAAAAAGTAAGATTCCTCTTTCCGAGATTGTTACAGCTGTACCACAATTACTTGCTGAAGTTAAACTGGAACTGACAAAAAGATCTGCCGACCAATTCAAGGGTCTCCAGAACCATATAAAGAAAGTTGAAGACATCAAAAAAGCAAACGGCATAGTCCTTGCCGGCTGGTGTGGGAATAAGACCTGTGCTGAAAAAATTGAGGAAACCTATGAATTCGGGACTCTCGGATTTTCCAGGAACCATAAAGAAAGCACAAAATGTGTGATTTGCGATGCTGAAGGCAGGATTGGGGTGTTCTCAAAATCTTACTGAGCATGAAAATGTCAGAGAAAAAGATCAGACTTGCAGTATTCGATATGGATGGCGTCCTGACGCAGTCTTCCAGCAGCTGGGATTTTGTACACAGACGCCTCGGAGTTGATAACCGCGAGAATCTGAGGAAATACAGGGAAGACAAAATATCCTATCTGGAATTTTTGAGACTTGATGTGGGTGCGTGGATGAATAAACTGGGAACTGTGCCTGCGTCGATGATACGGGAGATACTGGATGAAATTCCTCTGAGGGATGGCATCGCGGAGACCGTTTCTGCCCTCAAGGAACAGCAGATATCATCGGTGATAATTTCAGGCGGCATATACTGGCTCGCTGAGAAAATAGGAGCAACAGCTGATTTCAGGGAAGTGTACGCAAACAGGATAAAAACTGATGCACGCAACTTCATAATACCGGATGGTGAAATTATGGTTGAGCCGAAACATAAAGACATTGTCATAAAATCAGTGCAGGCAAAACTTGGAATAAGCCCTGATGAAACCATAAGCATTGGTGATACATTCCAGGATGCCGCAATGTTCAGGAACTCAGGAATATCAGTTGCTTTCAACCCCGTGGACAGATCACTGGGAAAGCAGACGGATTACACAATGTACGGAAACGATCTCACTGCGATCTTGAAACTGCTTTCGGACTGAACTTTTAGTTGAGGTAACAGGTCTATTTATATTCACACCCGATTTGGATTCACATGGACAAGGTCGATCTTAGCAAACCCCCAGAAAAAATCCCCCTGGGAGTAAACTGCATTGATGAACTCACTTCTGGCGGAATTGAGCCTGAAGTAATAACCGAGATATACGGAGAAGGAGGTTCCGGTAAATCGAACCTTAGCATGCAGTATGCAATTTCAACCATAAAATCAGGAAAATCTGTTCTGTACTTTGATACCGAGGGTTTCTCGTCAGAAAGATTCCTCCAGATTTCCGGGGGACAGGCTGCGCTCATGGACGGCCTGATACTTTACAGGATATCTTCACTTGAAGACCAGGATCTTGCTATTCTGAAAATTCCGAAGATTATGGAGAAAACCAGATCCATCGGACTGGTTGTTATTGATTCTTTTACTGAATATTTCAGACTGGAAGGAAAAATGGATGCTTCTGCGAGGGCTGCCGGTTTTCAGAAACAGCTAAATAACCTCGCATCTGCCGCATTGAGATTCAGGATTCCCGTACTTATCACCAACCAGATATACCAGAGCCCGGATTCCGGAAGCCTACATCCATTTGGCGGTTTCGTGATAGACCATGTCATGAAGGCCATATACAGGCTGGAAAAAACTGCTTCAGGCAAGAGGAGAATCTACGTTGCAAAACACAGATCAATAGGAGAGAACAAATACGCAGAGTTCAGGATCACCGAATTTGGGCTGAATTGTGAATAAGGCTTTCTCCAAAGGGTATCGGCAATTGAATTTATTAATTAAGATTCGGTCACTTTGATTATGACGCCACATAAATAATGAATAAATTATAATCCAGCAATAGCAATACTTGATGCAGTAGAACATGCAGATTCATTCTGAAAAGGAATTATGGTTTGAATGGGTGTAGATATTTCCGATTTACTGACGAGGCACCAGACGACACTGAAGGAACAGAAAGGGATCAAGGTGAGCATAGATGCCTTCAACATAATGTATCAGTTCCTGAGCAGTATCAGGCAGCCTGATGGCACTCCGCTGACGGATACACAGGGTAGGGTTACCTCCCACCTTTCCGGCGTTTTTTACAGAACAATCAACCTCCTTGACGCGGGAATAAAGCCCGTTTATGTCTTTGACGGAAAACCTTCTTCTTTGAAAAACAGGACCCTGGAGGCCAGGAGACTCGTGAAGGAGAAAGCCAAGATAGAACTTGAAGTGGCGCGAGAGGCTGGGGACGAAGAAAGAGTGAGATCGCTATCATCCAGGATTAACTACCTCTCAAGAGACATGGTAAATGAAGCAATGGAACTCCTTGACTACATGGGTGTTCCGTATGTTGTCGCTCCGTCTGAAGGGGAGGCTCAGGCTTCAGTTATGTGCAAGAACGGACTGGTTGACGGAGTTATCTCACAGGATTATGACTGCATTCTTTTTGGAGCTAGAAGAGTATTCAGGAATTTCACCATGTTTGGAAGACGGAAAGTCCCGGGAAGAAACATATACCTCAACGTAAATCCGGAATATATAGATCTTGAGGAAAACCTGAATCTGCTTGGCATAAATCGGGATCAGCTCATAGAAATAGGGATAATGGTGGGGACAGACTTCAATCGTGGAATTCAGAGAGTTGGAGCCAAGACAGCAATGAAGCTCATCAAGAAACATGGAAACATTGGAAATGTTCTTGCCAGCAAGAATATGGAAATTGAGAATCTGGATGAGGTGATAGAACTGTTCAGGAATCCGCCATACATGGCTGAAATTTCAACCGATCTCAAGAGGCCTGATACGGACAAGATAATAGATTTTCTCTGCAACCGGCACGATTTCTCCCCCAACAGAGTAGAGCCGTATATTCAGACACTGAACCTGTCAGTACAGAAGAATTTTCAAAAGAACCTTGATTCGTTTTTCTGATGAATCCCCTGACGCCAAGACAATCATAAAATCTGTGTTCGAACCTAAAAGGTCATTGCACCTCTAGATACACAGGCATTGTTTCTTCTTAGTGCGTAATAAATTAATATGTTACAATTAGTTTAAATATCAAATTAAGTATATATTTTTACGTTGGAACAAAAAAGGCTACTCCTTGAAGTGTCACACGTTTCAAAAAGGGGAAGTTCACTGAGAATCACGCTCCCTAAGAAAGTCTCTGAAAGGCTGAAGATAAGTCCTGAAGATATCCTCGGATTCTATTTCGACGGCAAAGATGTCTATCTGGAAAAGATGGAATAATCTCCTGAAAGATTAATCCGAGAAAACATGTCTTGACGGTTCCATGAGTTCGTTGAGACTCTCTGCAGCAGCCGATTTCAGATCCATGGGATGTATCATCGCCTTTAGGTACAATTTTTCAAGTTCTTCGTAAGTTGAAACAATTATATCTCCACCCTTCCCCGGAGGTCTGTGAATTTCAACTTCGTGGCCCAGGTAAGGATAAACGACATGTCTGAATATATCCATAACAGGATTCCCCTGTATTTCCCCTATCGGGCAGAAAGCACTTTTCAGCTTTCTGGAGACGTCTTCTTTCGAATCTGACATGAATATCGCCGAGTCTGGATCACTCTTGGACATCTTCTTGAATGAATCCATCCGGCCTGATCCCTTCAAGCTGCTCAGCAGGGGGCCATGAACAGATATAACTTTCTTTCTGCCCATCCTGTCTGCGATGTCCCTTGCCAGCATATGTGCGTGTCTCTGATCCATGGCACCGAATGCCAGATCGAAATCCATGTGGAATATGTCAGTTACCTGCATCAGGGGGTAAATATATTTACTGAAATCCTTGTCAGCATCCTCCTCACTCCTCCCCATTATGGGAAGAGCGCGCCTTACCCTGGCCAGGTTGGAATTCTTTGCTACCAGAAGGAGGGTTTTCCAGTACTCCGGATCAGAAACAACGTCATTGGCCCAGACGAACTTCACTTCTTTAGGCAGTCCCACAGCCTGCATGCACTTCTTTATCAGTTCTCCGCTCTGCCTTATCTTTGCAAGATCTCCGTCAAGCTTATCGTTAACCATGGCGTGCCAGTCTGCAAGAAGTATTGTAGTTTCTATGCCCATTTCATAAATCTCAGCCATTTTTTTTGGCCACATGAATCCTGTGGCAATGTGCGGGAGTCCGGACGGCTCAAAACCAATGTACGCCTTTACCTCTCGATCTCCGAGGCTTTTGAATTCTTCCGGTGTGACGATCTCCTGCATGTTCCGTGAAAGAGTATCTAATGACAACATCTGAGAATGCGATTATATGTGCTGCCTAATTAAGCTTTGCTGACAGTTCTCCTTGAACGAGCATCGGAAGCATCTGCCGGAGTTATTATGATTCCTGATCGGCTCAAATCTTGAATTCCTCATTTCAAACACCACGTCCAGAAGTTTTCTTTTGTTCTCATCAATGTTGTCAATACGGAACGCCTGATTCTTGTATTTCAGGACACCGTATTTAATGGTGAATTCCGGGTACAGGTCTTCCAGTATGAGAAAATACGTGACCATCTGAAAAATGTGCCCCTCGCGCGGCACGCTGGCGTCAGTGCTTTTGTATTCATACGGAATCAGTTTTCTGCCTTTTCTGACTATCATGTCGGGTTTCCCGGTAAGCCCGTATTTCTGTGACCTGAGAATCTTCCCACGGGAACCTAGATCATCGTACACTTCCTTTCCCTTGGGAATACTGTATTTTTTCGCAGACCTCCTCAACAGGAAAAATGCTATTAATAGAAGTATAACTACTATGAAAAATTCCGGAGAAAATGTTTGTCCTGTCATTTCACTGGAGACTCGAGTAGATGAATATTGTAATAGCAATAATCACCAGGAGTATCAGGGCTGCAGCGAATCTTGTGAGATTATAACGCCACTTGAGTGTCGCATGAGACTTTGAACCTTTCTTCATCCTTACCCCCGAAAAAGAGGATCTCTGGTAGCCTTCCCTGTCCATGTACCAAGATACATTACAGAAGACGTAGGTTGAAATCTCGGAAGCGCTGATATAGTCTTTGCTGTCCAGATCGATCACAACGGTTTCTCAATCTTGATCAGGCCATATGGGACGTTCTGCTGGAGTCTGATCTTTTTTTCCCTCATCAGGAACATGCAGTACACAAAAAATGCGGCTCTTGAAAAGTCTCCTGTGTTCCATACGTCTTCCAGATAGACTGAATCGGGCAAAGAGAGGAGTATCTCGTAGACCCGCCTTATTTCTGTTTCCGGTTCTTCAGCGTGAAGTTCATGAACAATACCCTCTATGACGGTAGAAAGATGTTCCGGTTCTTCTATCTCCTTCCTTTTCCTCTGTACAAAGGGAATCCTGTAAGCGTCTCTCATTGCATCCAGGAGTTCTACAAGGAATACCTTCCTCTGTTCCTGGTGCTTTACGGGTTCTCTGACAGATATCTCAAGAGGATCCTGAAAGCGGACAATTTCAGGGGCATCCTGGCTTTCCTCTTCAAAATCTTCCGTAACCAGCCTTTTTTCAAGTGATTCCAGCGATTTCCGGTTGAGAATTTTCCATGCCTGGTAAATGAGGTAACCGGCTGCGCCGAAGTCCCTGAAATTTTCATCGACCATCCCGGAAAAAATCTCAACAAAGGCTTTGAGATCTATATTCCAAGGATCTATAGAACCGTCAAGACACATCTTGAACACCGATGAAATTGTTCTCTTTACCGGGTCTGAATATTCAACGCTGATTGTATCGCTGTCCAGCAACTCGACATAATATTTCGTATCGCTTTCCAGAAGGGTACCCTGAACAACTATGCTCTGCATCACTTCGCTCTGATTCATTTTACAACCCCCATTTCAGATTCTACGGATTTCTCGAAGACCTCCGTGTTCTCGTCATCGAAGCTGGTAACTCCCACGACATTATCGGCATATTTCAGCATTGCCTTCCTCAGGGATACGGCGAGAACCTGTGAATTATCCGAATTTGCCCTGAACATTTTCCCAACTCTCTCAGCGTTGGCTCCATCGAGGAACATGTCAACCTCGTCCAGATAGTATACCGGTGAGGGGTTGATTCTCTGAACGGCGAGGATGAATGAGAGGGCCGTGAGACTTTTTTCACCGCCGCTGAGCGCCTCTATCTTTGAGAAATTGGTTCCCTTTGGTTTTGCCTTGATGTGCATCTCTGATTCCAGCGGATTGTTCACATCAGACATTTCCAGATATGCTTCTCCACCGCCGGATATCTCGTGATAAATCAGTTTCATATTCTCGTTTATGGCGTTATACATATCCAGCAGCACGTGTTTCTTCTGCTCATTGAGTTTTTCTGTAAGCATTTCCAATTCTAATTTTTCAGAACTGAGACCTTCAACTTCCCGGATAAGGTCGTCCAGGTCTTTTGAAACTTCAGCATATTCTTCTATGGCCTTCTGGTTCACTGGACCGAGTTGGCTGATTTCTCTGTTGCAATCTTCCATTTCCCTCTTGATCTCTGTTAGAGACCTCATGTCTGTGAGTATCTTTCCATCGATAGCACTCATTTCAGAGGTAATCTCGCGGGACTTTGCCTCAAGACCCTCTATCTTTAGTTCTATGGAGAGAAGCATCCCTCTCCCGGTAGACAGGTTTGCGCGCTCTGTATCCAATGAATCCTGTATTCTTCTTATTTCAGATCCAACCTCATTAAGGGCATTGACGATCTCCTTAGACCGTTGAGAAATATCAGCTTCGACGGCACGGAGTTTTGCAAGTTCATCGTTCTCAATCAGAAGGTTATCCTGCGTGTTCCTGAGTTGCTTTGTCAGTTCAGCTGATTCCTGAGCCATATTACTGATTTTTTCTGTGGATTCCGAAACTCTGTCTCGCAGATGTGATATGTCCAAATCGATTTTCGTGATTTCCGAGGAGAATTCACTCTCCTTGGATCTCAACGATGCAATTTCGTCGTCCAGCCTCTCCTCCTTTTCTGCGTACTTTGGCGAAAGTTCCTTTATCTTATCAAACAGCCCATTCTTGTCGGACTCGACAGCAGAGATATACTGTGTTATTTGGCCGTATTTTTCTTCAAGTTTTCTAATTTCATTATCCAGTTCTTTCAGCTTATCGCTCATCTCTGTTATTGTGACCTGGATATTTTCTATCTGGGGTCTGCCTTCCGTAGAGATCTTCTTCAACTGTTGCATTTCGGAGTTTCTTGCACCCTCGTCTCTGGAACCCTCTCTCAGCTGTTGAGATACAGTTTCAAACTGTGATTCAACAGTCGGGATCACTGAGTTTATTTCTTCCAGCTCAGCAGAAATTTCCCGGATTTTGGCAGACAACTGAATGATCTTCTGCTCTGTATCTGCAGAAGATCTTGACCGATCCTGGTAACCGCCAGTAATAGCTCCGTTAGCCTCGAATATATCGCCGTCTGTGGTGACCAGCCTGGCGCCGACCATGTATTTTCTGGCAGTTTTTACGTCTTTTACAATAACTGTGTCCTGGAATGCGTACCAGACGATTCCTTCGTACCTGCTCTCGTAGCTCACTTTCTCGAACACGTAGCCGAGTGAACCCTCCGAACCTCTGACGGTGATAGCCTTACCTCTTGGCCTTCCTCCGAGAACTTTGTTAATGGGTAAGAACGTCAATTTTCCAGTTTTTTCCTGCTTGAGAATTTCCAGGCATTTCTCTGCGACGCCGTCGTCCTCGACCACTACTGAATTTAGCCTGGAACCGGCTGCGGCCTCAATAGCAGCCCTGAATTCTTCATTGAATTTTATTAACTCCTTAATGGTCCCATGTATTCCGGAAATCCTACCCTGATTCCTTGCATTCATTATTGTTGTTACAGCCCGGTTTTGAGACCCGGATCTTGAGGCAGACATTGCCTGCAGTTGCCCATGTTCCCTGCCAATCCGGTTCATTTCAACCTGAAGTTCGTCTTTCCTGCCGCGTAGTTTATCGAGTTCATTCTTGAGCTCATAATATTTGAAATTCAGGGTTTCGTAATTCTTTTTGCTTCCGCCGACCTCCTTCTCGATTTCCTTCAATCTCCAGTTAGCATCCCGGACCTGAAATTCCAGGTCCTTCTTCTTTTCTTCTAATCTGCCGAGTTCGGAAATCGTCTGTGTCCGTTGTGAATTCAATGCTTCCTTTTCCCGTTGTATCTCTAACAGTTGGGAGTTAAGGGTTTTAATCTCCTGATCTTTTTCCCTTATCTCTTCCTGTTTCTGGAGTATTTCTGAATTACTCTTGCTTGATTTATCCTTCAGTATTCTTAAATCGTTAACTTTTCCCTGAATTTCGGTTCTTATATCCATAAGGGTCTGACTGTTCTCTTCCTTGTTTGACTGCAACCACTGAATCTTTTTTTCACTCTTCTTTATGTCCTCAGAATTTTCAGCGGTCTCGGACTTGATCCTCGCAATTCTGTCCTTCGTGTTTTCTATATTTATTCCAAGCTCAGCGATCTTTATCCGTTTATTCTCGACCTGAGTTCTGATCTCATTAAGCTGTGAGTTCCCTGACACCTCAAGTTTCATTTTCAGTTCTTCTTCATTACGCCTTTTGGCTTCAATACTCTTTTCCAGCTCTGATATTTTGCTCTCCGTGGAAGAAATCTGTTGCTGAAGGTTGTTTGCACTTCCTGAGTATGAACGCATTTCCCTGTTTATCGCTTCTATTTCGAGACTGTGATATGTCTTTTTTAAATCAGCATTATGTCCCACAAGTTCCAGATATTTCTCCGCACCTGCTTTTTCATTTTCCAGTTGATCTTTCCTCAGCCTTGTCTGTTCAGTGAGAACCTCCAGCCTGGTCAGGTTTTCATTGATTGCGGCTATGTCCCCCTTTGCCTTTTCAATCTGGACATCAAACGTTTCGATGCCGGAAATTGATTCAAGGAGTTTTCTTCTCTCCGTGCCGGTCATTTTCACGATGTTGTTTATATCTCCCTGCAGGACGAAACTGTATGAATCCAGATATATGCGAAGTGAATCAAGGAGGTTTGAGACGTCTGTATGTCTCACACGCTTGCCGTTAATATAATAATTTGACTTGTATCCGTCAACGTCAGCTACAAGTTCCCTCTTCAGGACAATGTGCCTGTCTTCGGAGGATTCAGCGGAATCAGTATTGTCGAGTGTCACGGTAACGCTGCAGTAATTTCTCTTCTTCCGCTCGTTTGAAGGTGTGTGAATAAGGTCTGCGAGCCGGTCCGCCCTGACAGTTTTAGATGAACGCGTGCCGAGGACAAAGAGAAGTGAATCTCCTATGTTGCTTTTTCCGCTCCCGTTCGGCCCGCTTATTACGGTGAAACCTTTCCTGAACGATATCTTCTTTTTATTTCCGAAGGACTTAAAGTTATCTAACTCCAAAGATTCCAGCAGCATTTTAATCTCTGTCCGACAATTGTCTTATCACTAACGCCTTGAACGTATTTAATCATTTTTATATTTCTAACTGTTTTATCCCTGAAAATATGAATAAATGCCCTCAATTTATCGTAATTTTGCTTCCGGATAAAAATTGTCCAAGGAAGGGAGATTCACCCCCTGTGTTAAAATAACATGGATGTCTGACGTTCGGCTCGTTGAGAGAATAAGCTCAAAAGTGGAAAATAAAGGCTCAGTGCGTTTCCTTACCTTGATTCCAAAGGAACCGACAAGAATCGTGTTGGTGGAAAGATTACTGAAAAAAAGAAAGTGAAAAAATGGTCATTTGTCAAGGAATTTTGGCTCTCTCTTTTCCAGAAAAGCCTGAACACCCTCTTTCATGTCAGGATGATTGAAAACCAGTCCGAAGGCTTCTTTTTCTTCCTCGAATACATCATCTGGCTGATATCTGACAAGCTTCTTTACAAGTTTTAGAGATTCTCTCGGTTTTTTTGCGAGCTCTTTTGCCAGAGCAACTGCCTCATCCAGATAGTTCTCAGTCACCCTGTTCACGATCCTGAGTTCTTTTGCCTCCTCAGCATTGAACCTTCTTCCGGTTGATATGATCTCAAAGGCAACATTTTCTCCAACCAGGTGCCGCAGTCTCTGAGTTCCTCCCCAACCCGGGAGAATACCGAGGTTGATTTCGGGAAGTGCAAAAAGTGTCTTCGGATGGGAGATTCTGATATCACAGGAAAGTGCGAGTTCAAACCCCCCGCCAAAGGCATAACCATGTATTGCGGCTATGACTGGCCTGGGATAACCTGCAATCGCGTTCATGATATCGTGTCCCTCTGTTGCAAGAGCAAAAGCCGCAGCACCATCCAACCCCACGAAGCCGTTTATGTCTGCGCCTGCGGAAAAAGCTTTGTTGGCACCGGTCAGCGTCACAACCCTGTTTCCGGAATTCAGGACAGCGTCCTTAATCTCTCTCAGTGTTTCCATACTCAACGGATTCAGCGGCGACGTTCTGCTGATTGTAACAATCCTGACTCCTCCGTCATCTTTTACATGTATATTCTTATAACTCATTTTTTCACCTCAATATTTATAGAAACCTTCACCTGTCTTTCGTCCCAGTTTCTTTGCGTTTACCATGTTTCTAAGTGTAACAGGGGGCATAAACCTTGAGTCACCAAATTCATGATATAGTACCTGCATTATGTCATATGTAACATCCAGGCCGATAAAATCGGCAAGCTCAAGCGGACCCATTGGGTGATTCATTCCAAGTTTCAGTGTTTTATCTATATCCTCTCTGTTGGCAACACCCTGTTCAAGGGCTAGTATAGCCTCCCTGATCATAGGCATTAGAATCCTGTTGGATATGAAGCCAGGAAAGTCCCGTGAAGTAACTGGATCTTTTCCAAGGTCTTTTGTTATCTTCAGAACAGTTTCCAGCGTCTTATTGGAAGTGCGTTCACACGTTATTATCTCCACAAGCTTCATCACAGGAACCGGGTTGAAGAAATGCATGCCTATGAAGCGTTCTGGGAAAGAAACGCAGGAAGAGAGTTGGTTTATTGATATGGATGAGGTGTTAGATGCTATGATTGCTTCCGGACTGGCAATTTCAGCCAGATTTTTATAAAGATCAGATTTTACCTCCAGCTTTTCAAGGACTGCTTCCACGAATAATTCGGAATCCCGGCTTTTTTTCAGGTCCATTGTTGTGTGTATCCTTCCCAGAATCACACTGGGGTCTTCCTTGATCAGGCCTTTCCTTACGAGACGTGAGATGGATTTTTCAATTTCCAAAGGTGCGATCTCAAGAGCTTTCTCATATGTGTCAGTAAGCATCACTTCATTGCCGGTCTGTGCAAAGGCCTGGGCAATGCCTCTTCCCATGGTTCCTGCTCCTATCACCGTCACTATCATCGTATCATCTCCAGAGTCATGGTGTGTCCCCCTCCGCCGCCATGGCATATAGTAGCCAGACCATGATCCATTTTCCTCGATCTCAATGCGTTGATCAACGTCACAAGAATTCTTGAACCGCTGTTCCCGATAGGATGACCCATGGCAATTGCACCTCCATTGACATTGAATTTCGCATCATCAATTCCAAGCTCTCTCTGAACTACGAGAGAAGCGACGGAAAATGCCTCGTTGTGTTCAACCAGATCAAAGTAGTCCATGTTTTTCCCGAGTCTGTCCAGAAGGATCCTGGTAGCAGGGATTGGTGCCTCCACGAAATCTCTTGGAGATAATGATGCCGCCTGGAAACCACTTATTTCCGCAACAGGTTTGAGGTTAAATTCTTTCAGTGCTTTCTCTGATGCCAGCAAAAGTGCAGATGCGCCGTCACTTAGTTGTGAGGAGTTCCCTGCCGTAAGAATCCCATTATCCGTAAAAGCCGGCTTGAGGGATGAGAGTGTATCCATATCTGTCGTTCTTATGCCCTCATCGGTCTGGAGTTCTTTCATCTGCACAACTTCATTCCGGTATTCCCCGGATTTCCATGCGTTCGATGCTAGCGTCTGGCTTCGCATTGCAAATTCGTCAACCTCTCTCCTGGTAAGGCCAAATTTCCTTCCTGAAATCTCAGCCGAGAAGCCCATGTGTTCGTGATAAAATGCATCGATAAGGCCGTCGTTCAACATGGAGTCGCCTATTTTAAGGTCTTTTCCCAAAAGCTGCCGTACTCCCCACCTTGCAGATGACGGAAGTAGCAGTGGGGAGTTGCTCATGCTTTCCATGCCGCCGGAAATGATGAGATCCCGTTCTCCGAGCATAATTTCCCTTGCAGCGTTCTCAACGGACAGCATTCCCGAAGCACAAACAGTGTTGACCGTATATTTCACGACGTAGTCTGGCAAGCCTGCAAGTGATGATGCCTGCCCAGCCGGGTTCTGCCCGACTCCAGCCTGGATTACGTTGCCCATAATAACTTCCTGAATAGATTCTACAGTAACACCAGTCTCTTTCACAATCTGGGATATGACCTTTGCACCCAACTCAGGTGCAGTGAGAGATGATAGGCTTTTTCCAAATTTACCAATGGGGGTTCTCCTTGCTGAGACCACATAGACCTTGTGCATGAATATCGGACCGGATATTCCATGCAATAATAATAGGTTTATTCCGGGAAACCGGAAATGAAAGTTATACGGTAACGGTGCCTTCTTCAATCTCTTTCTTGAGTCTTGACTGTTTTTTCAAAACATATCTGGTTACATAACCTGCAATGAGGTTGAGGGTTCGTTTGGATACCCCGGTCAAAGAGCCCTTAAGAATTTCCCTGTTTTTATCAAAATTGTTGTTGAATGTGCCAGAATTTTTCTCTACTAATTCCTCAGCAATTCTCTTTATGTTTGATGGTCTTATGCTTCCCATAGGTTCACGGAAATTCCACGTAATTATAAAACCTTATGGTATTGACAGTTCGTTGGAAGCGAATGGATCTCGAATATGCGGACTAAAGGAATATTATTAGGCGTTGTCGTCCGGAGGAACAACAAGGACAGGGATTCTGCTTAACTTGACTATTTCGGAACTGACTGATCCGAGCAGGACCTTGCTTATCCCTGATAATTTCCTGCTTCCGGTTATTATAAGATCAACCCCTCTCTCCTTAGCGGAATTGGTCATTGCTCTGGCAATTTGCTCACCTGGTGCGTCAAGTTTGAGGAATGTTGCATTTACGCTGGCATTTTCTATCAGTTCCTTGGCAGAAGCCAGAACCGCGTCTGAAGTCTCATCATTTTTCTGGTAAAGCGATGGCGGAACATATACATCGAAGTTTGGACCTGCACCTATAACAAGCGGCGATACATAACATATTATAAATTCCTCAGCAATAGGCTTCAATTCTAGGGCGAACTTCAGAGCCTTTTTTGCTACGCTCGAATTATCGAAAGCAATTAAAAGTTTCATAATGTCTATTAATTTAGGGAAATTTATAAGTTTCGATCAGCGGCGACATCAAAAAAACTATCCTTTGAGCCAGGAGTGTTTTTTTCCATTATCATCCATCAACTTTGAAATTAGTTCTTTCTGCGCAGACGTCAGATGCTTTGGAACAACAACCTTTATCTCCACCAGCAAATCGCCTGCCCCATGCCCGTTCATGTGCGGCATTCCGGCACCCTTGATCCTGAGAACCTCACCGGGTTGCGTGCCTCCAAGTATCTTTAACTCATGTTTCTCACGGAATATCTGGATCTCCTTGACCGTTCCAAGGGCAGCTTCCGGAAAGCTGATCTCATTGATTATGTAAAGGTCATCATTATTTCTCGTTATTCCATTCTCATCTGCTACATTGAGGACAACGAATAAATCTCCGGTTTGTCCGAGGTTAGATTGCCCTTTTCCACGGACTCTCAATCTCAGACCATTCTGTGAACCTTTTGGGATCTGTATCTCAAGACTCTCTGTGATCGATGTGGATCCGGATCCTTTGCATACATTGCACACTTCGCTGGGAATACGTCCCCTCCCCTGACAGGTTCTGCAGGTCGTAACCGTTACCATTTTGAAAAATCCCTGTCCCTGTACAATCCTCTGCTGTCCTGATCCGTTGCAAGTGGAGCAGGTCCTTATCTTGCCGTCTCTGGAACCACTGCCTTTACACTGATTACACGGAGCATTACGCTTGTATTTGATTGTTTTTGTTATTCCGTAGAAAGCGTCTTCGAGACCTATCCTGATATTTGTTAGAAGATCAAGACTTTCCTGCTGTCCGCCAAATCCTGAAAAGAAAGAGTCTGGTCCTCCGCCACCACCAAAGATTCTCCCGAATATGTCTCTCAGATCACTGAAATCTTCAAAATGCGAAAAGTCCTGCCATGTAAAGTCCGATCTTCCCGGACCAAAGTCTACGTGGCCCGTCTGATCGTACATTCTTCTCTTTTTTTCATCGGACAGCACTTCGTATGCTTCACTGACTTCCTTGAATTTTTCCTCAGCCTCAGCCTTATTTTCTGGGTTTGTGTCAGGGTGGTACTTTCTGGCAAGATTCCTGAACGCCTTTTTGATTTCCTCCTGAGAGGAGTTGCGTTCAACACCGAGAGTCTTGTAGTAGTCCTTGACCATTTGAATCTATATCCGGGGGATCCTAATTTTCCTTGAAATCTGCGTCAACTGTTTTGCCATCAGTATCCTGCTGCTGTTCGGAACCGGACTGTTGTTGACCGGTGGCAGCTTCAGGATCAGGGGATCCAGGATTCTGGTAGAGTTTCGCTCCGATTTCCTGTATCTTCTTTGAAAGAGTTTCGGAAAGGCTTTCGATCTTTTTTGAGTCCTTTGCCGCTATTGCCTCTCTAAGTTCCTTGACCTGTTCCTTCACTTCATTCTTTGAAGCTTCATCTATCTTGTCACCGGATTCATTGATCGTCTTTTCAACAGTGTACGCAAGTGTCTCGGCAGTGTTGGCTTTTTCCACTTCCTCTTTTTTCTGCTTATCCTGTTCCGCGAATTCTTTTGCCTGATTCTTCATCTTTTCGATTTCTTCCTTGGACAGTTTATTGGAAGCGGTTATGGAAATACTCTGGCTTTTTCCTGACCCCTTGTCGGCAGCTGACACGTTGATAATACCATTTGCATCTATGTCAAAGGTGACCTCGATTTGCGGAATGCCTCTCGGAGCTGGCGGGATGCCTACCAGATTAAACATTCCAAGAGATACGTTGTCGTTCGCCATGGCCCTTTCGCCCTGTACCACGTGGATTGTTACTGCCGTCTGCATATCAGCGGCCGTTGAGAATATCTGTGATTTTTTTGTAGGTATCGTTGTATTTGCGGCAATGAGCGGAGTCATGACTCCTCCCAGTGTTTCAATGCCAAGAGTTAAAGGCGTTACATCAAGGAGTACTATATCCTTTATGTCACCTGAAAGAACTGCTCCTTGTATGGCTGCTCCAACAGACACACACTCCATCGGATCCACTCCGCCTTCAACCTTTCTGCCAAAATAGTCTTCTACGAATTTACGTACCATCGGGATTCTGGTGGGGCCTCCGACAAGTATAATTTTCCCTACCTCGTCTTTCTTGAGTTTGCCGCTCTGGATTGCAGTGTCAATAGGACTCTTGCACCTATTCACTATTGGTAATATCAGTTCCTCCAGTTTTGATCTTGTGAGGTTATACTGGAGGTGTTTCGGCCCATCCTGAGTTGCTGTAATATATGGCAGGTTGATCTCAGTCGTCATGGTTGTGGAAAGCTCTATTTTGGCTTTTTCAGCAGCGTCCTTCAACCTTATGTATGCATTTTTGTCTTTTGAAAGATCGACTCCTTCCTTCGCCTTGAAATCGTCTACCAGGAACTTGATTATGGCTTCATCCATGTCGGTTCCGCCAAGGCTTGTATCTCCAGATGTGGAAACGACCTCGAATACTCCCTCTCCAAAATCCATTATGGTAACGTCCAGTGTTCCGCCTCCAAGATCGAAAACAAGGATTTTCTGAGACTGGTTGAGTTTATCAATACCGTATGCAAGCGATGCTGCTGTTGGTTCATTGATGATTCTCTTGACTTCCAGGCCCGCAATCAATCCCGCATCCTTCGTTGCCTGTCTCTGGTTGTCATTGAAGTAAGCTGGAACAGTTATGACTGCTTCCTTCACTTCTTCTCCGAGAAATGCCTCCGCGTCCCTCTTAATCTTCTGAAGAATGAAGGCGGATACCTGCTGCGGAGTGTATTCCTTGCCCCTTACCTTGAATTTAAAGTCCGTACCCATTTTTCTTTTCGCAGCATAAATTGTACCTTCCGGGTTAAGGAGTGCCTGTCTCTTTGCGGGTTCCCCCACGAGCAGGTCGCCTTCCTTTGTGAATGCCACGTAGCTTGGGAATGATTTTCCGCCGATAGATACTCCTTCGGCACTGGGTATCACGGTAGGTTTACCGGAAATTACCACCGCTGCAGCTGAGTTACTTGTTCCTAGATCGATTCCTATTATTTTTGACATTATTCTTCACCTTTTTTTCCAACTATCACTTTTGAAGTCCTGAGGACCTCGTCGTTGAGCTTATAGCCCCTCTGGATTTCTTCCAGCACTATTCCATCCTCTTCTGATTGATTCACAGCAATCACCTCATGCAGATATGGATCAAATTTTTTGCCCTTGGCTTCTATGATCTTGAAACCGTAGGTGCCAAGTATCTTGAATGTCTGATCCTGCACAGGAATCAGGTTCGAGCCGTCTTTTGAATTTGCAATCGCTGAATCGAGTGAATCCAGTATAGGAAGAAGGTTCTTAACTACTTCCCGACTTGCGTTTTTTATTATCTGCGATATTTCCCTGTCCTTAGCTTTGCTGTAATTTTCCATATCTGCCCTTTGCCGCAGGTATAAATCACGATATTGATCCAGCTGTTCTCTGGCTTCCCGAAGCTGATTCTCTATCTGCAAAGACCTCAACTGTGTCCTGCTCAAAGCTCTCTCTCTGCTGGAACTCATTTCCGACTCCACAGGATTGCGTAATCTATCTCTTGAGGATGATGAGGCAGACATTTTACAAGTAAATTTGTTCTTCTATATAAATACAGCAGGTTCATGATCTCATCCTATTTTTTGAAGAGCTACAAAGTATCTTGTGAGGGATTTGTGCACCCTATACCTAATGACCTTCCTGATATCAAACAATGATTTTATGTTGTCAAGGTAGCTTATATCTGAGATAACCACGATGCATCTTCCACCTTCATGGAGTAATGAGTGGAATTTCTTGAAACTCCTGGAATACAGATCACTTAGATCCTTTTGTGACAGCGGAGCATTTTTTCCGTAGGGCATGTCGGTGATTATCGCATGAAATTTATTCATCAAATTCATGTTGATGAAATCTTCATTGTATATATTGAAACCCCTTAAGCCGAAATATTTCAAATTTAATTTTGCACCAGTAGCCATTTGAAGCGACCAGTCGTTTCCAGTGACATTTCTTCCCATAAGTCCCGCCTCTATGAGTATACCTCCGGTGCCACAGAATGGATCAAGAATGTTGTCACCCGGTCTGGTACCTGAAATGTTAACAAAGAATCTGGCAAACTTAGGGTGGATGGATACCGGAGAGAAGAAAGGACGCAGAGGAGCACGTCGCGACTGCAATTCCTTCTGGCTTTTCTGGTATATTTCCCTGCATATGTACCATTCTCCCCAATGATAAACCCGAATTATGAAATCAGGGTTTTTGAAATCTATTCTCCCCTGGCCGTTGAGCATGTTTCCTATTTCCGGTTCAATAAATGCGTCATGGCAATCCTCATTGTCCATAAAACGCACATGAAACTTGCCTTCAGGTAATTCAATGTACGATGCAATTGATTGATCGGATCCTGATTTGAGGATTGCTGATATCCGGTTAATAAAAGCGGCCTTTGTGAGGGAATCAACTTTGCCACTAACTATGGCAAATCTTTTACCCGATCTGATAATGGAAAAGTCACCTGATTCTGATAATGCCTCCAGTTCGTAATGAGAGGCTTCTTCGATTTCCCTGCTTAACTCTATGAAAAAAACATCAGGCATCTGGTCAGTTGCTTTCCTCGAGTCTTTTGATTTCCTTGATCAAATCGGTTTCAAGAGTCTCAAAAACCTTGCTCAGTCTTCTTATGGATCGTTTGACAGCAGCCTGTGGTTTTCCCGTCTTCACCCTTATGTAAATCTCGGGATTGTCTATGATTGGGTGCTTTATGTAATACCTGGTCTCCTCAACCTGATCGTCCTTGAGTATCTCATCTATAAGAGGTCTCAGGATAGTGTTATCATAATTTAACATTTCAAGGGTTATTGAGTTCTTTTCCTTGTTTATAACCCTGAGTTGGCAGTTCATACCGCCTTATTGAACATAACTATATATTTTTTGCACTTCCAATTGCATCAATGAAAAAGCGTTTGGTAGCATATCTCTCATACTAAGACCAAAGCCTAAAATATTGTTCTGAAATCTTAGAAACGTGAAAGTTTCATTTGCTTATGACGAAAAAGATGGATTCAGAACAGATGTGGAAAACAAAACTGAAGTGATATTGAAAAATTCATTGTCGAATAACACAAAGCATTTTTCTCCGACAGAACACCTGTTGCTGGCTATGGGCGGATGTTCCAGTGACGATATTCTGAATATTCTTACTAAAATGAAGGAACCCATTTCTGGATTCCGGTGTGAGATAAGTGGTGAGAGGAGAGAAGAAAATCCCAAGACGCTTACACATGTAAATATACACTTCATTTTCAAGGAAAAAATAAGTCCTGTGAAAGCGAGAAAAGCCATCAACCTTTCATTAACTAAATACTGCAGCGTTTCCATTATCGTGAAGCAGGGTGGAGCCGATCTAAGGTATTCCCTCACCATTGATGGCAAGAATTATGATTTTGATAAATTGCCTGAGCAGGCTCTGGCGGAAGCTCCTGAAAACTAGAGATTTTTCAGGCCGTTTCCAGTCATTATCAGAACCGACTTTCCAATTTTATTCATTTTTTTCCTGGCACCGTAAACGGTAGCCGAGCTGTATTCAACAAGGAATCCCCTGCCTGCTAGTTCATCATGGGCAGAAATAATCTCTTCCTCAGAGACTGTGATGCATCTTCCATATTTTGATACAGCTTCCACCATTTGTGGCAGGAGTGGGGGAGATCTCGACACCAGCGCATCTGCAATGGACTGTATGTTTTTATTCAGATCGTACGGTATTCCATTTAATCTGGAGCACAGCGGGCTAACTGCCTCTGTTTGAACTGATATAATCTCTGGTACCTTTGGCGCTTCGCCGGATGCCACGAGATGCTCAAAACCGGATATCATGCCAAGCAACAGGGTACCTGCCGAAACTGGTATGAAAACTGCATCCGGCAACTTGTGGTGATTTTGCCTGAAAATTTCGTAGCTGATCTGCCTCATACCGTCCCTGAATTCCGGATTCAAAACATGGCTTGCAAAATAACCTTCTGCGTGTTCAGCGGCTTCAGATACTGCCTCTCTGCTACCTGCGATCTTGTGAATTTTGGCGCCGTAAGCACTAATCTGTCTAACCTTGCTCTGAACTGTTTTTTCTGGAATGAATATGTTGACGTCGAAACCCGCAGCCCTTCCGTATGCAGATATGGAGGCACCAGCATTGCCAGATGAATCTTCGTTAATTTTTGAGCCTTGAGGCAACAGTTTGTGCAGCCATGAGATCATTGTTTTTGTTCCCCTGTCTTTATAGGAAAAGGTTGGTGAATAATATTCAAGTTTTAGAGAAAGTTCACCAAGGTTAACCAGCGGTGTTTCCACTTCACCCAGGCTTATGATATCATCAAGATAGGGGTAATTTAAGCCGTAGTCGCCCTCTCTGTACTTAAAATCAATTTCTGGAAGGAAAATTCCGCCACATTCACACCTTGGACCGATGAGAGGATTTTTCCTGTACTCTTCACAATTGGAGCACCGTGATTTCAACATTTACAAACACTCTTCCGTAAAATAAAGCAGTTGGATATTAATTATAACTTGGAAGGGGATAAAACGGCTACTGGTAAGCTGATGATAACTTCTGGGTAAAATGCAAGAAACATGTCAATAATGAGTATCAAGATGCATTAATGATGTTTTGTTGCCATTATAATATTCTCTGCGAAATGCTTTTAAACGATGATTATAATTGTCGCTTCATGGAGCAAAAAGATACTCCTCAAGGAATGCAGGGCAAAAAGTCGCCATTGACAATAATTGTCGTTGCAATAGTAGTGATTGTCATTATTGCAGCCGGCGTCAGCCTCTATCTGAATAATCAGCCAGCTAAATCGAACAAAACGGTACTTACCGTAAACATATCACTTGCACCAAGTGAATATGCGTATTATAACAGTACACTTAAGCCGGAGTTCCAGCAGATGTACCCCAATGTGACAATACAGTTCACGACTCAGTCGGCTTCGACTGTCGTAAGCACACTGCAGGCACAGGAACCAACCCCGACTATTGACGTCGTACAGCAAGACAATGGTTTTATCGGGCCGCTTGTTTCGAGTGGACTAGTTATGAATCTGACTCCATATCTGTCACAGCTTGAGCC
Source organism: Thermoplasmatota archaeon (assembly GCA_023488885.1). Taxonomy (GTDB): domain Archaea; phylum Thermoplasmatota; class Thermoplasmata; order Thermoplasmatales; family Thermoplasmataceae; genus JAJZOM01. The sequence continues at coordinate 86,022 of JAMDDH010000002.1, read as the reverse complement.
CATGAATTCTTCAGCTACTGCAACTGCTGCAAACGGATCAATAATTCCTGCGTACTATAACGAAGGAAATTTCAGTGGAACGTTCTATTTCTTTCCCATAAGAGGAAATGTGCAGTTGGCTTATTACAACCAGTCAGCTCTTAATGCAATAAGTGGGACTTACTCTAACGTTACTGCCCCAACAAACGTAACGAACCTCAAAGCAGACATGTGGGATTTGAATAACTACACGACGAATGATCACCACCCTTATGCGAATCCATTCAACATGATGGGACATGGTGGAGCCAGCACCCCGACACAGGTATTCCAGTGGATGGCTGAGTTTGGCGGTAATCCAATGGCATTTAACACAACCGGAGATATTGCAGCATTGACTTTCCTGCAGAATATGGAAAAATCAGGCTTAATGTCCCCGTCAAATGCGACCGGCTATTGGGGTTCCTACAAAGGACTAATGTCTAACAGCTACCAGTACATTAACCAGTGGCCTTACGTAACCTCAATCTTTGCAAATAACGGATGGAACAACACCACCATAGCACCGCACAACGTAACATCTGGAAAGGAGCTTGGACTCAACTATGTCTTTAAAGGACCAAATAATACCGCGCAATTCATTGTGGGCGGAGATGCACTTGGAATAGTCAACAATACCCCTCACTTCTGGGCAGCGCTACACTGGATACAGTTCCTTGACTCAAAGAAGGTACAGATACAATTGATGCAAAACCTGACATGGCCTGTGGTTAATGAAGCAGCTTACAGCACACCATCTGCACAGTCGCTTCAATTCAAGCTCATCAAGTATGAAGAATCCAATGGAATCTTCAGACCTGCTGTTCCTTGGATGACACAGTGGGACAACTACTTCGACAGTGCATGGTCAGTCATTATGAACGGAGGGAATGTTTCTACCGCACTTAGTCAGGCACACTCAAGCATGTACCACTATCTGAAGATCTACTACAGTGGCACTGCGTACCCATCAGAATATCAGAACGGAACCATTATTCCGTCGGGAGCATATCTGGGACCGAAAAGCACTTCGTGATGGGACATTATGAGAGTTTCAAAAATAATTAAAAAAAATTTATTAGAAATTATTTTTATTATTCCACTTTTAATTTTTATTTCCTGGATTAATGTTTTGCCGATTATCAGAGGAGTACTTCTTGGTTTTCAGTTGTTGGGGCATTATAGCACCTATAACTACGAGCAACTTGCTACTCCGACCTATTCAATAGTGAACAAAACCATGAATACAGTCATTATCGTGGCACTAGCTCTGAGCATTGAATTCGCTCTGGCCTTGCTGACTTCACTTCTTCTTAACAGGAATTTTAGAGGAAGAACATTTTTCCGTTCAATTGTAATGCTCCCTTATGGCGTAGCTACAGTCGTTTCCGCCATAGGATTCACATTCATTTTCGCACCTTCAGGGTGGTACGGAAACGAGATACTGTTGAAATTGGGCCTTATACATTCAGATATAAACTGGATCAAGGGGCCAATAGCGTTTCTATCAGTTGCTGTCGCAGATTCATGGAAAACTTTTCCATTGATCATGCTCATACTCCTAGGTGGATTGCAGACCATTCCTGATAGCCTGTATGAGGCTGCAGCTATAGATGGTGCTTCCAAGATTCAACAATTTCGTCATGTAACCATACCCAGCCTGTTCCCTTTCATCATGATAGCACTCATCATCAGGGCAGTTTCTGAATTCAATATACTTTCATTGCCGCTGATCCTTGTTGGCAATAACCTGCTGTTCCTGGGAACTCTTGCATACGACATATATATCTCATTTTCCCTTGGATCGGCCAATCTTGCAGATGCTGTTGCGACCATCCTGCTAGTGATAGTAATGCTTTTTGTGGCCTTGTACATTTACGCATCGAACAGATTAATGGAGAGAGGTTCGGATGAATAATATCGGTAAGAATTTGTTGTGGTACATTGCGATGATAATTATTTCAATCTTCGTTTTGTTCCCCATATATCTGATCTTGATGATAGCCCTCGCCCCCTCCGGCGAGATTTTCAATTCAAGTCCAGTGTTGATCCCTTCAACAATTACATTTTCAAGGTTTTTCCTTGTATTCGCGGTATACGATTTCATGCCCCATCTGATTCTCAGCTTGGAGACAGCCTTCATGGTTTCCGGAATTTGCCTGCTTTTTGGCATTCCTGGTGCTTATGCCATCTCCAAGATGCCAAAGCGGCTTGGCTACTCCATAATTATATTTCTGTTCATAACCCAAATGGTGCCTGAGATAGTAATTGCCATACCCATAGCAAAAACCATGTTGCTTCTTGGGATATATAATACGGCCTTTGGAATTGCACTGGCTCAATCTTCGATTGCATTGCCAATGATAACTTATGTTCTAGTGGGGACATTCAAAAGCGTTCCAGTGAGGCTCTCTGAATCTGCTCAGATAGATGGTGCCAGTAAACTGCAGGCATTCTACAATATCGATTTGCCCCTTGCATTAACTGGCATATATGTGGCAGTAATTCTAGCTTGGCTTTTCTCCTGGGATGAATTCGTACTTGCTTCCATAATAGCCCCACTTCACACTACCCTACCAGTCCTCATATATTACGAAATCACACGGGGAGTGGGTGGAGTCCAGGCAGCAGATGCATTTTCCATAATACTTATAATTCCAGTTATCGTGCTCGTACTTGTGCTTCAGAGGTATCTCAAGAGCAACGTATTTGCAGGTGCCCTTAAATGAGAGGTGTATTTATTGACAGAACTTAGACTTGAAAACATTAACTTAAAAATAGGAAATAGGAACATAATAGAAGACCTGAACCTGAAAATCGAGAGCAAAGATTTCTTTGTCTTTCTTGGTCCCTCTGGTTGCGGAAAAACTACTACATTGAGAATTATTGCCGGTCTTGTTCAACAAACTTCCGGCGATGTCATTGTTGACGGTAAGGTCATTAATGATCTATCTCCAAGCAAGAGAGAATTGTCGCTGGTGTTCCAGGACTACGCACTTTATCCTCACAAGACTGTCTTCGAAAACATAGCGTTCCCGCTTAGAATTGCCCGTAAGGATCGCCAGCACATCATTGACAAGGTGAAGGAAGTTTCCTCTTTTCTGGCGATCGAACATATACTCGGCAAGAAACCCAGTAACATTTCCGGCGGTGAAAGACAAAGAGTGGCCATAGCCAGAGCCTTGGTGAAAAATCCTAAACTGCTCCTGATGGATGAACCACTAAGCAACCTGGATGCGAAGTTGAGGGATACTGTCCGATTTGAACTCAAGAAAATACACAATGAAACGGGGATAACGACAGTCTATGTTACGCATGACCAGCTTGAAGCAATGACTCTTGGCACGAAGATTGCAGTGATGAATGGCGGAAAGCTTATACAGACGGGGACCCCCATGAATGTCTTTGAAGAACCTGTCAATTCCTTTGTCGCCTCGTTCATTGGAAGTCCCCCTATGAATATTCTGAGTGCTCCCGAAACACTGAAGGAAGTTGGTGCTAAATCCGGATCGATAGGTGTAAGACCGCGTGCAGTCGCGGTAAATCACGACGCTAAAGGCGGAGAATTCGTGGAACTGACAGGCAGGATTGAGGGAATTAACCTCCTTGGCAATGAGGCGCTGGTGCTCATGAGAATTAATGGAGAAAGCCTATATTTTAGCGTACGTCGGGAACATTTCGATCAGATTTCCGAGGGAAAAATGAAGACTGTTTATGTGGAGAAAAACAGAGTCTACCTATTTGACGAAAACGGGCAGGCGAGTGGTAGGCTAAAGGCGGAAGATTACGCCAAGACGGAAATTTTTGGAAATTGAATCCATACTTTAATTTTTTAGTGAGGTTTCCTCACAAAATCTTATCCCCTCGAATGTCAGGAATCTGAATTTCTGAAACCAAGGGTATCTTTCATTGTTCATTTATGTCTGCCTCGTTAAAGAACTCCCGGGTTCTCAAAAATTTAGACTCTTCAAGTTGGGCTTTTTCTGAAAATGCATTGTAGCAACGATCATAGTTCATAATGAAATCATCTCCGTAGTAGTAATAAAATATATACTTCGTTCTTTGAACTTGAGTTCCACATAACACCTATTAGCGTGGAATAAAATTTTCCATTATTTTATAGTGTTTTACGAAAGTGGGATCGGTTAATATCTGTGCACATTATTGATACATACATCAATGTATTCATTTACAATGATATATTGTGCTTCTCCGGGTAACAAGGGTGAGGCGTGGATCCAGTACACTAGAATATGCTTCCATAGTGGAACGGATTATCGATGATGGTAGGCAGAAGACCAAGACCGTGAGATACCCCATTGAATCAGCATACATTTTTCCGGAGACATCTGAACTAAGTCCATTGTTCGACAGAGGATTCAAGTTGCTCACGGTTTCTCCAGCGAGCAGGGTGCCCACAGCAAAAGTTCCATCGGTTCCGGAAGACACTGCGGGAGAAAAACTCGCCCTGTCTACTGAAGCTGGGGTTGCTACTGCCAATGTTCCGAGGACCATTAGGGCAGTTACGGCTAGAACTGCAATAAAAAGTCATTTCATCTCCGTGCTATAAATATACATGGTCATAAATTTGTTGTAAAAATTGTGTCGAAAATTACATCGGAGAAACAACTTACAGAAGCTACAATCAATAAAAACTGAACAATTTTCTAAAACGCTGACCCGTGTATAATCATATCAATTTGATTTAGAATTGATATTTCATGTTTGAGTGTAACGCTAGACGGATTTGCATCCTCTTCGCCTGGAGAAATTACTATTAAGACATAGCTTTACGCAATTTCTCTTGAAATTACTGCATTACCTTCTATTTTCACCGAATCGAAATCTTTCCAAACACGACAATAAGGATGAATAAGCAAAATCGTCCTATTCTTCTTTATAGAGTAAATGCTCCACATAAAGCTTTTCCCTGACTGCGGATATATCACCAGGCCCAATTCCATGGAAGAAAGCCTTAGCCATTTGCATGGAGTCATTTTCCAAAGTAGTGGCACGCGGGAAATCGCAACAGTTACTGAAGTCCAGCAGATATTTGTTCCCGAAACAGGCTCTGAAGATGAATTCGGAACGTTCCATATGGTAGCATGAAGTTACAACCGTCACCATATTGACTGAAGGGATTTGATCAACTGTCAAACGAGTAAAATAACCATTCCCAATGGTGTCGAGAGATTCTTCTTCCAGTACGATTCTGTCTTGTGGAATGCCTTTTCCAATGCAGTATTCTTCCATAAATCCTGCCTCAGACTTGTGTTTATGGTTCGTAAATCCACCTGACAGTATAAGTATTGAATTTTTATCGAAGAGATTTATTGCAGTGTCTAACCTCATTTTCAGTTCTTCATGAATATTATTCCTAGGAATCCTGCTACCTAGGACAATGATCGCTTTCATCAGTAGCCTATAAGTCAAGTCAACCTAAACTCTTGATCTTTGGGGGAATATATAACAGTAAAGTTCAATCGATCAGTACCCTCCGTGATCAAAATCTGAAAGAGCAACCAGGACCCTGAATATCTTGTATGCGGTTACTACATCCTGCGCAGTGACTTTCAATGTGTATCCGTTCAGCCTCTCAACACCTGGAACAATGAGGCAGTTGTCCGCCATGGCAGCATTCTGGAATTCCAGCTCAATGGTCAGGGTAACATCAACTTCCAGCAATTTTCCCTTCCTCTTTATGGCCTTTTGAGTACCTTCCTCTAGTTTTCCCAGGGCATCCTTCATGGACAGCGATCGAGCAGAATATCTTGAAAATCCTTCTTTCAGGGTTACAAATTCACAGTCTTCCAGGAATTCTTTTGCCTCTTCAATGGTCTGACTGTCCCCTGCAACAAGGGTTACCGGAACACCGTAACTTGATGCCACTGCCGCACTCAGCCACAGTTCCCCGACTTCCTTTCCATTGATTCTTAACCTGTGAACGTTTGTTGAATATGTATGGCTAAGCACCCCATTTGGTGCACCAGCCCTGGTATGGTACCCGATAAGGAACAACTGATCTTTTCCTTCTACTCCCTGGACCATGCTCAATTCTTTGGGCCAACCGAGAATTACCTGAGATCTTGAGTCTATTTCCTCCACATCCAGGTTCCTGTTGCCGTCATGCGCATCCACTACCAGAACTTCATCTGCACCACCTTTGAAGGCACCGGAGATAACCGCGTTCGCACTCTTGTTCATTGCTGATTTCAAAACCTGGTATTCCGTGGTATCTGGTTTGACCTGTCTTCCAAATGTGACTCCTTGAAGTCCTTCGGCATCAATTGAGATGAGTATCTTCATTCCTTTGCCTAACACATATGAAACTCTTAAAAGATTCTACTTGGACACAGATTGAGACTTTTTTTGGATGACAATGGGCTCTTCCTCGAGACAATCAGAGCTCAGTGAGTAGATACGTCCAGGTTGGAGTGCTTCTTTTCTGGACCTTGTGGGAAATTTTTTTTGAAACAGGCAGGCTTGAGAAAACGATGGATTTCCAATCCTTTCCTTCAAAATAGTATAGCCTGGGATATTCATCGAAGTTAACAGCGTAGCTGGAGATCAGCGACCTTCGGAATAATCATTTCTGTCAACTGAAACGAGGAAAAGGTTAAATCCAGTACAAGAGCATTATTTTCATACACCTCTCTTATTGACTTTTAAAAGAACGCCTGAACCGATCCCTTGAATGATGACATGAGGTCAAGGAACACCTCGATGTCTGCCCTGTTTTCAATTTCTTTATCAGATAGTCCATGTTGAATTCTTGCCTTATCTATTTCACCATTATGCGCAAGATGCAGATCATATTCTTCTGAAGCCCTCATTTGAGGATGGGTGTCGAGCATCCCGAATGGTTGCCCCTTTGCTGCATTCCTAGCATGTATTAATATGAAATCCCCTTTGAATTCTGGCACAGGAGTCATGAATATTGCACTGGAAAATCTTTCATGCCTGATGCCCTCACTGCCGTATTCAACAAGCCCCCAACCATCCCTGTAGTTCAAGAAAGATTTCGATATACACTCAGATAGAGGGTGATCGTCCTGAGATACTTCAAGGAGAGCTTCATAAATTGGTTTAAAAAATATCTGTCACTGCCAATAAAAGCGAACATTCTACACATAGAACCTGTGGGAACCATTTTTATGCTTAATATTCTTTAAATTTGCTCAACGAAAACTGCGTTTAAGCTAGATGCAAAACAAAAAACAAGGCTTATCCTACAATATTGGGGATTAAATAGTATTACTGATTCATTTGCAATTGAGAGCACGAGATTAAGGCTCCTCAAGAGATTATCCATAGTTTAGGTGTGTGTCATGTTGGAATGAAATAACTAACCTAATTCAGTAGGTTATCGTGATTTCAAGACCTCATTTTTTACTGCTTTCAAACACTTCCTCTTTGGATCCTTGTTGAATGAAGCGAATGTAACGATAAATGTTAGTGGACGATTTTAAGAAAAAGTAAGGAATGTGAGCAAGGTATTCAACTACTTATGGGATCGACCGAGAATGGGTTCCTCTGCCAAACTTATGGGGATTGTGTTTACCCCCAAAAATGTGGGAAGAACCTATTATTTTACTCCATCCGATGGTACAAACAACATTGAAGTGCAATCATCTGGCAGCAACGGTACAGCCTACAACAATTTCACACTTTATGTCGGAAGCCAACCATTTTCAGTACTTGGGCTTGATACACCTGCTACAATTGGCCTGATTGGAGGCATTTCAATTGCAGTGTTTGCAGCAGTGGCATTAACAATAATGAAAAAGAAAAACTGAAACTAAAAATACGTTGGAGACGGGTGTGAAAACTCGTCATCCTTCTCCTAATTTATGGGATGGAAACAGGCTACCCAGTGCCCCTGTGATATCTCCCTGAGCTCAGGTTTGGTATTTTCACATTCTGGTATCTTGAAAGGACAGGCGTAAGCAAATGTGCATCCTTTGATGCCCCCATTGTATACATTGTAATCACCATGTCTTGTTTCTCCCGGCACTAATTTTTGTCCAGGCTTTGGATAGGACCTGATAAGGAGGTCGGTATAAGGGTGCTTTGGTGATTTGGTGATCTCCTCGGGGCTTCCATACTCAACAATCCTTCCGAGATTCATTACAGCCATATCATCCCCAATGTACCTCGATGTTGCTATCTCGTGGGAGATGTATAGCATTGTGAAATTCAACTCGTCCTTAAGGGATTTCATAAGATTGATGACAGTAGACGTTATTGAAACATCTAGCATTGACGTGGGCTCGTCTGCAACTACAAACTCTGGCTTGTTTATCAATGATCTTGCAATAGCAACCCTCTGTCTCTGTCCCCCCGAAAGACTCTTAGGATAGATGTCAAGGAAATCCGCTCCTGGGGATAACCCCACTTTATCCAGCATTTCAGCGGCCTTGTTACGTCTTTCCTCTTTGCTCATGCCTTTCTGGAAAGATTCAATTGGAGCTGAGACAGTGGTGAAAATGTTGTTGTAGGGATTCAGGGAAGAATATGGATCCTGAAAAATCATGTGTGTTTTTGACCTGAAATTCCTCTTTTGGATCCTGTCAAGAGATGTGATGTCTATCCCCTGGAAGTATATCTTCCCTCGGGTTGGTTCTATGAGACCTAATGATGCAAGGCCGAATGTTGTCTTCCCACTTCCGCTTTCCCCTACCACCGATAGGGTCTTTCCTGTTTTGATGGAAAAATTGATGCTGTCCAGCGCATAGTTCGTAGTGTGTCCGGATTTGTAAACCTTGTCAACATTCCGGAATGAGATTATTTCATTGGATGGAGGCAACCATTTCTCTTCTTTAAGTCTCCTGCCTGTGAGCAATTAATTCACCTTTCCTGGAATTCTCTTCATTTGTTTACCTCCATCTCGAACTCCAACTTACCTGGATGGATGCATTCCACAAAAACATCGCCGTGGACTTTAGCTGGGAAAAGGTCGTAGGTGGAGCAGGCCTCTTCACCAATTGGACATCTCTCCAGAAAACTGCATCCAGGTATTCGTTTTTTCAAATCAGGGGGGGATCCCCCCATGGTTTTTAGAGAAGCTTCTCTGTTGGTGTTGAGAGAAATAACTGAAGAGAGAAGCAAAGTAGTATAGGGATGCTGAGGAGATCTGAGGATCTTATCAGCAGAACCTACTTCCACAGGTCTTCCCGCATAGAAGATAGCAAGCCTGTCAGCTATTGAAGATGCAACGGAGAGGTCGTGAGTTATGAAGATAACGGTCAAATTGAGCTCATCCTTAATTCTCATTATTGAAGAGAGTATTTCCTTCTGAACCACTACGTCTAGCGCAGTTGTGGGTTCATCTGCAATCAGGATCGATGGTTCACATGACAATGCCAGGGCAATATTGACTCTCTGTTTCATTCCCCCACTCAGTTCGTGCGGGAACATTTTCTTTACCTGCTTACCTAACCCTGCAATTTCAAGATACTTATTGATTCTCTCCTGATAATCTCCTTCTATATTATGTGCCTCAAATGTGTCAATAAACTGTTTTTCTATCCTAGCTATGGGATTAAGAACGTTCATGGCAGATTGGAAAATCATTGAGATGTTAACCCACCTGAATTCTCTGAGTTGAGGAAGGCTGAGATCAAGTATGTGGACATCACGTTCCGGACTGTGGAAGACAATAGAGCCACTGATAATTTCGCCAGGGTTTTCAATCAACCTGAGAATAGAAAATCCCAATGTGGATTTTCCGGAGCCTGATTCTCCAACAATTGCAAGAACTTCACCCTTGTTCACTTCAAGGCTCAGGTTTCTCAATGCCATAACATCTCCTGATGGTGTGTGGAAAACTGTATTCAGTTTCTTGATTGAAAGGATGGGAAAGCTCATCTCACTTCACCTGATCTCTGTCCAACGTATTCATTCAGCCCGGAACCAAACAGATTGGCAGCAATACCTATTATTGCAATAGACAGACCGGGGGGTATAATCCACCACCATGCATTGTAAATTATGGCATCAGACGACTGAGCCCAGTAGAGAGATGTACCCCAATTCACTGAAGCAAGGTTACCAAGACCAAAGAAGGCAAGCCCTGCCTGGGCCACAATGGCTCCAACAACAATATATACCGCATTTATAACAATCAGTGGCAGCAGATGTGGGAAAATTTCACTGAAAAGTATTTTCTTGCCGGAATATCCCGACAATTTAGCTGCACTTATAAACGGTCTTTCCTTCAATGTCAACACCTGGGATCTGATGACCCTTGACATGAATGGCCATGACAGCACTCCGAGAATGATGATAGTCGTCGTATTAGTGGGTGGCAAATAGACAGCCAGGATAACCAGTAAAGGAAATGTCGGCATGATCAGAAGAACATCAACTGTTCTCATTAGAATGTTGTCCACCATACCGCTGTAATATCCCGATACAAGGCCCGCGGCTGTACCAAGAAATGTCGTGATAAGGGAAACTGCCGCTCCGACAAAAAGTGATGTACCAGTGCCAATTACAAACCATGTGAACACATCGTGGCCGATATAGTCAGTTCCCATCAGGTGTGCAGATGTAGGTGGCAACCAGCTAGGAAAACTAGTATTGTAAGGATTATAAGGTGCAATAAAGGGGCCAATGATGCCAATGGTAGTGAAGGCCAGGAGTATTATGAACCCGGAAAAGAATTTCTTGTTTCCCAGCGCACCGCGTAGGAAACTAACCTCTCCTGTTGTACTCTTTGTTTTCAGTGTCTTGGTTTCTAACGGTCCTACTTCAGGTAACATATGTTTACTTCAACTCCACTCTCGGATCCAGATATGCATAAAGGATATCTGCAAAAAAATTAGCTATAATGACTGTCAACGTAATCACCAAAAATATTCCATCCACAAGTGGGTAATCCAGGGATGTAACTGCAACATAAAGAGCGTAACCGATTCCAGGATATGAGAAAACAACTTCCACAAAGAACGCACCGGCCACAACATAGCCGAATGCAAGGACAATATGAGTTGCAACTGGCAATACTGCATTTCGTGCCGCGTAATTTTTTACAATAAGCCTTTCGGGAATTCCTTTAGCTTTTGCCAATGTGAGGTAATCTTCCTTATTCTGGTTGACCATGGTATTTCGCATAGTAAGGGAAAAACCCGGAAATGACACAAGAACAAGTGTGAAAATTGGCAATATGCTGTGTCGGAGGACGCTTAGAATAAAGGCCACATTCCAGGATGGTACTAATGTGACCGAATAAGCCCCTGAAATCGGAAGAAGATGAGTTATATAAAGTGCGAAAATCAGCTGAAAGATCACTGCAATCCAGAAGAAGGGGATGGACGTGAGGCCCATAAACAGGGCAGAGATTGCTGTTTCCCCCTTAGTTCCACTATGCCAACCAATGTATTTACCAATAATGACTCCGACCAGGGATGAGATCGCGGTCGCCGTTCCTAGAAGAAATAAAGTCCATGGGAGATGCGTTGCTATGACGTTAGTGACTGTTGCTGGGAAGTAGTAATAAGATATTCCCAAATTTCCATGGAACAACTCAATAATGTAACGTTGAAACTGGTACAGGAGATTCGGGTTCTGAAGTCCAAATTCTGATTCAAGTAGTTTAATCTGGTTAGGTGGAAGATAATGATACTTTGTCAGTAAGATTGTGTAGACGGGATTGCCCGGAACCAACCGTGGCAATAAAAAATTAATGACGAGGGCGATTGCGGAAGTCAATACGGCATAACTTGTCCGTGTAACAAGATATTTTCTAGTAATCATTTAACCACATCAAAAAAGGGTAAAAAAAATAGATTTAAAATTGTTTAGGTTTATTTTTCTTCCTTGCCTTTGTTTCCTTTTCCTCTAAGAGCGTAGCCAACTACTCCGCCAACTACTATGGCAGCCGCTACTCCACCAGCGAGGTAATAGAGGATGTTATTGCTGGAAGTAGTTGCCGGTGTTGTGGGCGGCGTATAAGAGGAGGTTATCTGCATCAGATTGTATGGGCTGTCCATGGTCAGATTTGGAAGGAAACCCTGTACCATCTTGTTGTTGTATGCATAGAAGTTGTTTGCATTCCCGATAGGTACTATTGGCACCTGCTGGTCAATAATCTGCTGCATCTGGTTCAAATCTTTGGTAAAGTTTGTTCCAGTCGCGCTAATTGTTGTGTTAAACAGCCCATTCAATGTTGAATTTGAGAAATGCTCAACATTCCAGAATCCGCCATTATAATCGTATGGTGCCTGCAGCTGTATGTACGGGTTTGTGAACGCTGGGACATATCCAAAGTAGGTCAAGGTAGTAAAGTTAGCGCCAAATGTGTCCGCACCCCATGTGCTGAAAGGAACACTTAGTAATACAGCATTTATTCCCAGCACCTTGAGATCTGATTGTATGAATGTGCCTGCAGCCTGCCAGTCAGAAACTGGGGGTTCCTGGATAGTCAACGTGAGTTGTTTTTTAGTTGTATTGTTAACTAACTGAACCCCAGACGAAGTTATGTTCTGGTGGTATCCTGCAAGTTCAAACTGGTGTAGAGCCTTTGTGTTATTGAACGAGTACTGGGTCAGGTTTGGTGCCCACTGTGATTTCATCACTGTTGGCAAGCCACCGAATGAGAAGTTGGATCCCCATGAGCCAAGGCCATCCTCAGCCTTCTGCATGATCTGTGTCTTGTTTATTGCATAGGCGAGACCCTGTCTGAAGTGGTAGTTCGCGAATGTCGGAAGTGTGTCGTTCATCCAGAGGTAGAAAGTCCAAGGTTCTGCTTGGTTTACATTTGTTATGTTTGTAGTTCCCTTAAGTGCGTTGTAATCACTTAGTGCAGGGAAAGTACCAGCAATTGAACCGTCCTCCAATGATAGAACTGCTGAAGAGGTAGATTGGAACTTTTCAACATAGAAGGTTTCGATGTGTGGTGTGCCCATCCAGAAATGTGTATTGGCAACAAGGATTGCGCCCTGTGATGATATGTTGGAGAGTGTGAATGGCCCGGCAGTTATTTCCTTAGCATAAGGTCCCATGTTAAGGTAGCTTCCAATGTTACCTGGTGTTCCATTATCATACTGGCTCCAGGATGACGGAATGATTACCTGTGATGTAACGTATGTGAACCAGAGTGCACTGGTTGAGTTGAAGTTGAATGAAACTGCACTGTTGTTGTCCCAAGATGTAACACTTGTGAGGTGTGAAGCCAGATTGTACCCGTCTAGTGAACTGTTGCCAAGAATTGCCTTGAATGTATATGCAACATCTTTTCCGGTGATTTGACCAACAACATTGCTTCCCTGTACCCAATCAGCGTTGGGGTTCAGGTGGTAAGTAATGTTCTCTGAGGTTCCGCTGTATGTTATAGACCAGGAACTGGCAAGCCAGGGAGTGAATGTTCCGTCAGCCCACTGAAATCCGAGGGAGTTGGCGTACGTCTCCTGATCTATAATAGTAGCTAAGCTGTTCGATACAGTGAGCGGATTGAGGTCACTGACTGAAGTTGAAACAGGGGTTCCAAAAATAAATTCCCCACTTGGTGTTGCTGTGTTGGACCCTTGTGCCAGTGCCCCAAAGTTCACTACAAATAGAAATGCAGCGACGCTCATGATTAAAATTTTACGGTTAGTGCTAACCATTGACAAACTAATGAGTTATCTAATATAAAAATCTTTGTAGAACAATATAGCCAATTCTGTTAAGTTGAGGCATAAATTCACGTACTCGTAATGACATTACGAATTTCGTACAACATTCCAATTGTGGATACTTTTGACAGGAGTATACCTGAACAATAAATGAATATGCAGAAACTTGATTTCTTATGCATTATCCTATTGTTGTAGTATGTTTACCCTGATCTGGATATATGGCGAGTTGCCTCCCTGCATTAAATTTTTAATTCCTATTAGGCTCCCATTAAGAATGACATGGATTGCTCTTGATGGGGGAGCCACAAAAACTGTTGCTGCAGTTTTCAATGAACAGAAAGAAATTGAAGGCCTCGGGATTGCAGGTCCTTCAAATTATCGTAATATCGGAATTCCAAATACTGTTAAAAATATAAAAAAGGCAGTACAGGGCGCTCTTGAACAATCTGGCAAGGATAGGAATGAAATTAAAAGCATAATCCTCGCCATAGCGGGAGTGAAGGATTCGGATCGTTCCACTGAGATTATAAGGGGAATCGTTGAACGTTCAGAGAAGGAGCTGAAGTATCAACTGCTCAATGACGGCGAAGCGGGATATTTTTCAAGATTCCTTGATGGAAACGGCATCATTGCCGCCCCTGGAACTGGCATGATAGCTTATGGCAGATACGGGAAAAGAGTGGAAAGATCCAGCGGATGGGGGTGGCTTATAGGAGATGAGGGTGGAGGATTCTATATCGGCAAACGCGCTTTACAGGAAACCGCAAAGCTGGAAGATGGGCGAAGTGAGTATTCCAGTCCCTTGAATCTCAGACTCAAGAAGAAATTCAATGTAGAAAAAGGCAGAGACCTTGTAAATAAAGTATATGGCAAAAAAATCAACATCAGGGAGATCGCCAGTTTAGCCACAATAGTTTCAGAGATGGCTAATTCTGGTGATGTCCTTTGTACTGACTTAATCAGGGAGGCCGCGAAAGAGGCTGCTAAATGTGTCCTGAGTCTTCACAAGCGGCTGGAGATAAAGGGAGAAATTACTGTCAGTGGTTATGGCGGAGTATATCGCTCGGGAGACATTTACTGGAATTCCTTGGTTGAAACTGTGAGGAAATATGTACCTGAAGTAAAATTTTTGCCAGCCATATACGGATATCACGCTGTATCGGGATCAATATTGTTAACTCTGATCAACAACGGGATAAGCGTTGAAGAAAAAGATATAGATTATCTCGTGAAACAGATAGACAGGAAGATTCTGTTGCTTTCAGCAGAAGAGCGGAAAAAATACCTCTTCATGCATTAAGGTAAATCATTAGGAATCGAATTACTCCGTGCATGCTGCGTTTTGCTCCATAGATGTTCGTGACGTATTAGCTATGAAAAAAAATAAGTTATAAGAGTGTATCGATGGCTTAGATGGTTTTCCGGCTTGGAATTGATAACATACGAAGAGATGAACTCGAAGGCTCAGTAGGGATAATTACAAATGCGACCGGAGTTACCAGCAGCATTGAACAGAATATAGATTACATTACGCGGAAGAACGTGAAATTAAATTGCATTTTTTCACTTGAACACGGTTTCTATGGAACATACAATAACGGTGAGATAGTCCCGGACGAAACCTACAACCATATTCCAGTTAAATCACTGTATAAATCCGATACTCATGATCCTGACAGGTCTTTATTCGAAGATTTCGACACCATTATTTTCGATGTACAGGACGCAGGGGTAAGACACTACACCTACATTTCTACCCTTTATAAGGTAATGGCAACCATAAAACCACATAAGGGCAGGCTAGTGGTGCTTGATCGACCCAATCCTATTCGATCTGATATCGTGGACGGCCCAGTTCTCCTCAGGGAATTTTCATCCTTTATCGGCATAAAGGAGATACCGACCAGATACGGGATGACAATAGGCGAGCTTTCCAGACTTTTTGACGAAGAAATTGGTTCAGATGTAAAGGTTGTTGAGATGAGTGGTTACAACAGGAATACCTACCTTGATGACCTTATGTCCCATTATATACCAATGTCTCTGAATCTCCCATCCATGAATGCTACCATAAACTATTCGGGAATGTGTATGCTGGAAGGGATTAACATGAGTCTTGGAAGAGGAACTCCCTACCCTTTTCTCCAGATCGGGTCACCATTTCTTTGGGATATGAAACTCAAAGGAGCAGATGGCCTCACACTCAGGAGAACTGAGTTCACACCATTGCTGGAACCTTTTAAGAACCAGAGAGTCAAGGGTTACTACCTGCACATAACGGATAGGGGTTCCTACAACCCTCTGAAATTTGCAATTGAAACGATGATTGAGGCTTATAATTACGGCAAGATTGAGATAAATGAAAGATGGCTTGGCTTGCTGTACGGATCCAACAAACTTGTTTCCATGATTGAGGATGAGGCGTCCGTCCAGGATATTATAAATTCATGGCAGGATGATCTCCAGTCATTCCGGGAAAGAAGGGAGAATTTTCTGCTGTATCGCTAATTCAATTTCTGCTGATTAGGCAGAATGATGTCCATATTCATCCAGATATTAGAAGAAAATTATTTATCCGGCTAAGATACCATAAGGTGATTGAGTCTATCTCGTACACAAAACTGGAACTCCAGATGAAAAAGCCCTTTAAGATTTCCCTTGGCTCAACGGATGCTTATGAAGGTTTCTTGGTGAAGGTAGTTTCTGATGATGGATTCGTGGGTTATGGAGAGGCAACACCGACTCCGTTCATAACCGGCGATACCATGGGTTCTATAGAACATGAACTGAATGTTTTTTCAAAAAACCTTGTCAAGATGGATGAAAGCCCGGAATTGATCAATGAGAAAATGAAAAGCCTCATGAAATCCGCTAAAGCCAGCAGAAATGCAGTAGATACTGCCATATGGGATATAATCGGAAAACGTTCAGGGATTAGCCTGAAGAAAATTCTTGGGGGTTACAGGAATAATATTCTTACATCGTACACCGTTGACCTTGTTGATCGAAATTCAGCAAAGCATCAGGCAAAGGAATTGCTGGATTCAGGCATACAGGTTTTCAAGATAAAAATGGGTTCTGGAATTAAGGAAGATCTTGAAAGAGTCAAGGCGGTCAGGGAGGTAATCGGACCGGAGAAGATGGTTTACGTGGACTTTAACCAGGCTTACACTGCAAAGAAAACTGTGGAAATTGCGCGCAAACTGGAAACCTATGAAATTGAATTCCTGGAACAACCTGTTCCTGCAAACGACCTTAAAGCCCTCAGGTTCGTTCGAAACAATACCGCAATACCTGTTGTGGCGGATGAAGCCATATTTACCCCTGAAGATGTGTCTACTATCCTGAGCATGGAGGCTGCAGACGGCATCAATATAAAGCTCATGAAGTCCGGCGGAATAACTGATTCCGTAAAGATGGTGAACACTGCTGAATCTTTCAGGGCTCCTGTGATGATTGGGTGCATGATTGAAACAAGACTGTCCAATACAGCGGGTCTCGTCGTTGCATTGGCCAAGAAAGGCGTGAAATATACTGATCTCGACGGCTACAGCAGCATAATAAAAGATATTGCTGAAAAAGGAATTGAACTGAGGAAGGGATACATATCCTCAAATGAAGATGCGGGTCTCGGAGTGACCCTGAAAAAAGAATATTCCTAGGCACTCCGATCTGGGAACGTCTCGCAGAACTCAATTCCAACTTGCGCCGGAGTGCGAAAAAGTTTTCGGAAGGAAGTATAATAGTGACGGATAGAAATATGGTTGAAAGGCTCGTTGGGGAATATGGGAAGAAATTATATCCATATCTCTCTTCACAACTGCCATTCACTGCTAACATGATCCACGCGGTGACTACTTTTCCCGAAAGATGTGAAACCTTCGTTGTCCGAGAGGATGATTCAATTTCCGGATGTCTCATTATCTTCCATTCCGGCTATAACCCGCACATATGGCATGATCCGCTAGCCTGGATCACCGGTTCTGAAGAATCTGCCCCTGCCCTTTTACGTTCCATAAAATATGAGAAGATTACCATTCAGGCTCCGTTTAAACTTGAAGAAGACCTGAAAATAGCTTTTCCAGATTCGATACATTTTCGCGAGAACCTTATGTTGAATAAACTTGACCATACTCCGGAAATCACCAGCACGGATCAGAGAGTCCTGAAACTTGACAGGAACAACGCTGAAGGATCACTCAATCTGGCAGGATATTCGGAGAGACCTGCTGATGCGGAAGTACTGGCCAGGGAAGCCAGATTTATTAACGAACGTTTGGTTTACGGCATCCTTCACGACGGCTTGCTTGTTTCCAGAGGCGCAATTATGTCCATTAATAGTGATATTTCAACAGTGGGAGCATTTTTTACTTCCCGGGAACACAGGGGAAAAGGATATGCTAGCGACGTAATAAGGAGAATCCTGAAAGATCTTGCTAAATTCTCTTCTTATGCGTCCCTGTTTGTAAGGTCAGATAATTCCACAGCGAAGAGCCTATACGAAAACCTGGGATTCAGGAGCGAATCAATGGCAATATTCACCGATCATAATACAGGCCTTATTCCCTAAGCGAAGGTGCCGCAATGAACGGCATAAAGTAATGGAAAGTGGTTCGTCGTTTCCCTCCCCCACCCGGCTATCAGAAGAACTTCATAGCCCTGTAGATAGCCCCAAGGACATTCTCAGGCTTGCTTGAATAGGCGGCGATATATCCAATATTTTCCGGAATGATTCCGGTATCCTTTGATATACTTGTGGAGATGAAGACACACCTGTTTTGTCCGCATTTCTCGGTAATTGATGAAATCCTGTCTTTAAGGTGCTCATTTCGACCCACGATAATCATCTGTATCCCGTAAATGTTGAATCCCCTGAAGGCGGCTGCATCCATTAGCGTAAAGTCGAAGTAGTTTTCCTTCAGACTTTTTGCCAATATGCTGGCTATTGAATGTTCCTCCGCGACCTGGCTTTCAATCGTATTATCCAGCAACACAACATAAAAATGTTTGCCGGGATCAATGTAGATCTGTCTAAATGCCCTGTTTGAGATGATTGAAAATGACTGGAGAACTTCACTTGGAGGCTTGAACTTAACCTTTTTTTCCGGGAGGAATGATGAAATTCTTTCGATTTTTTTCTTCAATTTGTCGCTATCGATGCCTTGTATAGAATCGCTTAGTTCAATCGATGTCTGAAGATCAGCACACTCTATCAGATCCGCTTCAAGCCCTACTGATTTTGAAACAATTTCCGTCGTTGAATAGTTCTGGGATACTGCTTTCATGTCAACAGAATCGGTTATCACGAGCCCGTTGAACTGGAACGTTTTTCTCAGTAAATCGTATGCTTTCTGTGACAATGTAGCAGGATTATCGGGGTCCAGTTCTTCATACAGTACGTGAGAAAGCATTACTGCCCTTACCCCTGCCTTTATTGCAGCCTTGAATGGAAAGGCATCGTTAAGCAATGCGTTCATGGACCTTTTATCTCTTGGCAAGGTCTGATGCGAGTCCTCAAGGACTCCACCGTGGCCCGGAAAATGCTTTGCAGTTGCAGCGACACCCTGATTCTGTAGTCCTGAAATATACGCCGCCCCGTTTACTGCAACGGTTTCAACATCTTCACCGAAGCTTCTTTCGAGAAGAACCTGATTATAATTGTTGAGTATGTCCAGCACCGGAGCCAGATTCCATCTTATTCCAAGTCGGTAAAGATCGTTCCCGGTGACAAGTCCGATATAATTTGTAAGTTTTTCGTTATTAACCTGCCCGAGGAAATAATTACTTGGGTTATAATTCAGCCATGGTATCCTTACAACGTTTCCACCCTCCTGGTCTATGGCGAAAACAGGAGGAGCTATTCCTTTCTCGATTGCATATAACTTCTGGATATCCTTTATGAGTCCCTGCAACTCAGCTTCATTGTTGAAATCGCTTTTGAATAATACGATTGAAGACGGTAGCATGGATGAAATTATTTTCAAGGCCTGATTCCTTTCAACACCCCTTATTCCTGTCTGTATGAAAAACCCTGACCGCATCGAGAGTGATTAGATTTAAAGCATATAAATTAGTTCGTGTCAGGATTCAAACCTGCCATCCAGAGATCCAACGGTGGGAAGAATGATCCTGGAAGGATTGCTCGATCCATGAAATACTTTTTGCACGGCCGTTTCCCATGATTCCAGTTCTCCCGGATTCCCGCGGATGTTAAGGTTCCTTGCGTACTTCGGAAATGCACTGGACGATACTTCGATTCGAATACTGTGGTTTGTCCTGAACAGGTTCGAGGTGTTCCATAAATCAACTGTCACACGATATATTTTACCTGGAACGATATACTTTTCATCCATATACCCGTCTCTGTACCTCATCCGGACTATTCCGTCACACAACCTCTGAGCGTACCCGTTTGGCCACACATCAAGCAATTTAGCCGTAAAGTCTGTGTCAACTGCGGAAGATGACACATAAAGGTCTGCCCTTACGGGCCCGATGACCTCAACATCTGAGGATAATTTTCCAGTACTGTAGACAAGAATATCGTCTCGCCTTTCTATTGAAGAATAGTCGTCTGGTCCACCGATCTGGGCAAAATTCTCATCAGCTATGAATAGAGCCGGATTAGCCGGGTCGTAAACGTATGAATCAAATCGGCTTGAGTATTCAGGAACCGTTGGTATAAGCACACCGGATCCAAACCTACTATTTGCGGAACCTTTACAGCTAAGATAAAGGCTGTTGTAAGAGACTGATTTCGGGGGCCATTCACTGAAGGTTTTCCAAACATTTGAGCCCATTACAAATATCCTTACAGGATCTTCAATGTGCTTATCGGTCGCCGTTTCCGAAAGCACTAGATTTAACCATTCAACCTCATAACCTTGGAGATCGATAACAGAATCCGGACCGAAATCAATGTCTCCGAGTTTTTGTGCTGAGTTGACATTGTGTGGCCAGGGCCCCATTAAAAGTCTCTGAGACATTCTTGCCTTTTCCGACGGAGCATTATTTCTCATTCCAGCAAAATTCAGAGGAGTCCCTATCTGCTCATCGTCGTACCAGCCCGATACATGCAGTACAGGGACATCTATTTCATTGAATCTCCCCTGATATCTGAGCTGGTCCCAGAATTTATCATTGGGCCTGTACTTGAAATATTCATCCCAGAATGGGATTTCTCTTCCTGTGAGTCTGGAAATGTCCTTCAAAGGCAGATGCCAGTAAATTTTCTCCCAGTTCACATTCTTAATGTTCTGGAGCATCCTTCCAGAAATCAGGAAAAGCCACGAGATCACAAGGGGACTTGGTATGCACGTAGGGTCCTCAACGAAAGGATCGGATGGTGACACCGTGCTGATCATTGCCGCAAGATGCGGAGGCTTCGTTAGCGCAGTGAGCCATTGTATCCTGGCCGAATATGAAGCTCCCCGTGTGATCACTTTTCCGTTGGACCACTTTTGCCTTGCACACCATTCTATCGCATCATATCCGTCTCTTGCTTCGCTTAAGTACGGAGTGAAAATACCTTCAGAATCACCTCTCCCCCTTACATCGCAAGCAACAAACACAA
Source organism: Thermoplasmatota archaeon (assembly GCA_023488885.1). Lineage (GTDB taxonomy): Archaea > Thermoplasmatota > Thermoplasmata > Thermoplasmatales > Thermoplasmataceae > JAJZOM01. The sequence continues at coordinate 64,812 of JAMDDH010000002.1, read as the reverse complement.
AACCTTTTTTCGAAAAATAGGAAGCAACCTTATAGATTTCATCTGTTCCCTTTCCGTACGGAGTACGTAATAATACAGTTTGAAACTTTCCAGATTGTTCAGGGAAGAAGATATCACATGACAGATTCACACCGTCCCTCATCGGAATGCTGGCACCCCAACTTACATTATCGTTGCTGACTGGATATGAAGACATTGGAGTCAACAATCGCCGGAAGGATAATTATTTTATTCAGTTCAAGGACCAAGGTGATCGAGACCAAAATTAATAGGATTTGAACTTATCAACGCGCAGGAACTGGTGAAGCGTGATAGATGATGACTTCCTGGGAAATTTCAAAAAGAATCTTGATGAGTTAATAGCCGGGGCCGTTCCACAGGTATCACATGGCATGAGCGTCCTCGTTGCGAAGGGGAAGAAGATACTCTATAAGAATTCTGTGGGGAAGATAGGGGATTTGGCTTTTGTCTATACAAATGAAACAATCTATGATCTTGCATCTCTGACAAAACCAACATCTACCGCAACTCTTGCCCTTAAGTTTCTGGAAACCGGAAAAATAGCCCTTGAAGACCCCCTTGAGACCTATGGCGTGTTTAGAGGATACACCAACATCGAAAAGTTGACTGTGAAATCACTTCTGACGCATACTTCTGGTTTTCTGCCTCACATACCTATGTACGAAACGGGAAAAACACAGGATAAGTACCTGACTGCCATGGAACAGGTCTGCAAGCCTGAGAAAATTTATTCGGAAGAGAACTACAGTGACTTGAATTTCATTCTGCTGGGCTTTCTCCTGGAGCGAATTAGCGGAAAAACATTACGGGAACTTTTTGCGGAATACATTTCTGCTCCCCTGAATCTCAGAACTACGGGATTCCAACCTGACTTTGACAGGAAAGAGATTGCTCCGACAGAGGTAACAGCTGATCGTGGATTATTATGGGGGAAAGTACACGATGAGAACTCATATTATCTGGGAGGGGTGGCAGGACACGCCGGGTTATTCTCGAACCTGAATGATCTTCATAATTTTTACCTGAGTTACGTCTCGGGCCGCATCATTTCAAAAACAACCCTGGAAATGGCCACAAGACCTGCAAACGAATACATTGGAGGTATGTTTGGACTCGGATGGATGATTAATCTTCCCAGACAAAATATCATCAGCCCGGATTTCGGATATGCGAAATTCGTAGGAGATTACGCCCCATTTGGAGTATATGGACATACTGGCTTCACTGGAACTTCTGTATGTATAGATCCGGTCACTGAAATCATGGTCATCATCCTTACAAACAGAGTATATCCCACAAGAGATAACCTGAAAATACTCAGATTCAGGAGAATAATACACAACAGGATCTTTCACGATCTCCTCAACGAAAAACTGTAGATATACCCCATTTATTTCCCGGATTCCTCACCGTTCCTCAAGCCATTTATTATTCTGTCAAGCCGGTAATTATTCTTGACCAGTAATGCTTCAGCCTCTGTCGCCCCTATTTTGAACTCTGAGATCAGAATGTTAACTGCCCTCTGTTTGAGCTTTGTATTATATTTCACGCCCATATGCGACATGATGTTGTCATAAGTCTTGCCAAGAAGGATAGCGAGAGCAGTGCTGTAGGCATTTAATACTATTTTCTGGGAGGTGCCTGCTTTCATCCTCGTAGAGCCCTGTATCACTTCCGGCCCGGTTTCCAGAAGAATGCAAATCTCCGATCTTTTGCAGATTATTGAGCCAGTATTGTTCACGATACCGATAGTCAGCGCACCTGTCTCTCTTCCGTATTCAATAGCACCTAGGACAAATGGGGTTCTTCCCGATGCTGATATCCCCACAACAGTGTCAAGTTTACAAAGGTTTCGCTTTTTCAATTCTTCCTTTGAGGAATCAGTATCATCTTCTGCGCCCTCAACAGAGCGTATGAGTGCATTATTACCGCCTGCCATTATAAAATCAAACATATCGTTTCCGATACCGTATGTTGGTTCAAGTTCTACAGCATCCTGGGCAGCCAGTCTTCCACTGGTGCCGGCACCTACGTAAAACACCCTGCCACCTAATACCAGTCTTTTGTGTGTTTCCGTGACCGCGACTGATAATTGATCCATTGCGTCATCTACGGCCCGAAATGCATTGTAGTCTTCTGCGTGGATAATTTCCAGAATATTCCGGACATTCTTACCAGCAATTCCTCTGCTGTCTGGATTGTTGTCCTCTGTCCTCTTTATTTCCCCGGTCAAATTTTCAGCCTCAGCACATCTACCCGGGAGCGCCCGTCAAACTTAGGCAACATCAAGCACTTCTCCATCCAGAATAACATATTTCACCTTCAATTCCCTGTCAAACAGCACCACATTTGCATTGTATCCCGGTTTCAGGAATCCAATGTTTTTCAGACCAAGTAATCTTGCCGGATTGGATGTGACAGTTTTAATTATAAGTTCAAGCGGATAACCGAGGTTTCTGAGGTTCCTGATTTCACTGTCCATAGTCACCACACTTCCTGCTATGGTATCAGTCCCTTTGAGAACGCATTCATCACCTTTTTTTTCAACATCAAGCGATCCAAGTTTGTAAAATCCGTCCTGACATAAAGTGGCCGGAGATGAATCAGTCACCGTTATCACCTTGTCAAAGGTTTTCATGGTTAATGCAATCCTCAAGGCTTCCCGGGAAACATGCTTAAGATCACATATTAATTCAATGTATATGCGTTCATCCAGCATCCCTGAACCAATCACCCCAGTTTCTCTGTGATGAAATGGATTCATTGCATTGTAAAAGTGTGTCACTAGTCTTGCACCGGCTTCAAATGCATCCATGGATTCCAGAAAATCAGCAGCAGTATGGCCAATTGATATGCTGATTCCTGATTTTCTTGACGCTTTTATCATTTCAAGGGCACCATTTAATTCTGGAGCAACATCCATAATTTTCAGTACCCCGGAAAAGTTATTGAAAAGGTTTTCGTATTCGGCCACCTGTGGATTCCTTATATATGCAGGATCGTGGGCACCTTTTCTTTCCCTGTTAATATATGGACCCTCAAGTCTTCCACCCAAAATAACTGCGTGATTACCCGGATGGAATCCATTGGAGAAAGCTGTGATCGTGTTTAAGAAGGAGACTATCCGTTCAGCCGGAGCCGAAACTATTGAAGGAATAACCCCCGTTACTCCGGTTTTGAGCAGTTCAGCAGACCATGTTTCCAAAGACCGGGAATCGAGGTTATAGGTATCAACGCCTTTCATTCCATGGGTATGTATATCTATGAACCCTGGAACGGCAATGTAATCGGAATAATCAACGAAATCAGAATGTTCCGAGGATCCGACTTCTTCTATATTTTCTCCCCTGATGATGATTAGCCCATTTTCGATAACATTGCCATCACTAATAACTCTCTTGAAACGATATTTTTTGAGTTCCTTGTCTGGATTTCTGTTCAGCCCAACCATTTGATTCTCCTCAGGGTCATACTGTTACATTCCGATTCGTGCAAAGCTGCTGAAGGATTACCTGACAACTTTACTCAACTTATCAGGCTTATCCGGATCAAGTCCTTTGCTTATCGCCCTGTAATAAGCAATCATTTGTAAAGGCACTATATAGAGAATCGGCTTCAGGATATCGTCTATGTGTGGAATCTTTATCTTTGATTCAGAGCTTTCTGAAATATCTATGAGAGATGCACCGAATTCCCTCAACTTGGAAATTTCACCGGTTGCAGTCCCCCCATCCAGCAGGATAATGCTCGTCCCGTTGCCTACAACCTGTTTGGGCCCATGTATGAATTCCCTGACCGCATAACCATCAGATATTGTGTTGGAGGATTCTTTCATCTTCAGTGCCCCTTCCAGGGCTGTTGGGTATAATAATCTTGAACCAAGAAAAACTACGTGATTTCCGAGCCTGTCTGCAATGTCGCGAATGTTATCTTCATCAGCGAATATTTCCCTGATTGAAGAGTTTATCATCGGAATAGAATCCCTCAGTTCCTTGTTGCAGAGAAGCATATAACTTTCCAGTACAACTGTAATTTGTGCGATATATGATTTTGTTGCCGCCAGAGCCATTTCCTTGCCGACATTTGTGTAGATCGTAATGTCTGATAATTTGTATAGTTCGCTATTCTCACCGTTTGTAATCCCTATAACCGTCATTCCAAGCTCTTTTGCAAAGCCTGCCGCGTTGAGGGCATCAGAACTTTCTCCTGATTGACTGAATACTATGAGAACACTGTCAGAAAAGACTTCCCCCTTTGTGAACCAATAATGGAATTCTGATGCCGGAATGGAGACTGGTGATATTCCTGTTCGATTCAGCAATATCTGGTAGAGCATTGCAGCGTGGAGACTGGTCCCGCTGCCAGTAAGAAATATGCGTCGAGCTTTCCTTATTTCCACATTTGCTTTTCCAATACTATCCCAGGTGGAGTCCAGTATTTTGTCAAGAATCTCAGACTGTTCATATATTTCCCGTATCATGTGTTCCAAGATCAGCTACCTCTGGTTGCATTAAACACAAGTGATATTCGATTAAAATAACTTCTCTAAGCCCGTGACCTTGAATCACAACTTTGCATTCGGGCAATTGAGCAACTGAAAGCTGATTGTTTGTTGCTTCCGGGACTATTCCGGCGAAAATTGTTAATATGTGTCGGAATACTCTACTGTGTATTTTGTCGGAATTAGTGTTGCGGATATCCGGAAAGAACCAAAATTCGAATCTGAAAGAGATTCACAATTGATTTATGGTGAGGAAGTCAGAGTAATCTCTTCACACTCTGAATATTCCCTCATAGAGGGGCGAGACGGCCTTCAAGGATACATGAAATCGAGACTCATAGTTAATGGAAAACCAAGAACGCATAAGCTAAAGGCAAGTTATATTGCAGAAACTGCCAGATTCCCCTTTGGATCTTATGTCAGCAAAGAAGATGTTGATAAATATGGAATCCCGAGGAATATATTGACAGGAATTGGCAACTTCGATTTTTCCGTGCCAGATCTTTCAAGGAGTTTTCTCGGGATACCATACCTCTGGGGAGGTACCTCCGACTTCGGTTTTGATTGCTCAGGCTTTGTCCAGAGGCTGTACAGATTCATCGGAAAAGAGCTCCCCCGCAACGCGGACTGGCAGAGGGATTTCACTGCAGATGTTCCGGGATTTGAAAAAGCGATACCGGGGGACCTTGTTTTCTTCAAGAATCATGTCGCATTATATCTTGGAAATAACATAATAATACACGCAAACGGCTATGATGCCTCCATTAGCATGACGGATCTCTCTGACGAGAGCGAATATTCCGGGGAACTGCTTTCAATATTCGAAAAAATTGGAAGAGTCCAGAAGAGCCTTTGAGGTGTCAAATGCATCAGACAAAATTCAAAAGCCTATGCCTCGTTCAATGGAGAGGCCGACCGGTTGCCAGCCCTCCCTGCTTTCGGGAGTCCGATTGTTTTGAGAGACGTTTCACATGAGAATCCTTTCCATGATGTCAGGCACCTCCACGGATGGGATAAGCTGGGTTATTGCCGATCTGGAAGAGGATATGGAAGGAATACATTTTCATATAATTGAAAGCGGTGTCCACAAATTCATGCCACATGTTCGCGATGAACTTCTTTTGTTAACGAACAGCGGTGAGGGATCTCTGAAGACCGTTAACAGTGCCCATTGGAATTTAGGACGGGAGTTGATTCGGGCAGCAGGCAAAATGAAGAATAAGCCTGAAATTGCAGTTTTTTCTGGCCACACCCTGTATCATGCGGAGCAGTCTGGCGGTGTCCATGGAGGTACATTCCAGATTGGTGCTGTGGAACCACTTTCAGTTTATCTGAACGTGCCTGTCATTTCGGATTTCAGGTCAAGTGATGTGGCCGCAGGCGGAATGGGTGCACCACTGGTTCCATTGGCGGATAGTATACTTTTCGGGCCTGACCTGCTCGTTCTTAACATAGGCGGAATTTCCAATGTTTCCTTTACTGGAGAAAACATAGCCGGATTCGATTTGGGACCCGGAAACATGCTATTGGATGGAGCCATGAAAATTTTGTTCAAAAAGGAGTTTGATCATGATGGAACAATAGCTCTTTCAGGAAAGATAATCCATGAGCTTCTTAATACACTGATGGAGGATGAATTCGTAAATGCAAACCCGCCAAAGAGTTGTGGCAGGGAGAGGTTTGGATCTCATTATCTTGAAAAAATACTTGGAAATCCATCTTTTTCAAACTATCCCCCGGAGGATATCATAACTACCCTTGCCGAGTTCACTGTACGAAGTATAGAACGCAACATCAGGAAATATTTTCCTGCTGGCCTCAAGCTTGTGTGTGCTGGGGGTGGAGTAAAGAATAAGTATTTTACCGGGAGATTGTCGGAACTATTTCCCGGAAAATTTCAGGTAAGTGATTCTATGGGAGTGCCTCATGAATTCCGTGAAGCACTCGCATTTGCGGTGATTGGTTACCTTTCATCAAGACTTAAGGCGTCGAATTCTGGGGCATCGGGTGCAAAAAAACTGATCCCGCTGGGCAAGGTAACTTTCAATGGCCTCAAAGACGTGAAATTCTGATTGTTGTGAAGCATAAATGACTTTGCTGATAATTGCCATATTACTAAAAGTGAATTAGCAGAGAGATTAATATGGTACAGTGGGTGTTAGCAACATGGGTAAAAGGGTCATTTTGGGCAATATCCACAGAATTTCCAGTTTGAAAATGCTGGTTGTGTTCATATCGGTTCTAACTCTGGTACTGCTATCTTTCAACATTTTTAACTATAATCAGATAGGACATGCGACGGGATTAAATGATATTCAATACGATAAGGTATCATCGGGTTATTATCCTGGTTATTCTTACAATGGCCAAGATGCTGTAAATTACGCGAGACTGGTAGACCAGAAATACTACCATTCATCATCCTATCCATCCGGAGCAAACACGAGGCTGTTTCAAAAGAACTTGGACTATTATGGTTCAGAGGACTGCGCCCATTTTGTCTCCGAAGCATTGATTTCCGGTGGACTCACATCCCTTGCTTCGAATCCTCCCGGAGATAATCTAACTGGATATGATCACAATTATTTCGTTGGAAGCTATGGAATCGTTGGAGTTTACAGGCTTGCAGACTATCTTGCTGGCTACGATCTTCCGGTTTTTCCAAATAACGCAACAGATGAGCAGACAATAAGATATCAACCCATACCTGCCTCGTATTATGGATCACCTCATGCTTCAGTATACTATGTTACGAACGACAGTATGTTTCCTTCATATTTCCTCTCCCCGGGAGACGTGATCATTGACGGTGGAGCTGGAAATGGCCATGCAACGCTTTATGTCGGAAATGGAACTGTTATTCAGACTGATCCTGCAAACGTGTGGCAGTATAATCCAGCTACTGATAATAATATCAGTTTTTATGGGCTCCTGACGCTTAATGGACAAAATGTCTCAGCTCTCTACATACATATGCCGACTATACTGCCACTGAAAACTGTCCGGATTACGGGAATACTTGGTGATACAATTGTAAATTCATCGCAGACAATAACTTCTGGTGGCGCCAGAATGCTGATGATCGCTTCATTCCCGGATGGAGTAGGATTCGGGAATTACACATACAGGTGGACTGATAATGGTGTTGTGGTCTCCACGTCCCAAAGTTTCAATCTTTCTATGTTCCCAGGAAACAATAACATCGAAGTTGAATCGACCGGAAGTAACGGAACTGCTTATGCAAATATGACATTATTCAATGGCGAGCCTGGGTTATCCGTATTTGGACTTAACGAAATGTTTTCAGTTTCGATTCTGGCTGTCCCCATCATACTGGCAGTTGCAGGGATAGTCGTTTATGCGCTGAAAAGACGATGAAATGTTCACTGTATCACCTGCTACTGATGGGGAGATACCCCTTTTATTAAAAAATAACGAGGAAACAGCATTATTTTCAAAATTTATAAATTAAACTTTAAGATGTTCCATTCCATGAATTACCTCCTCTCATATTCATTTCGTGACAGTGATGGTAATGCCATCTCCTCCATGAACGAGGATATCCCAATTATGCCTGCCTCAAACATGAAGATCATCAGCGGATATGCAATTTACAAACTTCTTGGAAAAAACCACGAACTTGAGACTATCTTTTCAATTCATGGCGATACCCTCATAATCAGTGGCGGACCTATGCCGTTATTCTCTCAAAAAGATCTCATCAGCATTTCCGATGTTATTGGCAAAGTAGGAAGAAAGATCAACAGACTGGTATTTACCGATAAGGTCCTGGACACAAAGAGATACGCGCCAGGATGGTCCATAGATGACAAACGATTCTGTTATCAGAGTGGTATCTCCACATTCTCGTTGAGCGAGGGTTGCTACATAAAAGGAGGTGAACAGATACAAACCCCTGATTCCTGCCATTCAGATGGTACTCTGGCGCACTCCGATCAGATCCAGAATCTGGGAAAGTCGTTGTGGAAGTTGGCAGGCGGTGACGGCAGACCGAGTATCCACAGGAAGGATGTGGAGACAGGGGAAATTCTCTTTACCCACAGGGAAACCGTCGGAGATATTCTGGATCACATTGAAGAGGTGAGCTGTAACTTCTCCACCGAGGTTCTGACAAAATACCTTTCTCATTCGATACAGAAAAGAAGGGGCAACTGGAACGATTCCATCAGAATAATAATGAAATTTCTTGGTGAATTGGGGCTCGATATTTCTGGAATCAATATTGCAGATGGTTCCGGCCTTTCAAGACTCAACGCTGTCCCTACCAGTTTTCTATCACAACTGATTCACAAAATCATTCAGTCAGGGGATTATGATTTTATCGACTACCTGCCATACCCGGGAAAGGGTACACTGAGAAATAGGCTGTCAGAGCTTTCCCAATTCAAAATCAGAGCAAAAACGGGGAGCCTTTATGGAGTTTCAACTCTGTCAGGCTACATCAGAAAACTTGGGGTATCATTCAGCATAGCAGTCAATAATTATACCGACACTGGAAAACCTGCAAGTGAAATAGTGGATCAGCTGCTTATAAACACCGTTAGAAAAATTCACGAGAATTAGACCCAAATTCCGTGATTGATTTATTTATATCTTTACTGATATTCATCCAGCGATGGATCAGCTAATTTTTCCCCCCTTCACAAACAGAAATAACAGGCTATTTCTCGAGAATCACGATCTCTGCGAGCTGTGCAGCATTCATGGAACACCACTCTTAGTTACTTCAGAGAAAAGACTCAGGGGAAATTATCGAAGGATACATGATGCATTTTCGTCACTGTATTCGCACTTTGGAATCCGGTACGCAATAAAATCAAATTCCAATCCTGCTGTGATCTCTATCCTGAGAGACGAGGGATCGGGAATGGATGTTTCTTCCATTAATGAACTGAATATAGCCAGATATTGTGGGGTTTCAGTTGACAAGATACTGTTCTCGCCTAATAATGCCAGCAGAGATGAATTGATGGAAGCTTTGAAAATCGGTGCTGCCATAAATTTTGATGACATCGGTCAAATGAATGTTCTCAGGGGTAAGCATCCGGAAACTGCCTCGTTCAGGATAAATCTTAACATAGAGAAGGGAGAATTCCCGGGCACAACCACTGCAGGTCCAAACGCAAAGTTTGGAATGCCGGAAAGTTACGCGGCGGAAGCATATGAGAAAGCCCGTGAAATTGGCGTTAGGAAATTTGGAATCCACGTAATGATTGGTTCGAATGTACTGTCTCCCGATCATTTTGGACACGTTTCAAGGGAGATTTTTAATGCTGCAGGTAGAATTTCCCAGAAAACGGGCATTAAATTCGATTTCATTGATCTCGGCGGAGGATTTGGAGTTCCATACAGACCCGGAGATAAAGAACTCGACATTGATAATGTTGCCAGCAGCGTTATAGATAATCTGGAAAAGGCAAGTACGCAATACGGCCTCGGGAAACCGGAATTATTGATTGAACCCGGAAGGTATATTTCTGCAGACACTACCGCTCTTCTGGGGAAGGTGACCAACATCAAAAAGTATACAAAGACCTTTGTAGGCACTGATATCGGCATGAATATCCTGTTGAGGACTCCACTGTATGGCTCGTATCACCATATGGTTCTGGCGAATGATCTTTCTCGGGCTTTGTCAGGAACAAAGGAGATTGTAGGCCAGATATGCGAAAACACCGACAGGATTGCGAAAGAGCGTGAATTCCCTGAGGCCAAGATTGATGACATCATAGCTGTATTTACATCAGGGTCCTACGTTAGCAGCATGAGCAGTACCTACAACGGACGGGCAAGAGCCAAGGAAATACTGCTCTCTGATGGGAGAGTTGATGTGGTGAGAGAGCGCGACGAATTTGAGGACTTCGTACGGAACACAAAGATCCCGGATCGCCTGTTAAATAAATCCAAAAAATAAGTTGTTCTAAAAAAATTACTGCTGGAATAAAAGAATTTGAAGAGATGAAAATAGATTAGAGTTGGGAATAATAGGCCTCATCGTAAGGCTCTGATTTGAGACCTTTTCTCTCCCTGATCTTTGCAACGATTTCCTTCTGCAGTTCATACGGGACTCTCTGGTATCCATGGTTTTCTGAGCTCCAGAGTACCTTTCCGCCTGTTGCGCTCCTTATTGCGGATGCAAAACCAAACATTCCGGAAACAGGTACTTTAGCAACGATCACGAGATCATCGCCTTCCTGGGTCATCTCTTCTACAACTCCTCTTCTCTGCTGGATTTCGTTTGTGACAGATCCCATGATTTCCTGGGGAACATTGATGAAAACTTTCTGCATCGGCTCCATCAGGACCCTCTTTCCCTGAGTCATGGCACCATAAATTGAGTTTCTTCCAGCCGGAATAACCTGAGCAGGCCCTCTGTGAATGCTGTCCTCATGAAGTTTTGCATCAACCAGTCTCGCCTTGATTCCATAAACTTTCTCGTTAGCCAGCGGTCCCCTAGCCATAACCTCTGTGAAACTTTCGATAAGCAGTTCCATGGTTTCGTCAAGGTATTGTATACCCTTTGTTACGTCTGTCATTATGTTGTTCCCGTTGACTACGACCAGGCCCCTTGCTTCTTCTCTGGCAAGACCTGCCTTTTCGAGATTCTCGATAAGAGCTTTCTTGTCCTTGAATTTGGAACCCTGCGGGATCTTTCCTTCCTTTATCAGTTGTATTACTTCTTCGTTTAATGGTTCCACTTCGAAGTAAAATTTGTTATGCTTATTTGGAGATTTACCTTCGAAAGGCCCACCTACGTGATCGATGGTTTCCCTGTAAACCACAAGAGGATCAGATGTCTGGACCTCTACCTTGTAATCATTCTTTACCCTGTATAGTGTCACTTCAAGATGCAGTTCTCCCATTCCTGAAATCAGGTGTTCTCCGGTTTCCTGGTTAATATCAACCTGAATGGACGGATCTGCTTTAGATACACTTCTCAAAACATCTATGAGCTTTGGTAAATCCGAGGTGTGTTTGGCTTCAATCGCCAGAGTAACCACAGGATCTGAATAGTGAACCATTGGCTCAAATGGATCCATGTTTGGGATTGACGACACCGTCGATCCAGCAATAGCAGCCTTCAGCCCAACGAGGGCAGCGATATTCCCTGCAGCTATTTCATCAACGGATATCCTGTCAGGTCCAACCATCATTGCCAGAAGCTGAACTTTGAATTTTGTTGCTCCCTGCCCGACTATGTAGAGATCGGTTCCCTTCCTGACAGTACCGCTGAATACTCTGCCAACAGCTATTTCACCAGCATGCGGATCAACAATTATCTTGATGATCATCATGCTGACCGGCCCGTTATAAGTACAGTTTGCCATGGCCTTACCGATATCCGAAGAAGCATCTCCCTTCCATATCTGGGGGATCCTGTATTTTTGCGCTTCGAGTGGATTTGGGAGGTGTTTTATAACCATGTCAAGAATAATCTTATGCAGCTGAGTTTTTTTGGCCAGATCCTTCTGTTTTCCGTCTCTCACCAATTCAGCAATTTGCTTAAAAGAGATATTGTACTGCATCATTGCGGGAACTGATATCGCCCAGTTGTGGTATGCTGAACCGAAAGCGACTCTCCCGTCCTGAACATTGACCTGCCAGGCCTGTTTGAATTCATCGGGGGCGTATTTTCCAAGCAGTCTGTTAACATCGGTGATAATCTTGAGGAATCTCTTCTGCATCTCATCTCCGTTTAACTTTAGCTCATTTATGAGCCTGTCAACTTTATTTATGAAAAGAACGGGTTTCACCCTTTCTCTCAGAGCCTGCCGAATGACAGTTTCAGTCTGGGGCATAACGCCTTCAACTGCATCCACCACTATAATGCAACCATCAACAGCCCTCATGGCCCTTGTAACGTCTCCGCCAAAATCTACGTGTCCGGGAGTATCGATCAGGTTGATCAGGTATTCCTTTCCCTGGGATTCATGGACCATTGAAGCCGTAGCGGCATTTATTGTGATTCCCCGTGCCTGCTCCTGTTCATCGAAATCGAGCATCAACTGTTTTCCAGCTAGCTCTTCACTCATCATTCCAGCGCCGGCTATCAGGTTATCGCTGAGGGTAGTCTTACCGTGATCTATATGGGCAGCAATACCCATATTTCTTACTCTCTGAGCATTCTCAATTAATTTCATTGCCTTGGCAATATTGTCTTCCTTTCGACCCATATTACACCATCTTTCAATATGACATCTGGTAATAGAAAAGCATTATAAAACAGTGTTTAAAAAGTTTAAAAAAATTAGGATTTAATTTGGATTTCGATCTGTACACCGTCGGGAATGGGTATCCTCATAAGTTGTCTCAGGGTCCTTTCATCTGCGTCAACGTCAATTAAACGCTTATGAATCCTCATTTCCCAGCGATCCCAGGTTGGTGAACCTTCACCATCCGGGCTTTTTCTAACTGGTACAACCAATCTCTTGGTTGGTAAAGGAACCGGGCCATGAACTTCCACTCCAGTCCTTGTAGCTATTCCCTTGATCTCATTGCAAACTACGTCCACTATCTTGTGCTCAGTTCCACTAAGGGAAATTCTAGCCTTGTAGGAAGCCATGTTAGTCACCTTATTTTACTTCAACTTCTATGCATTGACCGGCAGCCACGGTTTGACCCATATCCCTAATGGCAAACCTTCCAAGCTGCGGAAATTCGGAGACTTTCTCTATTACGAATGGACGATCTGGCACAATTTTTACAATTGCGATATCTCCTGTCTTGATGAAGTCAGGATGTTCTTTCAGCGTTGTACCGTCCTTCGGGTTGAGTGTCTTGACAATCTCGTCAAATCTGCAAGCAATCTGAGTTGTGTGAACATGGAATACCGGTTTGTACCCGTTTGCGATAACGCTAGGGTGGTTCAATACAACAACCTGTGCTGTGAATGACTTGACCACTGTTGGTGGTGAACTTACAGGACCACAGACATCTCCTCTCTTGATGTCGTTCTTTGCGATTCCTCTAACATTGAAACCAACATTGTCTCCGGGTTCTGCACTGGGCATGTTTTCATGATGCATTTCAATGGTCTTTACCTCGCCCTGCTTGTCAGCAGGCAGGAAAGTTACTTTATCTCCAACCTTGAGGACACCTGTCTCAATTCTTCCAACAGGGACAGTCCCAATACCGGTGATAGAATATACGTCCTGAATCGGGAGTCTGAGGGGCTTGTTAGTTGGCTTCTCGGGAACCTTAAGAGCATCAAGTGCCTCCAGAAGTGTTGGACCGTTGTACCATTTCAGATTCTCGGATTTCTTCACTATATTGTCCCCTTTATATCCGCTGATGGGGATCATCGGTATGTTTTTGTATCCAATTGAAGCAAGCAGCTTTTCAACATCTTTCTTAACCTCTTCATATCTCTGTTGGTTGAATGGGGGCTGAACCGCATCCATCTTGTTGATGATTATGATAAGCTGCTGAACGCCAAGAGTTCTTGCAAGGAAAGCATGTTCTCTTGTCTGTGCCATTACACCTTCTCCTTCCCTGGCAGAAACTACAAGCATAGCCGCGTCTGCCTGACTGGTTCCGGTAATCATATTTTTGACAAAGTCCCGGTGTCCTGGGGCATCGATTAATGTGAAGTAGTATTTGCCAGTTTCAAACTTTCTGTGCGAAAGATCGATTGTGACTCCTCTCTCTCTTTCTTCCTTGTACTTATCCATTACCCAAGCGAACTCGAATGTAGCTTTTCCTTTTTCCTCGGCCTGCTTTCTGTATTCTTCAATAATATGTGCTGGAATCTCGCCATGCTCGAAAAGTAATCTTCCTACTAGCGTTGACTTTCCGTGATCGACATGACCGATTGTTACCAGGTTTACGTGTGGTTTCTGCTGCGCCATTTATTTTCACCTAATTTATTATCCAGATTCTTTCTGCCTATAAGGGCTTTATTTAACTAAAGTCCAAAGTCTCTGAAGACCTTACCCGAATACCGTTGAGCATATATAGACTTTTTCAAGATAAGTGCGATGTCTCACAGTTCCCTAATCAGTGCTATCCGCAATCATTTGTTATCTCTATGACTTCATACTTAATTCCCGTATAGCTATTAGAATCGGCTCACTGAGCATTCCAGTGATCATATCACTTTAGATTTACAAACTTTTTTCAGTGTTCGGGGGCACAGTTAATTTGACAAACACAGATTGAAAAATGGTTAAATACCAAAGGAAAATAGCTAATCCATGGATGCGGACGCCAAAATAAGGACGCTGATAACCATTGCCGCTATGATTACAGCAATTTGGGGATACACTGTAGTGATACATCCATTCTAAATTTTGAATGAAATGGTTCCCCTTAATTATTATAATATCGGCCATTATTACCACTATGGAATTTGTTGACCAGCTAAGAAACCTGCATGAACAGATCCTGTTTAAAGGAGACTTGCGTGTGGATTCTGCTTTTAAAAATATAGTCATCTCAGGAATGGGTGGATCAGGCATCGTAGGGAATATATTCTCAGAAATTTATTCCAGAAAGCCTGTTCATGTCGTATCGGATTATGTTCTTCCGGAATTTGCAGACAAAGACACCCTTTTCATTGGAATCAGTTATTCCGGAAACACGGAGGAAACCATTGCTGCGCTTGAAGAGGCTGAGAAGAGAGGATGCCAGATACGTTTGATAACCTCTGGTGGAAAACTCGCAGCTTCTGGACACACATCTGTCAAGATCCCGCAGAATATCCAACCAAGAAGTGCGATCGGATACATGCTGAAACCACTTCTCTCATCATTCCTTAATCTTCCTGAGGAAACCTATCTCGGGATTTCGAAGTTACTGGAAAATGTTGACAAAGACAATACTGAAGAGAAGAATCTGGCCACGGAGATTTTTAAACACCGCTCGATTCCTGTCATTCTCGGATATCACCCGTTCCGGTGGGCAGCATACAGGTGGAAAACGCAATTCAATGAAAATTCTAAGATAATGGCCTTTTCTAACTATTTTCCGGAGTTAAACCATAATGAAACTATGCCCCTGAAAGACACGTATGAAAAGGATAAATTCATGTTTCTGGCATTTGACGGGTCGCAAAACAGCCGGATATCAAAGAGGATGAATGTCACTGCTGAGATTACAGGAACAAAGTTCCATGTTATAAAAATAAAGGGCAGTAATCTGCTTGAACAGCTTTTTTACCTCATACATTACGGAGACTATGTGTCATACCACCTTGCAGGCTTGAGGGGAATTGACCCGAACGATGTGTCTCTTATCGAATCTTTGAAAAAGAAAATTTAGTCCCGGGAAAGTATCTGGGAATTTCCCGGAGGGAGGATTGATTCCACTTCTTCCCTGTCTATTCCCAGAATTTTTGAAACCTGCTGTGCTATTAATGTTCTTTTTTCGTCTCCAGGCGTAATTATTACGGTGTTGTCAGATAAACTGCTGCTTTCAGTCACTGGAAAGATCATCGGGATCACGTTACCTTTGTAGTCTTTCATCACTATTCCAAGTTTAATGGGAAGATCAAAGAGGTAGTTTCTCTTGCCTCTGACGATCCAGGCACCTGTGGACACGAACTCCCCAGACTCTGGTGTCTTGCTCACCTGAGAAGGCAGAACCCAGTAAGCTGAACCACTCCTTATGCCGGCGGGCCATGCCCTTGAGAATGCTACCGAAAAAGCACATGCTTCGTAAATAGTTGAATCGCCTGGCTTCGTTTCTCCGTCAACCTTGATTATTGTACTCGGTGCCCCGTACACATCAGCATGGACGTACAGATCATGATCCTTGAGATGCTTCTTTACTACCTTTTCGTTGCTCTTTGCATCCCTTCCTGCTATTACGAGAAATCCCTCAGAAGATATGAACCAGTGGTAATTCTCAAACCATTCCTTTTTCCTTTTCTTTTTTGTTGAAACTGCTAATGGAACATTACGTTTTTTTGTATCTTCAATCGCCTTGAAAGCGCCTTCAATTTTGCTCTTGAAGTCCTTTGCTTTCTGGAAATACTGGTTAGCGTTCTGTCCCGCACTCAGATTTAAGTCCAGAATAACTTCTGTTTCATCAATAACAAAAGACATTTCTCTTGTTGCCGCTTTATACGAAGTGACCGTATAGCCTTCGAATTCCTTCACAGTATTAAGATCGCGTTGCATACGGATTTTGTTAAGTTTGCGAATCATGTTTTCATAAAGGGGAAGATTCTGCATTATCAGATTCCCTCTCCTGAAGCTGAGGTCACGCTGTTTCTCAAACTCCTCGATGCTCTTTTTCATGGAGTCCAGTCTTTTAGCGATCGGGTCTTTCTCCTCCTCTGATGGAAAATGGCTTGTAACATAGTCGAGAAGACCGGAATTGAGATCCGGGTAAGTTATGTCCGGATGTACATTTATATGTGTCATCTGCACAGGAGAAACAATGTTTTGATCCCTGTAATAATATGATTTGTTTTCTTTTGATTCACTGAGTATATCCTGTATGCCATTCCTGATTGCCTCGATATTTGCCAGTGATTCCTTCGCGGGAATATCTTTGTCAAGAGTGGCGCGAAAAAGTATTTCCTCCGCCATGTCGCCCCCCAGGTTAAGTCTGGTTGCCAGCGTCTGCACTATCGAGGCTTTGCTGGCACTGAAAACTTTGGCGAAACCGTCTCGGTCAAGCGCAAGAGGATCGTTTGCGGAAGGTGGTGAATATGGCTCTCCCTTCATGATTTTACGATTCTTCCATTCCCTCAGGTCTGTGGCGAATTCTATCAGACCATTATTTGTTATGATGAAGTTACCTTCCCTGAATAGCTCAAGAATTATCTCCTGTCCAGTGTGGAGATTGATCTTTACAACTCTGTCAAAGTTAATCTGTCTTATTCCAACTATACGCCGCTCTGATAACGATTTCCGGAGTAGCATGGATAGTGGGGTTGCATCTTCCGGGCGTTCAGCTTCGTAGAAAACGAGACCTTTCTTCAGCGATACCAGCAGGTAGCGTTTGCCGACGGAAGAGTTGTAAAGCTGGAACAGGAAATCAGTTTCGGCGATCTGATACACTTTTTTTATGAAACTTCCTGAAATGGTTTCTCCGTAATTCTGTATAAAGGCGTAGAAATCTAGAGATGAGGGTTTTGGATTCATTCTATGGTAAATTCCCTCCGCGTATTTTATGATGAAGTAGACTACCAATAGTTTTTTTACTGTGAATGTACTAAGAACCTGCAATATCTCGGGCTGCAACGAGGCGTTTGAGTCAACTACCCCTCTGACGGAAGGGGCTTGTTCCGTGAGGAACAACGCAAGAGTTGATTAGGGGGCTTTGAAAACATGAAAGAAAAGCAGAAGTTAGATCGGAGAAATACATACACACCTGCGGATGCTCCACAAGTCCGCAGCAACTGTGGCCATGCATTAAACAATCCGGAAACGGACAGTGTGCATGACTTAAAAACCCCTTCTAACAACCCCGATGTGGACACACTCCAGCCGGCAGGAGGGCATAAAGCCGATATGCCGGTATTTATTCTAAATGATGATGGAAAGCCACTGATGCCGTGTAAACCGGCGAAGGCGAGGCACCTTCTCAGGGAAAGGAAAGCAAAGATGTTTTCCACCAATCCATTCACAATCCAATTGCTCTGGCACTGTGAAGAAAATGTGGAACCCGTGACCCTCGGAATAGATGCGGGATACAAACACATTGGATTCTCCGCCGTAACTGAAAAGGCAGAACTGATCTCAGGTGAAGCGATCATAAGAACGGACATACCGAAGCAGAACCTGGAAAAGGCAATGTATCGCAGGAACAGACGAAACAGGCTATGGTATAGGCAGGCGAGATTCATGAACAGGGGGAACCACAAGGAAGGGTGGTTTGCACCCAGCATCGATCACAAACTCCAGACACACATCAGGATCATTGAGAAGCTGAAGAGTATCCTTCCCATATCCAGGACTATCATCGAGGTTGCCTCATTTGATACCCAGAAAATGAGAAATCCTGAGATCAGCGGAATAGAATACCAGCAGGGTGATCTCCAGGGATATGAGATCAGGGAATACCTGCTGGAGAAGTTCCATAGAAAGTGCGTCTATTGCGGCAAGACCAATGTGCCGCTTGAAATAGAGCACCTCACACCTAAATCCAGGGGCGGATCAAACATGGTCTCCAATCTCGCAATCTCCTGTCATGAATGCAACCAGAAAAAAAACAATCTCACAGCCGAAGAATTTGGTTTTCCGGAAGTACGGGGGAAATCGCTGAAAACGTTGAAGGATACCGCCTTCATGAATATCGTGAGATGGAAGATCACACAACTCACAGGATCAGATTACACATTCGGACACATCACAAAGAAGACCCGCATTTCCATGGGCATGGAAAAGAGCCATGCGAACGACGCGTTTGTCATAGCCGGAGGGGCGAATCAGGTCAGAACGCCGCAGCACATGGTTACGCAGAGAAGAAGGAATAATCGTTCTCTTCAGACAAACAGGAAGGGATTCAAACCCTCCATAAGAAGAAAAAGATACTCGTTTCAGCCCGGTGACGTTGTTGCATTTAATCATTCCAGGTTCTCGGTGGTAGGAGTGCACAATTATGGAAAATATGTAATAATAAGAAAAGGCGATCAGAAGACGGATGCTAATGTAAAAAAAGTAAAGTTGGTAAAATATGGGAGAGGAATACAATTTGCACCCCAATTCCTCCCCACGCTTGCGCATGGGGTCTCCTTGGGGATAGTTAGATGAATTTTAATGGAACTTTTGAAGTAAAGGTACCGAAGGACAGAGTGTTTGATGTGTTAATGACTCCGGAAAAATTATCCTCCTGCATACCGGGGTTTAAAAGCCTTAATGTGACATCGCCCAATGAATTTTCTGTTGTGGTGAGAGCGGGCGTTGCTTTCATAAAGGGAGATTTTAACATAAAATTCAAGGTGGTCGAGAGTGTGCCAAGCGATCATGCCAAACTGGTAGGAAACGGCACCGGTCTCGGAGGAACCCTGGATATCGAGGCAGTAATGGATCTGTCTGAGAATGACGGCCTGACGACAATGAACTGGACTGCGGATACAAA
Source organism: Thermoplasmatota archaeon (assembly GCA_023488885.1). Classification (GTDB taxonomy): domain Archaea; phylum Thermoplasmatota; class Thermoplasmata; order Thermoplasmatales; family Thermoplasmataceae; genus JAJZOM01. Next base: position 45,239 of record JAMDDH010000002.1, on the reverse strand, counting down.
GATTGGCGGTAAACTTGGATCTATTGGCCAGAGAGTAATTGGAAGCCAGTCCCGGAAAATGATCGATGAGCTCTTCAGTTCGTTGAGGGACAAACTGCTGTCCGAATAACAACAAATGTTTTCCTGTTCATAAAATGACTACAAAATTCAATGCCGTAGCCCTGAAAAATGATTTTTACTCCAGACTTAATATGCGTTCTGGAAATCGTTCCTGCATTGCCGTATTCCTGTTTGACGAATACCTGAATGAAGAACAGTTGTGCCTTCTGGAGAATTTCAAAAATCAATGTGACGAACTTGAGGTACTGTTTCCCAACCCCGGGCAGGGCATCAGCAGATACATTCTGGAGACAGAGAAAGTTCTTCATGAATTGAGATCTGAACCAAGGAAGTTTGTTCTTGTAGCATTTGGGAGAATTGTTCCAGCCATAATCAGGCTTATAGCGAGTGGTCTGGCAATCACCAAACTTATAATGGTGAATCCAGAATTTGATTCGGATATAATCACGCTTCTGTCCAGGATAGATGTTCCCTCACTCATAATATCGTCGACAAGAGGGAAGAATGGCTATAATATTGATTCAGTAAAGTATCACGATTTGATGTCTTCGTCCAGTATCACATATATCAGGCAAACTACCGGGAATCCACTGTTCGAGAAATTCACGCAATCATTTAATTCAATGTTGAAATTCCTTGCAGATGAGTAGTCCTACGTTGAAAACCGATATACAGGTGAGATACGGAGACCTGGACACGCTCGGTCACGTGAACAATGCTGTTTACCTCACATACTTTGAGCTGGGGAGAGTACTGTACTTCCGCAACTTCATGAAGCGCTTTGACGTGAAAAATATAAAGTTTGTTATAGCAAGAGCAGAGATTGATTTTCGGAAATCAATAAAGATGGAAGATCAGGTAATGCTTGAAACTTCACTTGAAAGTGTTGGGAACTCGAGTTTCACCTTTGTACACAGAATTTTGGAAAGGAATACGGGAGAAGTATTCTGTAATGGAAAGATCGTAGCTGTTTCGCTTGATGATAACGGGAAACCCATGAGAGTACCGGATCAACTCAGGGCCTTGGCGGCTGACGGCGATCATTAAATATCATCATGTTGAGTTTTTCCATAAGCTCGGGTTAATCTTTTATGCAAGGGCCATAATTTCTAATTCTCCTGTTATCTTCCTTGTATTCTCCAGGGAAGTATCATATAATACAGAGACACGGTCTAAACTGCGAATGGAACTGAGGTATCGGCATATTACACAGCGTGTTGAGTATGGACTTAATCTATTCTGGACTCAGACAGGAGTGGTTACGTAGGCAATCCATCCGAGCGATGGCGGAAGGAAAACGTCCATAAGATACAGGCTCAAATGAACTGTTGCAGCAATGTAAAAATTCTTCCTGAAATAATAGATGGCCCCATACATCACAGCCATCACAAAATTGTCAATTATAAAAAGCTCCATGAATATCCCCGGATAACCCGGACCCTGAAACAGAATAAAACTCAGGTAAAGCACAGAATAAAACACGGCCTGGATGATGATTGCCTGGCCATTTTGGAATCTTCTCTGCAGGAACATTATAATTAGAAACCGGAAGTTGAATTCTTCCAGAAATACTGGGTAATAAGCTGTCTCAAAAACATAAACCGGTCCATTACGAGTCAGGGCGTAAAGATACAGCCATAATAGAAGGACTGAAATGAGAAACAGAAAGTCCTTTGAGAGGAGAGTTGAGGAAACGGCCTTTCTTATCTCTGGAACGCTGTATGTTATCAACGCAAATAGCAGAGGAGTGATGCCGAGATAGAGATAGTAGAATAACGTCCCGACCTGCATCAGGTAGAACATGGAGAAAATTGCCAGTTCAGAAAATATGAATATCAGCGATTCAAACCGACGTCCCAAGACTGTCTACCTCCGTGTGTTTTGCATAACTGTTTAAAACAAGGTTCGTAGTCAGCCACATGAAAGGAAGAGCAAATATCCACATTATGAGGCTGAAGAGTGTCTGTTGCGCTAATCCGAAATTATTCCATATGGAATACGAGAAAAGTATCGATACGTAAAATACGATTATGGCAAACATTGCCAGCATCATGGATAAGAATTCAAGGAAGAGTTTTTTGCTGTTATCTGACAAACCCGAATATGCAATCCCTGAAATCATTCCTCCCGCAAAAGAAGATATGCTCATCAGTGCGAAATATGCCCCATCGCCTGACGCGAGTATTGTCAGGGGCGGGTAGAACCACATGAACATTAGTGTTGATGAAATCAGAACAAGTCCTGTAACGCCATATTTTCCTGGAAAATGCCTAAATCTTGGGAAAAATTCGGAAATTAGAAGTGAAATGAGGATTCCAGTGAACAGCATGAGAAAATTGATTCCCCCGAAAAAGTAGAGGCTGTTCTCAAGATGCAGATATACACCGTATGTTTCAATCAGCGGCATTGCAAGGATCAGAAGAGACGACCAGAAAAGGAAACCGCGTTTATTTCTCACTGGCCAGATACGATCAAAGAAACCTACACTAACGCCTTTCATGAACTTCAATCTAAGAAGGTAATTGGTCAAAAGAACCAGAATTATGCTTTCAAGAATCAACGGTATAACCGCAATAGAAAGAACCAGGGAGATTATAGAAGGAAATGCGGCGGTTATGCTTTCGCACTGGCAGCTGAGGGCAGAAAGAGCTCCAGATAGCTGTCCGCCTATTGCTGCCTTTGCCCTCATCCTGACATAACTTATAATCAGGAAGTAATTTTGAACCAGCAGTACGGAAAGTAAAGAAAACATCGCCAGAGACTGGATGCTTACTGAGAAAACAATGTACCTGGTGAAGAAAACCACACCACCGAGAAATAAGGGGGGAGTGCCCCCCGTTATTACATCATCTGCGATAGAAGCCACCAGAAGACCTATTCCCTGTGGTACATAATTGAATCTTATGAGTCCGGAAATAAGGATCATGGATAAAATTGCAAGCCCTATCCCTATCAGCCTCAGGGACGATGCTTTGTCGGCACCGTAGTTCGACAGGTATGACTTCAGCATTATCAGAAGAGACAAAAGGAAGAATATCGAAATTCTGAAATAAGGTATCGACAAAAAAAGGAGGAAGGAATAGAAGATTATGAGGAGAGCCCCGACCGTAAAATTGAATCCCCCCGGCTTGGTAACTAAAAACATTAACCCCAGCATTACTGCGAGAAGTATCATTGCAAAAAACTGCAAATAAACGTTATAATCCACGATAACTATGCCTGACGCGTATGCTGTCCAGGTGCCAAACAAAAATGACAGGATTCCCGCTATCTGAAGAAGAGCAGAATGACTGAGAAACCGGTTTAATGGATGAAATTCACCAGACATATTGATACCAGCAGTATGAGCAGATAATAGTTGGAGTAGTGAAATGCCCGTTTGAAATCACTCATTGAAAAATTCCTGATTATCGGAATTATAGAATAATACAGCATCACGATCCCGAGAACTATTGCCAATACATAGTACACTATGCCTACATTGATCTGATGAAAGAAAAGAGGTAGGAGCGAGTAAACGAATAGAACTACCGAGTTTGCAAGTATGATCCATGAAGTTCGCTCAATGCCTACGACTGAAGGGAGCATTGGAACGCCTGCTTTTTTGTAATCTTCTGTGTTATTAGTTGCAAGAGCCCAAAAGTGTGTAGGAGTCCACGCAAAAACAAGTAATGCTATGAAGATTGCTGTCATGGACACTGCGTTACTGACAGCAGCCCATCCTGCAAGTGCAGGGAAGCTCCCGGCTATTCCACCTATTACAATGTTCCAGGTTGTACGTCTTTTCAGGAGAATCGTGTAAAGTAGCGTATAGCTGAGGAACCCCATGAAAATGAAAATAGCGGTTAGGAGATTTATCGTAAAAATGGAAAGTAGCATTGCCACAGCGATCATTGCTGTGCCGTTGAAAAACATCCGTTTATAAGTCTTGTCGTTCACAATTCTGCTGCGATAAGATGTCCTGTTCATGTTCGCATCTATATCCATGTCATAGAGGTTGTTGAACAGTGCTGCAGACATTGATGCGAGAGTCCCAGAAATAATCAAAGGTGCAAGCAGGAGGATCCTTGCTGAAAAAGCAGGGTTGGAAAGGAAACCAGCTAGAGCCACAATATCTACGAGAAAAGTTATTTCGATTTTGTAAATTCTGGAGAAGTCCCTTCCATTCAATCTACTCCACCGGATCGTTTGAGTTAGGGTAGAGATCAACATTCTCGCTGTTTGATCCTTGCATTTGTGCTGTCATCCCATTATCAGAGCCCCCGTTTGCCACAGGAGAATGTATAGCCAGCTGGATTGGTGTGGAATTTGTGCTGACAACTATGATTCCGTACATTGCTTCGAAGTGTATTGTGCACCAGTATGTATATATGCCAGCGGTATGGAAAGGATATTTTCCCTGTGCGACGTGTCCAATGGTCTGAGTAATCTGCGATGTGCTGAGTATTCCGTAGTTAGTAGTACCTTCCCACTTTGCCGGATTTGAGGTGATTGAACTGTTGATCTTCGAAAAGAGTGAGGATGAGTAGGCACCATCATAGCTTATATACAGGTTATGCGGCGCACCATCCTCCTCTGTTACATTGAAATACACTAGAGTGTTCAGGGCAAATGATAATGTAGGATTAACTGCGCTTGCATTTTCAAAGTTGTTAAGGTTTTTCCATCCTGCTGCATTTGCCCCGAGATCCACGTATTGAACTGAGGTATGGCTAAAGTCAGTTGGTGCAACCCCAGTAGTTACTGGAGTGGTTAAGATATAACTAAAACTGAGAGCAATAACTACGATAACTATTGCAGCGAACGTTATTCCGCCCTTATTTGAATTCATTATTCACCACCCCCAATGATCTGGTTCGTTTCCGTCCTGTGTTCAAGTATATTAAGAGGATCAGTTGTTGGTTCTCTGGACCAGCTCTTTGTTATATTGTAAAGGAACACAAGCTGTCCTATTCCAATTATGACGCCACCAAGAATTGCACTATCCTGATATACCTGGAACTGCGCGAAATATCCTGCTACAGCCCTAGGCATTCCGATAAATCCGCCGATTTCCCATGACATGGACATGAGAAAAGAACCTACTGCAGTAATGTAAAGGTGCCATTTCGCGAGGCGTTCATCGTATATCCTGCCGTTGGAAAATGTGGGAAACAGGAGATAGAAAACTGCTACCGTGACTCCGAGAGTTACTCCGACGAAAACAAAATGGAAATGACCGGTCACAAAGTATGTTCCGTGCGCTATTTCATTAACCGATTGATTTGCCAGCATAACTCCTGAGACTCCGCCTAGGATGAAATCGAATATGCCATTAATAACGAAGAGCATAGGAGTTGTCAGCCTGATTTTCTTCGCGTTCCACATTGTTCCAATCATGTTGAAAACTGTAAGGGCTGATGGTATAACTACGAGGAATGAGGTAGTGGTAAAGAACAGAACCCAGTCGATTCCAAGTCCGGAGTTGAGAAGGTGATGCCCCCAGACTACTTCACTGAGTATCATAAGCAGTCCAAGAGAAAATACTGCCGAGAAATAGCTGTATACTGGAGTTTCTGTAAATCTGGATATTATATCGTACATAAGCCCGAAAAACGGAAGAATTGCGATGTAAACTATAGGATGTCCCCAGAACCAGAAGAGAATGGCGAATGTCAATGGATTGCTTGTCGACCCTGTGAAAAATATGGGGTTGAACAGATCGTAGAACAACATGCCGAGCCCGATCATAAGGGGAGGATCAGCAGATATTAACATGATAAGAGTAAAAACTACTGACCAGGCAAACACTGGCATCTCAGCGAGGGGAATATCGTCTGACCTGTCGATGAATATGATTTTTAATACTACTACGCTAGTCAAGGTTATTCCGATGAATATCATCTCCATCGCGATTATGGCGAGCCAGTCATAGGCACCACCGCCGAATGGTTGCAATTGAAGGGAAAGTGGAGGATACAAATACCATCTGGCACTTGATTTTGATACCAGAAACAGTGAACCACCCAGAAACCACAACCAATAACCAATCGATGAGAAGTGACCCATGTTATCTCTTTTCAGTCTGAGATAGCTGGGCAATAAGTAATACGCAGAACCAAACGCCGATCCTATGGCGAACATGTATATCATCAGGACTGCGTGTTGTGTCAGAAAGATGTTGTAGATTATAGGATTAATAATGGTTGGATTCGGATCGGTGAGGCTCACCCTCATTAATACGCCAAAAGCACCAGCCAGGAAGAGGAACATCAAAGATGTAAAGATATATCTGAGTCCAATGCTTTTTGCGTCATCATAAATGAATATAGACCAGTTAAGTGGATGTGGTTTGCCATACATCTGTTCCCTAATGTAAGCTCCTCTCTCCGGGTAACCTTCATCTCTGGCCTTAATTTCAGCCGCTTCGTTCTTTGACGCAGCCAGATAGTACAGAAGAAACACTAAAATAGCCGCCAGGGAAGTAACAACAGATGCGGTTATCAAAAGAGTAAATGTAGACATCTTAAGCCGACACCTCCATGTATCCCCTCATGAGGTAGTGATCCTTTCCGCAGTACTCGACGCATTCGAAAATATATTTACCTGCCTTTGTAGGTTCGAAACTTACCTGATTGGGATGTCCAGGCACAGCGTAGACCTGTAGCCCTAGTGACGGTATCAGCAAATCATGAATTACATCCTTGGATACAACCTGAAGAGTGTAATTATGTCCAGCAGTAACATATAGATAATCCGTTGAAGTGGTTCCATTTTGATATGTAAAACTCCACGCCCATTGATAACCGGTCACATTTATTATGGTTGAATTAGCAGGCACTGCGCCATTATTTTCCGGTTGAGCAATGTTAGCCTGATGTCCGAGCACGTAATTGAAGTTCAGAACTGCGGCACCCAAAAGAACCAGTAAGACACCTATTAACCAAAGGTATTCATGTGTAGATTTTGCACTCATCTGAAATCATCTCCTTCGATGGAATTGTCACCGTATTTTATTACCGGATACATGAGAAACATAATTGAGAACGCTGCTGCGGCTATACCGGCAGACATAACATCGTTTGCATCATAACTGGCAGCAATCCCCGGGTATCCTGCAAACATCGTTGAGAAAAAGTATCCCAGAATGAAATAAGACGCTATCCCTATAAATATCGAAACAACCAAAAAGGTGACAATGAGTCTTCCCTTTTCATCCATAAAGTTGCATTAAACAACCTTATTTAAACTTTTTTTGGGTTTTAATAGATGAAGCTTGAAAATATTGGCTCCTTGATACACTTCAATTATATGAACTTTGCAAATCTAACGATTTTATAGTTTCCCTGAATCAGGGGTTATGCAGAATATTTTCTGGGTATCCCTTACCATCACCTTGATGACAGTAAGTGTCGGATACGTTCTGATATACCTCAGGAATATTGCTGGAAGCTTTTCTGTAAGAAAACTGTCATACACGGTCATATTTCTGACAATGATGGGGAGCATGCTGAATTCCCTTAACTATTACCTGGCCACTCCCCCGAATTTTTTCAACACTATTGCGGCAGTAAATATCTCAATGATGGAAATGACTGTTGCAATAGTATACTTATTGTGGATCTCCTCAAGATACAAAATTCACACTATATCCAAAAAAGTTGCCCTCGGCTTATCTCTGCTTATGGTCTGGAACGAGGTGTCAATGGGTTCTTTGCTCTTTACAATTGCATATTCGACACCCGAGAGGTACGTAATGTCTGGAAGCTCCGGATTCCTTGCCCTCATTGTATCGGGAGTGAATAGCTACCTGTTTATTGCACCAATGGTGGGGGAGATGATTTTCATTTTCCTTTATTTCAAAGAGACTAGACTCAAGAAAATAATCTTTGGTTCGTTGATCGCAATGGCGCTCTCAACCCCGTCAATGATTGAAAACACCCAGTTCAGGTTCGCTGGTACTATCGTGTTCGCTTCAGTTATGGTCCTGTTTATGATACCGCTTTATGAATGGATCGCTAACCGGCGTAATTCATTGAAGTTAAATGAGGCGGCATCTCTTAAGTTCGTTTTTTCTATTTTTCTCCTGATGTCTTTCGGAGTTTTCTTCGGAGACGTGTTCCAGACACCGTTTTACATCGCGTGGCTCCCATATGGCATTGCTATGACATGTACAATGATCTTTTATTTTTATGAAGCTATATTGCCTGCCCAGAATGGGAGCCCCATGGTAGGCTGGAGAAAAAATCCCCGTTTCCTGTTTCTGGTTCTAATGTTCTCATTTGTATCGGAACTTTTCCTATCTGCATCCATCATTTTCATGAACCACGGGTCACCGTCTTCCGGCTGGTCTGGTTTTATAGCTTTATCAGCATTGTTGAAAGGCGTTGACTCTTCCAGCATTCCAGCAGTGATTCTAGATGTACCGTATGTAATAGGGGCCATTGCCAACTCTTACGTTTTTCTCACCATAATGGGGATTGAGATGGGAGCGCTCGTGGTTTTAAGGATGAGGAAAATTCAGTGGAGGGAGAAGAGGGTCAACCTAACTCTTGCACTGATCTCGTTTGCCCTTTACACCACAATTTGGCCGAACTTCGGGCCAGAAAGTTTCTATTCTGTCCTACCAGTATGGGCAAACGCTGGCTCACTAGGGCCGTTATATCCATCCATGATAGGAGTCATTGTTGGAAGTTATGCCATCTATGCCATTCTTGCGCTGCTTTTCGGGAGAAGAAGTTACTGCAGTACACTGTGTCCATCGGCGGTCATGTATGGAGGGACACTTGGACAGGCAATGATTGCTTATAATTACGAATCGGAAATAAGCAAGAGACACATCGGGAGCAGGTTCAAAGCCTCTGTCTATCCATTTATCTCAGTATCCTGGGTTCTGATGATCTCGCTATCATATCTTTCATACCTGACTGCAGGAGGATTTGACAATTTCAGCATATTTGGCATTGACCCCATTGTCTTTTTCTCATTTTTTGTATGGAACTTCCTCTGGTATCTTTTCTTCGTCTCCGTCCCGTTTTTGGGAATGAGCCCATGCAGGAGATATGGATGGTGCACAACCGGTACATTTGTTGGATTCTTTAGCAGGATAGGTCTTTTCAAATTGAAAGTCAGAGACCCTAGCACCTGTGTCACCTGTCCTACAAAGGACTGCGTGACCGCATGCGAAGTTGGACTGGGCGACCTCGCAGGACAGTTCATAAAACAGGGTTACTTCAAGAGCTCAAAATGCGTTGGATCGGGTTCATGTCTGGAAGCTTGTCCCTATGAAAACATCTACTTTTACGATATAAGAAATTTATTGAGGGAGAAAAAAAGGAGCTAGATCAGTCAACATCCTTGGTTGTGACCTTTAATTCTTTTTTCTTTTTCGGGCTTTCGATGGTTTCGAACTTACCCTTGAACTTTTCCAGCACCCTGGGAAGGGTTGTGTATTCCATTTCCTCTTCCGGAAGTCTGTGCGGTTCGAATGGCCCCATGCGTCTGAGATAATCGACTACGTTGAGTGCAGTTTTTCTTGCTCCGTCGAATGCAACATCGTCGAACATATCAACAGGCCCTGACAATTTTCCGTCTTTTAACACGAAACCAAGGGCAACAACTCTTGGAGGTCCATCAAATCTGGTCATCTTGGCATCCTTGAGACCAACAGGCATTAGTGGGCCATTAAAGGAGCCACGCATCCATCCAGACACGAGGTAAGGATGAGAGAACGCTTCCAGAGACTCCCCTGAGGCAGGTAAACCTGATTGTATCCTAACAATGCCGGCCGGATCGTCCTTTCCAACGTATTCTCCGGCAATGAATGAAAGTTTATCGGTCGTTATCACAGCAACATTTTCGTCTGGAAGTTTTTCATGATTTGGTCTTGTGTAAACTCGCTTAATTACGTATCTGCTCTTCGATCCTATCAACCCGAGCATATCATACATTTGCTCAGGGGTTGAGAAGAAGATTCTTTTCGCCTCCACTATATCCCAGACTTCGAAAATAAACCCGTCATGCATATTATTATCAATTACGAGACCTGGTGTGTTGAACGGATCTGCGAACATCTTGAATATGGGGAAATTGAAAGCTCCAGGCTCAGTTTTATCCATCATATATATTATAAATGGTTCAGACTTTCTCGGAGTTATTTCCATTTCAGCGACTCCTGGACCCATTCCTTTTATATTTCCAGAAAATGAATCCTTTAGAAGATCCTGTCCTGCACCATATAAACCGAATTTCTTGGCTACTTCCGTTCCGGCCTTAAATGCATCCCAGGCAAGCTGGTGTACTTCGAAATCGTCTATCCCACGATTGTGTATCATGGTTATCTGGATATCGTCACCGACATGGGAAACAAAGGAATCTGTAAGGATAGATTCACTTTTTTCCTTGATAAAATTCTTAACTTCATTTATTACTGGGTCGAACACTGTCGTATGCCCGGGCAGACTCCCTATATCTGCCTTAATATGGGATATTGTAGCCTTCATTGTCTACTATTGGCAACGGCAGTATTAAATATTTTTGTTAGTTATTTCGTTACTTCGTTATATACCGTAGTTTCTATTAAGTCGAATCGTAATTTGACGTATTGAGTCAAAAAAGTGTAATTATTTATCATGAAATTAACTAACCATTGGTGAACGGGCTCGAAATTGCTATATTCGCCATATTTCTCTGGACAATATCCATAATGTACCTTGCGCCGACAATTTCCAAAACAAAACACTTTGCCGTTTATGGTCCTGCACTTATGCTCAAAATCGTAAAGAATAGAAAGCTTCTTGACAGAATTTCAAAGCATTTTCCGGGCAAGATCTTCGGAAGGATTTCAGTTATAATTGTGATACTGAGTGCTTTTGTTGCTATGGCTATGCTGATATACGGGGCATATCTGTCCTTGAGCATTAAACCGTCAAATGTTCCTTCCTTGAGATTACTAATCGGGATTCCAGGACTTAATCCTGCTATTCCTATTGGTTTCGGTGCCGCAGCGCTAATAATTTCAGTGGTTGTACACGAAGTCTTTCATGGAATTGTTGCCAGAAATCACGGAATAAAGGTTAATTCAGTAGGTGCTTTATTCTTCATAATACCTGTAGGAGCATTTGTGGAGCCGGATGAACAGGAGATTCAGGCTGCAGACCCTGTCCACAGGAGAAGGATAATAGCTGCAGGGCCCGGCATAAACATCATACTTGCCCTGGTGTCCCTCCTCATTATCTCGTTGCTTCTGTTCCCATCAGCTTCTCCAACTCACGATGGTATTTACGTTGAAGGTGTTGATGCTCATTCTCCAGCTTCATACCTTATCAGCACTGGAACGGAGGTAACCTCATTTGGAAATTATTCAGGCTCTCAATTGGGCAACCTGCTTTTCACATCCAATATGGAACCTGGAAAACTCTACAACGCCACTGTGTATAACGGAAATCATTCGACAATAATCCAGATTCCTGCGGGAGTAGTGATAGATTCAATTGTGAAAGGCTTGCCAGCTGATACAGCCAATCTTTCCGTCGGATCAGTCATACTTTCTGTAAATGGAGTGACCATATTCAATGATACTACCCTTGGGAATTTACTTGCGAACACGACACCGGGAACCAGCATAAGCGTCAAAACGGTAACTTACACCATAAGCAGCACTGGAAACTTGTCCGGAACCCAGCACGTCTACAACGTAACAACAATGTCCAAGTTCGCTTACTATTCCCAGTATGATCCATCGGCCAATCAAAATAGTTACAAGAACGAGAGTTTCATTGGGATAACATCTACCTATGGGGGCATCCTCGGCGTGCCCATGGAACAGATGAAATCCATTATGTCCGGAATCGAGATATTTACAAATCCATGGACCGGTGCGCTCATATTCATATCCCTTCCCTTCGCTTCTCTTTATCCCATACCATCCTCGCTTGCTGGGCTCTTCACGGTTCCGTTTTCTCCATTCATCTTCTGGGGAACGGTAAACATGTTCTACTGGCTTTTCTGGATAAACTTTTTACTTGGGGTCACAAACGCATTGCCTCTTTTCGTTCTCGACGGAGGGCAGTTCTTCAGAGATACGCTGCATATATTGAGCAGAAGGAGAATATTCAGCTTTTTGAAAAATGAAAAGTCGATGAAGAGGGTAATGATGCTCTCGAACGTAATTGTACTCTTTCTGCTGTTCTGGCAGGTGATCGTACCAAGAATCATATGATTACATTATTATAGTCAAGTTCAATACGACGAAGTATTCCTGAATCAGGAAAATGGTAGATTTACAATGGCATTTCCAGAAGCTGTAGAAAGAAGACTTAACAAAAAAATTTGCATGAGATGCGATGCCAGAAACTCACCCAAGGCTTTAACATGCCGGAAATGTGGCTATACTGGCTTGAGAATGAAAGCTAAGGAGAGAAGAGGCGGACAGTAAACGGATAGCAACGGTGCTGGCAGGGTTGCAATTATTCGAATGGAGGGTACCAACAATGAGTACGAGGCATTCCAGTCTTTCCTCAGAGTTGGCCTTGAACCTCAATATGTGCATATTAACGAACTGAAGAAGGGACACAATTCACTTGAGGACTTTTCGGCAATATTTCTTCCCGGTGGTTTCTCTGCCGGAGATTACATCAGGGCTGGAGTCATCTTCGCAAGCAGGATTGGACATTCTTCGTATGATGACCTGAAGAATTTTGTGGATTCAGGGAAACCCATCGTTGGAATTTGCAATGGTTTTCAGGTTCTGTCGGAACTCGGTTTCCTTCCTGGATGGAACCTGACGAACCAGCGCGAAATTGTTTTAGGGCAGAACACCTCGAACAGGTATGAATGCAGATATACCTATATCCGTTTAACTTCAAGAAATCCGATTTTCGCAAAATATCTTGAACAAGGCAGGAGGTATCTCATTCCGGTTGCCCACTCTGAAGGTAAGGTACAGATACAGAACAAGGATGAGAATCTTGAACGCCTCTTGAGCAACGACCAGATCCTCTTCAGATACTGCGATGACGAGGGCAATTTTGACAGTTATCCATGGAATCCTAACGGATCAGACTATTCCATAGCAGCTATTTCGAACAAAGCAGGAAATGTCATAGGATTGATGCCGCACCCGGAAAGACTGTTTTATAATTATAGGAATGTCGATAAGTTATCCAGAGGCCGTGAAGCAATAGGGGAGCTGTTCTTTAGGTCAATAAGAGATTATATTATTGAAAAAGGTTTTTGAAAACCTTATTGAATAGACATAATTTTTTCCATAAAGTCCCTTGATTTTGCCTTGAATTCTTCAAGCGTTCCATCGTTAATTATCATGTAGTCAGCCAGGGATATGGTTTTACCTATTCCCCATGAGAGTTCCCTTCCATCCCTCATGTCAAGCTCGTTTTCAGATTTCACGTCATCTATACGATTTCTATGCATTATTCTGTCCAGTCGATCGTGCTTGTTGGCATAAATTGCCACCACCTTTACGTTGTTGAAGTTGTTCCTGAAATATTCAAGTTCTTCTGTATTCCTTAAACCGTCGACTATTGTTCTGTCAGGATCGCTGATTGATTCTCCCGTTCTTTTTGCCCAGATATCCATGCCAAAGTTCTTCCTTTCGACAGTGGCAAAGCTTCCTATATCCCTGTCTGTCATATTCACTCCGGTTCTTTTGGCATAAGTTTTCACGGTATCTCCCATGTGGACGTCTTTCATTCCAAATGACTTGGCGATCTGTACGAATTCGTCTTTACCTGCACCCGGCATTCCGGTGACAACTATCATACGAAACACTTCAAACTATCCGAATAGGAAACCCAGTCCGCCTTCTGCGCGTGCGTCCTCTTCCTTGATCTTATCATAAATTTCCTTGGAGGCCTTGGAATCCAATGCTTTCATTTTCTCTGAGAAGAGTTGCTTAATTTTGGCGTTTCCCTCTTCTGAACCCTCATACAGAATTATGAGGTTTTCATCTCCGACAGAGAAATTGCTACCGTCTTTCTGTGTTATAGTCTGCCTCCCGAGAAGATCGTCAGACAATAAGTTGTCGACAATTACCCTGTCACTCTTCTTAAGGAGATATATTGCGTACATAACCGGTCAGAGCGAAATGGTTAAAAAACTTCTTTCAAGACTGCAAAGCATAAAATACAGTTATTGCTTTGAAAGTTTGCGAGAGATAGGTCTTGGAAAGAAATAACTATTTCAACTGCCCTAATTGCGGTTACCAGGTCGCTAAAGACGAGTTCTACTGCCCTTCTTGTCATCACCAGGTTGAGTTCAGAGAACCTGCACCGGTTTCGTATGAAAAGATCGAACAGGAGCCAGTCGTTGAGAAAGTGATATTGGCGAGGGCTTTGTTAATCTCGTCGATTATTTTTATAATTTCATTATCTGCTTCTGTTCTAAATTCAGTATACGTTTACACATATGGGGTGATTCCTACGGAGATGTTTTACATTATCTCCACTTGGGAATTAATTCCTGCATCTATTGCATCTTTATGGCTTGCAAGAGGTATGCTTGCAGTTTCGACCAGATTCAGGAAATTGCATACTCCTGCCATTTTAATCATATTGCTTGGGCTGGGAGACCTGATTCTGCTTGGTGTATTCCTGTTTTTTTATCCGTCTCTGTCCAATTTACAGAAATTTACCACCTACCCGCCAGGATCTGCTTCTGCCATAAGCCTGCTGTATCAGTTCCTTCCTGGCCTGATCCTTGGAGCAATAGGGATATTGTTCATTATTTTGGGACTTGTTGGGCTGCTTATTGGCCTTTTGAGAATTTCCAAAGGATTGAATGAACATCTGATTAAATATGCAATCATAGTTGGCATAATTATTGGAATAATAGGGTCTTCTATTGGTGCAAATTTTCTTGAGGTTGTCGCACCCCTCATGTTTATTGTTGCATCAAGAAATGTACTCAAAACCGTCAGAATGACGGAATAGTTGACAGCTGTCAATAGCAAATGAGTAATTACTACAACATGAGAATTTCGCTTGCATCTTCTAACAAAATATTTTAATTGGAATACAATCCGTAGCGGATAACCATATGGACATAAGCTTGACTATCGGCGGCCCGCAGGGAGGGGGTATCGATACCTCTTCCAACATGATAAATCGGGCATTTGCAGAAGCTGGATATAACGTCTTTGGTGTGAGAGAGTACCATTCAAACATAAAAGGAAGGCATAGCTACAATCACCTTAGGGTGAAAGAAGAAAGGCCTCGATCCCTCAAGTATCCCGTTGATATCCTTGTTGCACTCGATCCGGACACAATTTTTGAACATCTTGAAGATGTTGGTCCCGGCACAAAAATAATTTACGACAAATCTTTTGAGACCTCTGATCTGGCTCAGGCCAGGTTAATAATGAGAGACACCTCCATAAGAATTAAGGAAAAACTTGATTCCGAAAAACTTCCTAACAACGTCAATGGAGCCCTTGAGTATATGAAGAAGAGAGGCGGGATACCAATAGCTATCCCGTTCAGCGATGTCGTGACTGGTGCCATAGATGATGGCCCTGCCGCACGTTATTTTAATACGCTTGGTTCCGCCGTAACGTTATCCATTGCAGGACTGGACAGGAAATTTGCTGATGAAGCGATAAAACAGGTTTTTTCAAACAAGCAGAAAGTTGTTGAGGAAAACGTTAAAGTCGTTGAAGCAGCCTACAAATTTGCTTCCAGCAATAACATTGCCGGAACACCACTGAAAGTTCTTCCAAAGAAGAAGAGATTCCTTATGACAGGTAATGACGGTTCAGCCATCGGAAAGATAATGGGTGGACTGAGGTTCCAGACATATTACCCAATAACACCTGCTAGCGACGAGAGTTCCATAATGGAAGAACATGAGCACCTTCAGTTAATAGATAAGGAAATGAAGAGACTGAAGGAGGGTGGAGTCGTAGTTGTTCAAACCGAGGACGAAATCTCCGCTATTACAATGGCAATGGGAGCAGCACTTACAGGATCACGTTCATCTACAGCGACCAGCGGACCCGGTTTTTCACTCATGGCTGAGGGCATATCCTTTGCTGGAATGGATGAAGTTCCTATCGTTATTACGTTGTATCAGAGAGGAGGTCCAAGTACTGGATTGCCAACAAGAAACGGGCAGTCTGACTTACTGTTCGCACTGAATACAGGACACGGTGAGTTTCCGAGAATTGTGATCTCTTCAGGAGATGTTGAAGAATGCTTATACGACGCAATGAAAGCATTGAATTATGCTCACAGGTACCAGCTTCCTGTTATTCACCTGATCGACAAGAATCTCGCTAACACCTCTGACTTTGTGCCGGACATTGATGTGAAGAGAGTTCAGGTACCTCAGACGCTCAGGTCTGAGACCAGATTTGACTTCAAGAGGTATAGCCTTGACACGGAAAACGGTATCTCCGAGATAGGATTTCTCGGTCAGGACATATTCTGGATGACCGGGGATGAACACGATGAAGTTGGCCATGTTACTGAAGACCCGGAAATCAGGGACAGACAGATGAGGAAAAGATTCAAGAAGCTGGAAACCGCCCTTGCAGAGATACCGCAGAGTGATATGGCTATTCTCTACGGTGAGAAAAATGCAGATATCACATTTGTGACATGGGGAAGCCAGAAAGGACCTCTTCTTGACGTTATAGAAGATCTCAGAGAGGAGGGAGTAAAAGCAAATCTGCTTTACCTGAGAATGTTCGAACCGTTCCCTTCAGAGTTTGTAAAAAGTGTACTGAGCAATGCAAAACTTGTGGTTGACGTGGAAAGCAACATACTCGCCCAGGCTGCTAGAGTGATTAAACTGAATACCGGAATAGAAATTGAAAAAGCAATACTGAAATACAACGGCAGGCACATGACCGAGGATGAACTCCTGAAAGCCGCCAAACAAATAATGTCTGACAAAACAAAGACTGTTATAGAGGTGCTAGAAAATGGTACATAATTTCAAAAGCAATATCGCTGTTGACTGGTGCCCTGGATGTGGTGATTTTGGTATTCTGACTTCCATCACCCAGGCACTGTCTGAACTGAATCTGGGGCCCACGGATGTAGTGGCCGTATCTGGAATAGGATGTTCCGGCAAGACACCACATTATCTCAACATAGGTGGAGTGCACACACTTCATGGAAGATCTATCCCATTTGCAACAGGTGTCAAGCTTTCCAACCCGAAGTTGAAGGTAATCATCCCTAGCGGAGACGGAGACATGCTAGGAATAGGTGCAGGACATTTTGTCGCGGAGGGGAGAAGAAATACCGGATTAACGCTTATTCTCTATGATAATGAGGTTTATGGTCTCACTAAGGGTCAGGCTGCCCCCACAATGGAACTTGGCGAAAAGACCAAGGGTCTGACCAGGGCAAATATATTTGGCAAGGTAAACCCGATTACTCTTGCACTTTCTTCAGGTTATTCGTTTGTTGCCCGTGGCTTTTCATTCGATATGAAGCAGCTGAAAGAGATCCTGAAAACTGCAATACTGCATGAAGGGTCATCTCTCGTCGATGTTCTGCAGCCTTGTCCGACCTACAACAACATAAATACAATGGAATGGTACAAACAGAGAGTATACAAGCTTGAGGATGATAAATCGTGGGACCCGGTAATAAATTCAGGAAATGAGAACCAGGCAACTGAGAAATTCCAGAAAGCATATGAAAGGGGTCTGGAATGGGGAGACAGGATTCCTACAGGAATATTCTACGATAACAGGACAATACCAAGCTTTACTAAGAGACTTAACGAATACGTGCCCGGATACCTGAGTAACCCTCCGGCAACTCAACTAATATCTGGAAGCGATGGTTATACTCCAATAGACCCGTACAAAACCTTTGAGGATAAAATCATTTATTGATTTTACCCACATTTTTAATGAAGGATTCCGATCAGCGATAGATACAGAAAGAGTATTCCAAAAAATGAAAGCGAAGCAACGCTGAATATTTTTACACCCAGCCGAACCTTATCTCCATACCTTGCGGACGCAGCATAAACCATTACAGTGAGAAAAACTACCCAGATTATTATGCCCACAAAAAGGAAAATCAACGGAGTTATGCCGAACATCTGGAATACACTCAAGCCTGCCGTCAGCCACCACCCTACCTGCAATGGGTTGATCAACCCGATGGAGAGGCCTGCAATGTAACCTGACGACCTGATTTCTGCGTATGATTCCTGAGGCTTACTGGTTGCTATACCATAAGCAAGATAGATAAAGAACACTGCACCGAGGGCATATATATAATAGTTGAAACGTGAAATATCTAAAGCGGTTCCGAAAAGGAGAATGGCGACCATGAGTATGAAATCGGCTGTCATTGCACCAAGTCCCACAGAAATACCCCTCAAAACTGATTTCGTGGAGCGTTCAACCATTATAGCGGTAACCGGACCGGGAGGCCCTGCAAGAGAGATACCCAGAAGAATACCCAGAAAAGCAACGAGAAAAAAATTCAAAGTGAGTCCCTCAGGTGTCCAGTTATCAGAATCATGGATTAAAGTTAATGTATTTGCCGCAATTCATTTGACAGGTGTCAGGTTGATAATAAAACCAGATTTGACGGGAAAAGAAACCCTGCTGGAGTATCTTGAATGCTCTCCGCAGGAAATGAACAACGCTTTCAACAGTGCTCAGAAAGTAATTGAATACGTACACGAGAGGCTTGGAGAATCAAACTACTGGCAAGTTTCGTACAATGAACTGGGGTGGCTGTATGCAGGAGTGCACACGATGCGAGGACCGTTTATAGCGGAAACTGGAGTCGGGCCGGGGAGCACAACTACAGCTATTCTGGAGGCTTCTAAGCCATTTCGAGGAAAGCTTTTCAGCTTCGATCTCGGAATAAAATATGGTGAATCTGAGGATCGTCCCGTTGGGTTCCTTGTGCCTGAAGATGTAAAAGATCGCTGGACCCTGGTTCTTGGCGATACCAAAAAGACACTGAATGGAAAGCTTAGCTATTTTGGGCCATTTGACGTGTTCTTCCATGATTCGGAACATACGTATGATCATGTTACCTTTGAGCTGGAGACAGCTTATGCAAATCTCCGGAAGAAATTCCTTATTGTCGTTGACAACTTTGACTGGACTGAAGCACCTATTGATTTCGCAAAAAAGTATGATCTTAATCTCATCAATGTAGTAGACGATATGTGTTTCATCTTCCCAAGGTCAACAACTCCTCGCTAAAGCTTTGGAGCTTGCAACTGGGAGGATCGAATGATCAAAAATAGCACCCGTCACAATAGGCTGGTTGACAGCAGCCCTGTTCCTGATATTGAGGGAAGCGATGAAATCCGCTTCTCCCTCAAGTCCACAGGAAATACATTTAAATTTGGATCGTTCAGGTCTGTTCCCTCTGTCGATGGTGTGGCATTCCGGACACTCCCTGCTGGTGTTGTGTGGGTCGACCACAATAACGGGAATGCCAGCCTCCCTGGCTTTGTACTCGATGAACAACCTGAGCTGGTAGAATGCCCACGAGTTATGGATATATCGATTGCCTTTCCTGACAGTTGTCCTCTTCCGGATGCCACTTAGGTCCTCAATGGCTATTGCGGAGGAGGTGCCTCTGGCTTTCTGAACGATCTCCTTCAATATGGTGTGGTTGGTGTTTCTGGCAAATCTGCTTTCCTTTCCGGAGAGTTTTTTCAAATGTTTTTTTGCAGATTTGGTTCCGACATATTGGAGCCTGTCCCTGAGATCAGCATTTCGTTCTCTTACTTCCCTGATATCATCGCCGGAATAGTATTTGCCAGTGGAATCAACTGCGATGTTTTCGATGCCCATATCGACGCCAATGATGTCTTTCGGCTTGATTGCCGGTTCGTCTGGCACATCAATGGCGACCATGATATAGAATATCTTATTCTTCCGGATAAGATCGCACTGCCCTCTTATTCTCTGGAACGGTATCTTACCATATTTCCCGATGGTAATGGGTATGCGAATCCTGCCATGAACGGTGTTGATGCTGACTTGATCGAGACCCTTGAAGCTCATGATTCGTGGATCGTAGACAATGGATCCATAATCCCTGAATTCATGGAAGACTGTTTTGTCAGTCTTATAGGTTTCAACAACCTTCGCAATGACCCTGACGGCAAGCTGGGAGGCAAGCCCAAATCTTTCCCTGATGTCTCTATAGACAATCCGCTGGAGAAATACCTTATTGAAAAGCCTCCTCTCAAAGGCGATCCCGGACACGAAATTGCATGCTCCGTTGAACTGGACGAACGTATCGATCAGTGCTTCTCTCTGTGCATCATTGGGAAGCAGCTTGATCTGAAGGGTCTTAAGCACAATATAGATACATTTTATCGATATTTAAGGGTGTCGCAATTCCTCTCCTCCCTGAAGGTCGGAGTTTCTATGGGGGATGGTCGTTGAAAAACTAATCTTTTTGAATCTCAGAATCCGCGATCTCGGATAAGCGTTTTTCAAGGTTTCCGTTTTCCTGTTTCCGACTGTCTACCACATTTTCAAATCTGGACTGACGTGTGACTTTTGAACCGCGAAACATTGACAGATTCTCATCTTCCAGGATGTACTTCTTGAAAAGGTCAAGCTGGCCCATGACGCTGATGAACCTGGTCCGTCCATAACGGCCCATGCTCTTTGTTGTTGCGGAGAGAAGACCAAAATCTTCAAGTTCTGAAAGGATGTCACTTACTCTGCGGGAAGTCAGCGGCATAAAACCTAGTTCTGCACAGATATTCCTATAGTTCGCAAAAATTTCTCCTGTTACCATGAGCTTGCTGTTGAGCTCCTGAGTTACCACGGAACTCAGCATAACGATCTTACTCTGCAGTGGGAGGGTTTTTATCGCCTCCTTCACAACATCCATCTCAAATTTATCTCTCGCCTGATAGATCTCCTCATCGGTTATTTGCTCCCGTCCTTCCCTTAGAGCGATTTCTATAGCAATTCGCATGAGGTCAAGAGCTTTTCTTGCGTCCCCATGTTCCTGAGCCCCTATGGCAGCGCATAGATTCACCGCGGATTCTGTCACAGTGTTTTTCTTGACGACACCATTAAGCCTGAACGAAATTATGTCTCTAAGATCTGAAGCATTGTAAGGTGTGAAGAGCACACTCTCCTGATTCATCCTACTCCTTACCCTTGGCTCAAGTCCATCGAGAAATCCTGCGTCGTTGGTTATACCTATCAATGAAGTACGGGAAACCGTTGAATCGTCTAGTACCTTGAGAATTACATAAAGTGAATCCCCCCCATTCTTTTCGATAAGTTTGTCCACTTCGTCCAGGACAAGGAGATAAAAACCCTTGCGCCTGTTGATCCGGGATATGAGCTCTGAGTATATCCTGTCAAGCGGCCAGCCCAGTGGGGGAATCATATCGGATTCGCTCTCACTTAGCGTGTTCACAATAGTTATGAGTATTGAATATGGTGAGTCGTAGACCTGGCAGTTCACATAGCATACCTTTACTCCATCAGAGGAAGCTTCACTCAGCATCTTCGTAACATAATGGGTCGTGGAAGTTTTACCGGTGCCTGTCTTTCCATAGATAAGGATGTTGGAAGGTCTTGTATGCCGTAAAATACTGCTCAGGACCCTCACAATATGATCTATTTCAGTTTCCCTGTGTGGAAAAGAATCAGGAACGTATGATCCACTCAAATGTTCAAGGTCTCCCTCTAAAATATTTGAAATCCGAGAATACTTAGTGAATAAATTCATGGTTAATTACCGGTAAGAAAGACATAGCTCTAATTAGTACTAAAAGCTTTTTTGACCATCCGGAGAACCAAATACCTGATCAAAAGGTTAATCATTATGGAAAGGCATGACCGCCTTTCCTTCATGCTCCATAATCGCTCCCACGAGGTACATTGAACCGGTTACCAGTACAAGATCAGAAGTTGAAATTGCCTTTTCATAAGCCTCGATAGGATCATTTATCACCGCAGATTCCCTAAACAGTCCAGACGACATGGATGCCAGTTTCTCAGGCGGTATAGCCCTCAACGGCTCATTTGGTGAAGTAAATATCACTCTGTCAGAAATACCCCTTATGGCGTGGAGGTAAGAATAAGAATCCTTGTCAGAAAGTATCCCGATGACAAGCAACGGATTCGGGAAATTATATTCGCTCAGCGAATTCTTCAAAGCGTTAGCCGCAGGGGGATTATGGGCGCAATCTACCATTACCTTTGGATCGTTTCGAATAATTTCCATTCTGCCAGGCCAGCGAGTGTTCTTGATTCCAGTTTCAATGTCACGTTTCATTATTTTGTCCGCACTGGAATTCTCTAATGCGAGAACTGCAGCTGCCGCATTTCTAGGCTGGAAATTGCCGATCAATGATGTCTTGAGCTTGTACTCCTTTTTTGGAGTCTTCAAGACGAAAGATGTTCCTGCCAGATCACTGGACAGGTCAGTGATTTCACAGTTCGCAGGTACGTGAATGAATTTTGACTGCCTCACTTCTGCAAGTTTGCGGATTGTATTTACGACTTCCGGTTTTGTGTCTCCGAGGACTACCGGGACATCTGGTTTAATTATGCCGCCCTTCTCCATAGCTATCGAAGTCAGAGAACAACCCAGTTTATCGAAATGTTCGTATCCTATCTGCGTTATGATGCTGACTTCGGGGTTCACTATGTTTGTTGCATCCAGCCTGCCTCCAAGTCCAACTTCAATGCTTGCATACTGGGCACCACTATCAGCAAAATGTGTAAATGCAAGCATAGTTGTGGTCTCGAAAAAAGTTGGATTCCTGTTTGATTCCGCCATTGAAGTCATAACAGACCTGTTTTTTGCGACGAAATCTTCTATTTCCTGATCTTTTATCAGTTCCCTGTTCATGAGTATTCGTTCATTGAATTTGATCAGGTGTGGAGAGGTGTAGAGACCGCTCGAGTATTTCTTCATTAAAATGTTATATATATAAGCGGAAGTCGAACCTTTACCATTTGTACCGGCAACATGGAATGCCCGGAATTTCTGTTCAGGATTCCCCAGAATGCCTGAGAATTCCCTCATAACAGATAAGTCAAGTTTTATACCTTCCCTAGCCAACCCATAAAGATAGCTGAGTTCGTCCGTAACCACAAAGCGTGTATGTTACATCTAATCTTATAGTTATTTCCCTATGGATACCTTTTTTCGTTTTCTGTAACCTTGACTGGAAGCGTAATCAAAAATAAATACGGCAGAGCATTCAAGAACAGATGGAAACAAAGCTTCTTTATCTCGACGACCAGTACCAGAAAGAGTGTGAAAGCACTGCGTTGTGGCACGAATTTACGGATTTAGTCATTGATCAATCAATATTCTATCCAACAGGAGAAGGACAACCTAATGACCGCGGGAAAGTTAAAATCGACGGCAAGGAATATACCATTGTTGATGCATGGTCTGACGGTGACAGTGTTCATCTCATGTCGCACGATACATTCCCGGATGACATAGATGGAAAAAAAGTTCAGCAAATCATCGACTGGGACGTGCGATATTTACACATGAGATTCAGGACTGCGCTAAAGATGATCAGCGGTGTGGCGTTCCAACTGTTCGGATCGACAACCAGAATCAACCAGACCTATGACGACCAGGCATGGTTCGATCTCGAAATGGACGAGATAACCCAGGAAAATGTGGACGAACTCTTCAGAGTTGTAAATAAGATGGCTCAGGAAAGTAAAGAGGTAAAATTCACGAACACGCCCCGGGATGAGTTTCTCAAGGAAGAACAGATGATGAAAATCTGCAAGGGAAGGGTGCCTGATTTTGACCAGATCCGTGTATTGAAGATTGATGGTATTCCTGACCAGATGGAGTTTGGAACTAACGTTAAGAACACAAGAGAAATAGGACTTGTCGAGTATAAGACAAACCTCGTAAAGGGTAAGATCAGCAGAAGGATTAACATTACCCTGAAGTAGATTAATGGAGCCCAGCAAATGACTGATAATGGAAAGAATGTTCTCACCGGAGACCGGATAATACGCTATTCTGGAATTGCTTTGATCACAATGTCGCTGATCACGTTTGCATACCTTATTCCAGGAACTTTGGATGCAATGAATTCAGCTATTGCCCTGGGCTCTCAGCTTACCGGTATCCCCGGGTTCTCCCTCACTCCCGATCTATTTTATCTTTTCATTGCATTAACACTACTCACACTCCTGGTTTCCATCTTTTCGTTGTTTGTTCACAGGCAGAACATCTCAATTGGATTTCAGGAAACAAAAAACATGGAATATTTTCATTACCTGATGATTTTCATACTTGTTCAGATCATTCTCACGGAGATTATTGCATATTTTGTCCCGACATTTGGCACCGGATTCCCTTTTAACGAACCTGTCGCAATTCAGAACTTTGTTTTTGTATTCGAAACTTTTTTCCAGAGTTTTATCTTCCAGCTTTTACCAATTACAGTAGCCATCCTGTTACTTCTGCTATTCACTGGTAAACTGAATAGAAAAACTGTTCTTTCTCCTGAGGTTGGTATTAGAGAAACTTTCCTTATATCAGGCGTGATCTCAGCTACTGTGAGCCTGATTGCTGGTGGTCCCGTTCTTAATTTCTTATCAGATTTTGTCACATTTTTTATGCTTAACTTCATTTTTGTCCGGTTCGGTTTTTTAAAGGCATTTCTTACTAACTTCACCGTCTCAATTACAAATGTGACAGCCACACTAATATCCGGAAATGCAATCTTAAGCAATATTCTGCCAATATTCTTATTTTACCTGGGTTTCCTGGGAATGTATTCTGCTGTACAGATTGGAATGAGTCTGCCCAAATATCTCCCCAGTCAGGATCGCCAAAATATTGAACCTGAGAAAGTGAAGAAGAGAAAGATACCAAGAATGGAACCATTCATCAGAAGTAACTGCTCTGACTGTGGACATACCGTTTTTCACGTGAAGGACGACATGGGTCTGAAGTGTGCAAGATGTGGAAAAGAGCTTGAAAAAGACGCCACCGGAGAGATGAATATATCCATAGAATTTAGAAGGGTTAACAAAACCTGAATGCTTCTTGGATTTCTATTCATAACAGACTGAGGGATTCACCAAAGCTTTTTACTTCTCATTGGTTTTGCAATCCGAACGAATTATTGATAACATCCGGCCCGTAATATGAATTGGATCATTGAATTTTATCGATCTTTACACCGTCGTCATCATAAAAGGCGATTATGTCGTCTTCCGTGAGGTTAAGTCTATTGATTACCCTTCTGGGTAGCGTGATTCGAAAGGACGATCCTCTTGATGATATGTGCGTAACGTCTATGAGCTTCTTTTTTTCCATATCAGGAAATTGTTACCATAAATATAATGTTTATAGTAATGCTATAAATTAAGAATACGGGTAAAGTTGGTATTGACCAATAATTGCAACCCCGCAATTTCGACTGAACTAGCACTAACGTTTAGTTTTTATATTCATAATGGCTCTCGAATGGAATTTCCATGGTTACAAAACCGGCAAGAATGTACACAAAAATTTCAGGACCCGCCTATACTAGAAGAGAGTTCATGGGAGGAGTCCCCTATCCTAAGATTACCACGTTCGTTCAGGGAAATCAGAAACGAGATTTTGAGATTGAATTACGGCTGATAGCTAACGAATCCTGCCAGGTCAGGCATGTGGCTCTTGAAGCTGCCAGGGTATCTGTTAACAGGAAAATGCTTGAAGGGTCAAGTCCGGATAATTACTATCTTCAAATAAGACCTTATCCTCATCAGGTCCTCAGGGAGCACAAAATGGCAACAGGGGCTGGTGCAGATAGAATTTCCAGCGGTATGAGAGCTGCCTTTGGAAGACCTGTAGGCACTGCGGCGAGAATAAAGGCCAATGATATCATAATGGTTGGAAAAACCACGCCAGACAAAGCAATTATTTTGAGAAATGCCCTGCATAAGGCATCTATAAAACTCCCTACACCGTGCCACATTGAAATCGCAAAGGGAAAAGAACTGGCCGGCAAACTGGGTCTATAATTTTTTTAACATCGTGGAAAGACGCCACGATGTATAATCACTGAATGCGTGTATAATAGAGTAATTTTGAATTTAACGAGGTTTCTCTTTGCTTCCAATGAAGTCCTGGACCAATTTCGCAGCTAACATGGAGGTGTTGCCGTTGTCATACACTGGAGTCATCTCAACTATATCAAAGCCCACGATTTTTTTTGCAAAGTGATTGATTAAGGCCCTTACATCGGTAGCATGAATCCCGTAAGGCTCTGGAGTTCCAACGCCCGGTGCTTCGGAGGGATCAATGCCGTCCATGTCTATGGAAAAATATATCTTCTGCATTCCAAGACTGTCCAGTTCATTTATCACTTTATCTATGCCCTTTTCCCTTACTTCGTTAGCACTGACAAATCTCACGTCTTTCCACTGGAGTGATTCTCGTTCTTCCATTGATACTGATCTAGTGCCCAGTGAAACTATCCTGCCTGGCCCGAGAATGTCCAGCGACCGTCTCGTTATGCATGCATGATTGAACCTGTTTCCCATGTACTCCTCCCGGAAATCGGAATGGGCGTCAATTATGATCATGGAGCAGTCACTGAAGTTTCTTACTACCCCAACAGTAAGCGAATGTTCGCCTCCAAGCATAATCGGGATCTTTCCGCGAGAAACTATAGCTCTTGAAGCAATTTCAATATCATCAATGACCTCGGAAACATCCTCTCCCACAGACAGATTTCCCAGATCACAGATCGGTATATCGCTGAAATTCACCCCGTAATGGAACTCGTAAGATTCAAGGTTATCGTAAGCCAGCCTTATTGTATCAGGAGCAAGTCTTGAACCTCGTCTGAAGCTTGATGTACCATCAAAAGGGACGCCGAAAATCACGTACCTGGATTCGTCAAACCCGGAAGTCGCGTCCGCAATCTTCCTGAGAGAGAAAAGGTTAGTCAGTTCTGAAACATTATTTTCCTGACGCCCATCGCTTCCCAATATGACACCTCCGTACCCGGCTTGATCCTGGCCACCTCTTCCTGATCAACCTGTACAACGAAAGTCTCGAAAGTCTCAGAATCCATTAACTGTACTTCCTTATTGGCTAACGAAAGAACCTGGGCATTCTTCTTTTCAATAATTGGAACCTTAACTTTGTGTTTTACCGGAAAAACGACGCTCCTTTTCTGACCGTCAAATACACCAATTGCGACAATACGGGCTTTAGCCTCTCCATGTTTGCCTGGTTTAGACATTGTAATTTCGACTAACTTGCATGGTGCATCGTCTACAAGCATGTATCTACCAACTTTAAGTTCCCTAACTTCGGCTTCCTGCCAACTCATATCTGTCTCACCCTAATGATTTCACTCATTATATATTTTCTATGAAAAAAAGATAGTAAACTTTTCAAGTTTGAAATTAAACGAACTCCGCATCCTGAAAATCTTTGCTATTGAATTTCGCCAGATGGCCATCAGATTTGATCAATCTCCCGTTGACAATAACGTCCGAGACACACGAGGCATCGGCTGAATAAACGATATTTGATACAGCAGTGATTTCGTCCGTAAGCATTAGTCTTGGAGTTCTAGTATCCAGAAGAACAATGTCTGCCGATTTCCCTGGCTCCAGCGATCCTAGATCTGGCCTGTTGAGAGATGCCGCTGCGTTTACAGTAGCCATATCCAATATTGCCTGAGCGTTTGTTATTGCCGGGTTCCATCTGTCGCTTTTTACCCATATGGAACCGAATTTCATTCCCTGAAAAACGTCCTGAGTGTTGTTGCTTCCGCAACTGTCGGATCCTATACTTACGGAAACCCCATTGGCAAGATATTCTGGTACTGGAGCCATACCACCTATACCCAGTTTCGCGTTGCTCACAGGATTCCATGACAGTTTAACCCCATTCTTCCCCATAAGTCTGACTTCGTGCAACGTGTTCCAGACGCCGTGTGCAGCCAGGAATCGAGGATTCAGGAAACCGATCTTCTCCAGATGCTCGGTTGGCCTCACCCCGTTATGCTGGTTAAGGAAATTATACACTTCTTCCCTTGTCTCGGCAAGATGGCCATGTATGATGGTATCTTTTTTCTCCGCAAGCTCTTTTGCACCAAGATATACCTCATCCCCGGCCGCATAAACTCCCTGGATTCCAACTGAAGGAATAACCAGTTCATCATTCCTGAAATTGGAAATGAATCTCTCGGCATTCTTCAACGGGGAACCTTTCTGTGTTGTTTTATCTTCATCAAGAGTGACCCAGGAGAGGAAGCCACGAATTCCGGACTCCCTGACTGCCTTTGCTATCACTTCTTCCGAGTAATAAAGATCAACGAAAGAGGTGATTCCGGAATCCAGCATTTCGTACATTCCTAGGAGCGAAGAGTTGTAGATTCCTGCGTTGCTCCTTTCGGAATCAAGCTTGAAAGTGCGTTCAAGAAATTTTTCCAGTGAGATATCATCCAGCTTCCCCCTGAGATGTGTCATGGCCACATGGCAATGAGTATTTATGAGCCCAGGAATTGCTATCTTTCCTCCTGCCTCTACCGTGGAATCAGCATCCATGTGTTCTTTTCCCACAGATTCTATTTTCCCGTCTCGAACAAGAATGTTTCCACGTAAAACCTCTCTGGCGGAGTTCTGAGTTACAATTATGGCGTCGTGAATGAATAAGGATGACACACACCAATAATTGTTAAGCAATAATTAAAACTACCAGTCATCCTTTATTTTCCTCTTGTTTCTCTTTTTATTTAGCCTGTCGGGTGAACTTCTCGAGGCATATGCCATTGTAACCACCAGTGCTATGGCGGCCACCAGCAGTTCAAGCCCGGAGGAAGAAGTGATTCGTACGGCATAGAAGACGATAAGACCGATAATTCCTCCTGTGAAAACTGCTGAGGACAGTCCTGAAATAACTTCTGATCGCAGTTTCTTTTCCTTGACGATCACAAAGTACGAAAGAACCCCGATTATGGATATGATCATTGATACGAGCATCACTGGATCAATTGGAAATGAATAGGCTGCCAGAGGAGGGGGGAATCTGGCTCCGAATATATTTGTCGAACCCGTAAATACAAGGGCAATAAGAGATACCTCCTGCATTGTGTACGCCTCGAAGTAGGCATGAAGATATGTGTATCCAAACACGTTGACAAGATACAGTACAAATACCTGATCCATGAGTGGCAACAGCGAAAACGACAGTGCCGCTATTGTTTTTGCCAGGCTCGTTGAGAATACTCCTTCGATTGCAGCAGCGATGCTCATGGCTATAGAGAGCGTGATCATTGTCTCAACAGTAAGAGGTATTACGAAGATAGCTGTAAAACGGTTTACGTTGACTGCACGGGAAAGTACCAGCAGGTTGAACAGGAACAACAGGAGAATGAATATTGCCGACAGCGGATATACCAAGTCCGCAATATTTTTAGGTAAGAATCGTTTTATCAGAGGCAGGAATGAAATAATGAAGAATGGAACTAAGTATACTACGCCAAGAATGTGCGGAACAACATAAAGTATAAGAATGAACGATGGGAGAAGGATCGCAATGTTTATCGATATGCGTTCACCCACAATTTCCATGTTTAGCTCCCCAGGTTAAGCATCCTTGCATACCTGTATTCAGCCATTACCCTGACCAGAAGATCTTTGTCCCTGGCAACAACTGCTTTCATGCCTATACCGTTGAAGAATTTCGTCACTGATCCCAGATATCTTCTCTCTTTCAGCTCTGAGCTGTGTATGAGTTTTTTGTATATCATGTCTTCTCTTTTCTCGACAAAGTCATAGGGATCTAATATGAAGAGGTAGGTTGATCTTCCCGTGTTAAAAGTTTTGCCTATGACCGCGGTGAAATTCTCGGGAAACACGAATGGAGTGATTATAAAGACCACTGCATTTTTCTTAACCCTTTTCCTGATCATATCAGCTGCGTGATCCATTCGGAATTCGCCGGATGGCCTTATCTCTGAAACTATCTTTTCGAGTTTTTTAATCGGCTCTTCCGACTTCTGCGCAGGGATGAATATGTCAATGTCCGAAGAAACTATCTGGAAGCCTACTCCATCCCTGTTCTTTATTATTGCGTAAGCTGCATTCAGAACTGTTGACACAATCCTGTCGTACATCTTGCCGTCAGGTGTTCCCTGGTTGACTCCATCGCCGTAGTCTATTACGAAGTATGTGTCTATCTGTTTTTCTTCCTCCATCTGCTTAATATAAAGATCGTCCAGATCTACGGCACCGTACCGGTTCCACGCGATGTACCTGAAATCGTCAGATTCCACGTATTGCCTAATTCCGTAGAAATCGTAACCCTGCCCACTCTTCTTTGAGTGATGTATTCCCACAGTGAACAGGAAATTACTCAGACGTTCACTTCTCTGAGTATGTATATCAGCATAGGAAGGACCTATCTTCACTTCGTCAATTATCTCTATAATGGCACGAGTTATGCACAGCTTCATAGGGTCCTGGGCAAATAAGATCAGGGGACCGATCTGGTATTTCCCGATAGCAATTGAAGCAATTTCATAGGTTATCCTCCTTCTTTCTCCCGGTGCAAGAGAGATATCGCCATCGTAGTCGCCGTCAATCCTGAATACATCAGAAAGGGTGTCGTAATAATGGAACGTTATGACTTTTTTAGTGGGATTCGTGAAAAATAATTCGATCTCTTTTTTCATGTACTTGCGTCCGTTGGGATTTAGCATTCTTCTCTCAGTTTTGATCCGGAAAAGGTCCCTTCCAGCGCCTTTGTTAAATATTATGATATCGGATGCCAGTACAAAGAAAAGTATAAGTGCAAAAATTATGAAGTAGCTGTACCCAAAAATTATTGCTTCCAGAACCGAATAAGTTACTGCAGACAGAATCGCGAATCCTGACTTCTTTATCATTTTGGAGACTCTACCTGTGACATCACGCTATCTATTACTCGTGTTACAACTCCGTAGGCATCTCCACCTCCATCGAGGAGCGCCTCTGGCCTGAGTATAAGTCTGTGGTTCAAGAGTTCCCTTGATAAATATCTAATATCTTCAGGAATGACATAGTCCCTGCCGTTGAGCATAGCATTTGCCTTTGCAGCCATTAGATACTTTGCTGAGGTTCTCGGGCTGGCACCTACCAGAATGAGGTCGTGTTCCCTTGTTTTGCGGATAGTGTCGACAATATAGGTTATTATTTCCTCACTTGCATAAACCTTTGACACTTCAGATCTCAGGCTTAATATCCTGTTTGCGTCAATAGAGTTATCAACTTCATCCCGGGGAACCGATAGTGATTTCAGGATACCCATCTCCTGTTCTCTTGAAGGATAGGTGAGTATTGATCTGAACAGGAACCTGTCTACTAGCGCTTCCGCAAGTGGGTATGTACCCTCCTGTTCAATGGGATTTTGTGTGGCTATCACGAGGAATGGCTGTGGAAGACTGTAATCATCTCCGCCGACCGATACCTTTTTTTCTTCCATGCCTTCAAGCAGCGCCGACTGAACCTTGGCAGGGGTTCTGTTTATTTCATCAGCGAGCAACACATTTGCGAAAATGGGCCCTTTTCTGAATTCCAGCTTCCTTGCCTCCAGGTTGAACACCATCGTTCCGGTTATGTCTGTGGGCAGCATATCGGGAGTAAATTGAATCCTCTTGAAATCCATGCACAGATTTGTGGCAAATTCACTGGCAAGCATGGTTTTTGCCAAGCCAGGAACTCCCTCAAGAAGGATATGATTATTGCTCAACAGGGAAATAAACATAAATCTGACAATCTTTTCTGAGCCGATAACTCTTTTTCCAATCGATCTCTCTATTCTTCTTACTCCGTTCCTCAGATCTGTAACGTCAACAAATTCAGTTTCTGTCATAATATTCTTTCCTCACCCTGTTCAAATTCCACAACATTGAATTTGGAGCTCCGCAGCCTGTTATAAAGGTTCAGGATGTCGTTAAATGTCGCTTTCCTGCCTTCTAACCCGTTCTTCTTCCGTTTCTTACTGGCGGATTTACTCATATTGGAGTATTTCACGTATTTTTTTTCCAGTGCCTTGAAGCGATCGTGAAATTCCTTCAGCGACAAAAACTCCTGAGAAATGGGTTTCAGGAAATAGTTGTAATCGTCCAGCTGGGCTCTTTCAACTTCCCTGTTAAAGAAATCCTTAGGGATTATGAATTTCTCCCTCTTCTGTTCAAGCGTAGGGGGTCCGTCAATTTTTGTTTTTCTTGATGATCTTCTTATTGCCATGGATGTTACCATCAAGAGGCTTATAGGCACAATAAAACTCAGTAGGAAAAGAGGATTGCTATGAATATTTGACAAGAATTGCCCAAATAATTGTGTTATCACTGAAGACCCGCCTGCTGCCATCTAATCACCCCCTTATTTCAGAATAACCAGAGAAGTAAAGTCTCATTATATCCATATAATTGTATATTTCTGAGAAGCGATCTATCAACTCTTCCCCACTAAATCCTGCTTCCTTGGCAAATCTTGCCTTTTCATAATAGTTTAGATAAAAGATCATCAGCTTCCTGAATGCTCCGATTCTGTTCTTCTGTTCCTCTCCTTCAATTTTAATTTCATCAAGAGATTCGATCATAGTTGAGCTGTCAACGTACCCGATGTCGGGAACCCTCATCTTGAAACTTGCCAGTTCGCTCATAAAAAAGTGCCTGTTGCCAAGAGAAGAGTTTGCCTTTGAACCAAAATATCTGGAATAGTCATCTCTCGCAGCTTTGAATGTAACTGTAGCGGCCTTTGCCATGTTATCTTCCCCTATAAGTTTTCTAGCTTCGAGTGCAGGAGGTATGTCACCAACGGTCTTGACCTCAACCACGGTTTCAACATTCTCACGTATGAATTTTCCTTTCCTAGTGCGATTCGATTTTACGCTTTTAGCCTTTTTGTTTCCAGATAGTAAACTCATTTATGCGACCCCTGATTTTAAGGTTGTTGTGTAGTATCTGAGTGTGATATTCGCTGTGGAAGGTGCAGGTTTTGGTAATTCGTAATTATATGACGTTATAGATAAACTCGTTCCCTTGGATGTTGATGGGAAAAATTTCGTTAGATTGAAGTAATGATTGCTATAATTTTCATTGGAGGTGTAATTTCCGCCATCCACATATAGCGTAGTTTCATTATTCGTTAGGTTCAAATTGATATAAATTTGGGAAATGTACAATTTAGAAGCCGAAGTAAATGTATAGTTCGCATATAAAATCCCTGAAGAGTGCCAGTCATATATTGTACTGAGGTTGGAACTACCGTTTGTCATTGCAAAATGCAAAGTGTTATTGAATTTGGTCTTATTCAAAGTAAAGTTGGTGTTATTCGCATATTTATTATTGCTGTAATTTACCAAATAAGTTTTGAGTGTGAAACTTCCTGCTGTCAACGAGATCACCGCATGACTAATGTTGGCAGGCATGTTCATATTAATCGAGTAGATTTTTCCAGTATTGGATGATATATTATAACCCCAAATGACAGAGGTGTTCCAGGTCAGATTCAGCACGTATGGATTAATTGTTTTAGAAGGGCTGATATTTTTACCAGAAATGTTAACGGTGAAATTTGTCGGGACGAAGTGGCTGCTTATGTAATTGAACTTATAAAGGCCATTAGGAAGTGAAAAATTCATAAGTGTGTAATTGTTGTTGACGTTTGTATAATTGCTTCCAGCGAGTATTGGTAATACATAGCCATAAGAAGTTAGGTTGTCTGGATATATGGTAGACTGATTATACACCCCGAAAGGATTGTAAAGAGTTAGATTCAAGTGGAAGAGTTTCAAGAGTGACATGTTAACAATAAATGGAGTGTTAGTTGAGAAATTGCTTGTATTAATATAAATTCCGGGGTTTGAATATTGTATCATTTCCGGCACAAGAATAAACGTGCCCCCATAGTTGAAGGTAATACTGTACTGACCAGTCTGGTTGGTAGTATTTATCAATGTGAAAAGCAAACTGTTTACTTCAATATATATTGCAAAAGAAGTATTCTTTATTGGCGAATTCGTTATATTCACAAACTTTAATGTCAGTGTGAAAGGAGTATAATTGGTTGTGGATGGGGGAACTCCGTTATATTTTGACTGGGTTGAGTTTATCTGGTTTGTAATATTTCCAGATTTAGCTCCTGGAATGCCTGAACCCTGAGAGGGATTCCATACGGACGCACCCTTAACAGGGTTGAAATCAGGGGTCAGACCATAATTTTGGTTTGTTAGATTACCATTCAGATTGAGCGGATAGTTATGTGGTATATAGCCTGGCGCAGATATATTGAGAGAGTAATTGCCCGCCAGCGCAGTTATAGCGTAATTTCCATTGGATTGTGAGGTAAATAATGCGAGGGCTGGGGAACCGATGCCGCTGGTTAAATTGATAGTCGCTCCGCCGATGGATAAGCTATTATTTAATGAGTTCTGAATCTTACCTTTTACGCTAAATATGTGTGAGGGGGTGGTATTGACATATATCGGGACGTTATTTGTTGGACCGGTTAGTTGGGTGTTCTTGTAAATCTGGTTGAATATGCTTGAAACAATAGTAAAATTATAGTTTCCGTAATATGATGTATCGATTGTATAATTTCCAGCAGGATCAGTGGTGATCCTGTCGTAAAAATAGGTACCGTTAACACTGGTATAAATCAGGAACTGCGAATTAGGTACAAGCATGCGAGGGGAATACAGCAGCACCTGACCAGATAAATAAGGATGAGTGAGAGGGAGGTGGGCATAATTCACTGCAGATGAGTTATTCGACATTCCGGCCGGTAAACTTGTATTTGTTATACCGGTATTTTGATGTAGAGCAATGAATGGGTTTTTGCTGCTGAGAGTAACATTATTGTTCGTAATATTTTTGAAAACCGTTACGGTCTGTTGAAGTGTATTATAACTGATTCCGGAAAATACAAGTGTGTTCAAATAGAATGCAGCAGTGATATTATAATATCCTGCAGCATTAGTATATACCTTGGTATTCAAAGTACTGGAATACACTTCAATATTTCCTATGGGCTTTTTTAGGTCATTGAACACATAACCACTTATGTAATAAGCCGGTGCGCTCTTATTTACTTGAAGATCCAGATTGTGATTCTGTATTTGCGAACCGGTAACATTTATGGCAGAAGGTATCGGAAGGGCTGAGAAACCCGATTTGTTGACAAGTATAAGATAAGTGCCGTTTACCATGTTGAGGCTATAATAACCTGTTGAGGAAGAGGTGGTTGTGTATCCTCCCAGCAGAGTTAACGTTGAAATCTTTACATTGCCAACATTCTTTCCATGCGATTCAGTGATTCCCGATACACTGAATTTCTCAGCCGGGCTGAAAGAAAGATTCTTCCACATTGTCCCGGGCGTTGAGCTAATAAAAAGCCTCAGGAATAATGGGTCGAATTGAAACATAGAAAATGCAAAAACACCGGTACCTGACTGCAGAAGTGTAATTCTGTAATAACCTTTTGAGTTCGTTGTCGTGTTCCCAAAAGCAAGTTGCACAAACACTCCAAGTTTCTGATTTGCAATAGGGGCCCCACTTGAGGCGTTGTAAGCATACCCCTGGAGTATAATCGTGGTATTCCCGGTTGGTGTGAATGAAGTCTGATTCAGATACATCCCCGGATAATTGAAAGTCTGGTTCTGAAATACCTGAGGTATTTTAGGCGGCTTAACGTTTTTCGGTGGCTGAAAATGCAGAACCAGCTTCGCTGGATTCGCAGGGTAATCAACATGAAAGAATAGGAACACGCCAGAAATAACCATCATCCCCACTACGAGAAGGGCTATTGATTTTGCCGTCAATGATCGTTCTAGAGAGAACTGATATTTAGTTATTTCCTATGATCGATACTTGCAAGTATTTATAATACTGTGCTGGAAATCAGTTTCTCACCTTCACCGCTACACCCTTCTTCAAATCTACCATAGCTTTGCCTGACATTTTTGCTATTCCGACTCCCCTTACCTGCCCTTTGTAGTGTAAAACAACTTCATCTTCTGGCCTGACGTCATCGGTGACTCCTGTAACTCCCACTGAATAGATGTTGGCTGTAGGCTTGAAATCGTCGATTTCCACCGCAAAACTCCCGTTATCCAGAAGCCATTGTCCTGATATTTTATTTATTGTAAATTTTCCAAGCTGCTCATTGAAAACAAGGCAGGGTTTGCCATCTTTTACCAGCATTTCACTATTGTAGTTCCTGACAATTTTGCATCCGGAAAGATAGCTTTCGATCCAGTCTCCAAACTGATATTTAGCGATCTGGACGTATGCTTCCATTCTTGAATTTACGTGCCTCTCGTCCCTGCCACTTAAATTGAGCAATGTTTCCATTTTATGCCTGAGGTCATTGAGTGACCCGGATTGCCCTTTTTCCCAATAAATGAATTCTGATCCGTCGGGAAGGTGTTCCTTTATGAAGTCGAGATCTGGAGTAACAAATGCAACGATGTGGTCATAGAAGTTCCTGGAGAAATAGGATTCCAGCATGGAATTTATCATCAACTTCTCATCCTCGTACCATTCACCTATGACAGGAATGTCGTAAAATGCAGCAGGATATGTCCTTTCCAACTCTCTTGGCACAAGTCCGAC
The DNA here is from genome assembly GCA_023488885.1 of Thermoplasmatota archaeon. GTDB lineage: Archaea > Thermoplasmatota > Thermoplasmata > Thermoplasmatales > Thermoplasmataceae > JAJZOM01. The sequence continues at coordinate 8,609 of JAMDDH010000002.1, read as the reverse complement.
TGGAGATGTTACTATTATCTCATGTATGCCTGTACGCAGTTTACCGAGTGTCTCTATAACCTTCCTGTGCGATTTTGAGTTTGAATAGGGTTTCCTGGCAGAGCACGGCAGCAGAAGCGCTATTTTCCTCGTTTCCGGTTTTTTGTACTGAGTTGATATGTATGACCGGTACCTCCGAAGATCCGGCCTCCTCAGTGATTCAAGAGAATTTGCCTTGATGTACCTTGTTCTTCTTGGAAAAGCCTTTTCCACATAACCGTCAGCGTCATTGTCAAGTAGCCTGAGAAACTCCAGTGCCTTTGAGGATATCTGAAATTTTTCTATTATCTCCCTGAGAGACCCGCTTATTATCGCTGCCCTCAGTGTCTTCAACTCACTTGACACGAAAGAGAAATTAGCCTCATAATCGCCGATCTTGGTATTCTCTCTGCCGAACATGGTATATCTGACTCCATTCAGGGTCTCTATTCTAAGCATGCTGTCGTCAAAAAATGAGACACCGGCGTAAACCAGAACAGGAATCAGGTAAGGATCAAGCACTCCCTGAAGATATATCAATTTTCCAAAGCCGGCTTGTTCCCGCAGTTGATTCAACTTTTCGATTAACTTTCTGGGACGTTGAATTAGTTCTGCGCCATTAGCAATGACCATTATGTCTTCTGTTTCGACAAATTTCGTAAAAGTTGCGTTGTGAATAGCGTCTGGTGCTGTAAGACCGTTTAACTGAACTTCTTTTCCAAGAATATGTATGATATCCTGATCTGTATCAACGTCCTTGGTGCCTTTAGTTCTTATTATTGCTGGATAGTCCAGGCCGTTTTCAAGCTTTCCAGCTCTGGCCAGTCCGAAGAAGGCTTCGTCGATAAACATATTCCTGCATCGCACTGCTACTAAATTCACTTTCTGTCTTTTGTCAAAAAATGAAGTTAACCGTGGAAAGGTTAATTAAATAGCATTTACTCTTGACTTTGAATTCATTGGTTCAGTCTTCACATAAGCTGGTAGACATGCAGAAATCATCAAATGACTCGGACGCGTTGGTTCTACCTGGCGACGTTATTGCAACGGCAGAGGAGTATCTCCCCGGCAGAAATGCTACGGAGAGCAATGGCCTTGTTGTTTCCCTCATATACGGTAGCGTTCGCAAGGATGATAAGAATCTCACGGTTTCTATTTCTCCTGTCAAGAAAAAACTGTCGGTACACGTAGGGGAAATTGCCTATGGAAAGGTAATAAAAACAGATCAACGACATGCTTCGGTAAAAATAGGTGCAGTCCTTGACAGAGAACTTGGTCTTGTTGAATATACTGCGGAAGGTAGCATAGGATTATCTTCACAGTTTGACAAAAATGGAAATCCAAATATCCATATAGGCGATATAGTTCGTACAAAAATACTCAGGATTGGGGACCGAGGTTTTGAACTGGGAATATTCGGAAAGAACCTTGGAGTGCTAAGGACTCTATGCTCAAAATGCAGAATCCCGATGCGGAAGAAAGATTCCTCCCTTTATTGCGACAATTGTGAACGCTCTGAGATAAGGAAAGTCGCAGAAGATTACGGGATGATTGATATTACTGGAGAATGGGCATGAAAAATGTAGGTGTAGGTAAAATGAAGGATGTTGAAAAACTATCAAGTGAGGTTGTGTCCATGAGAAAAGAACTTGACGATGTAAAAGAAGTTCTTAAGGGCCTGATCCAGGTAATAATGAGCCGAGAAGAAGGCTTGGACGAAGACGAATATAACTGAGGTACAGAAAATGATAATGCCAATGAAAATGCTGGAAGAGAATTTGAATAAACACGTAGCTTTACTCTTGAAAGATAACAGGATTCTTGAGGGAGTGCTCTCGGGATATGACGAATACATGAACATGGTTTTGGAAGAAGTTGAGGAGAATGCTGAAAGCCTCACCAGAAGGCTTGGAACCGTCATAATCAGGGGTAGCAACGTAGTCAGAATTGTGCCAAAATAACTTTTGGTTCTTTAGAGTATATTGTGGCATGAATATTAATCATACTGATACATCCTTACTTTTAATGCATCCCGGATAAAGCTGCAGATTCCCGCAATGAAAATAGATTGCAGTTTTCAGATGCTCTTTGTTGCTGTACCCGTAAGCCATCTTCTGTACTGTTGCAATCTTTGAGTTCAGTCCCTCTGCGATTGCATTGGTGATGTGGTGCCTGAAGTATGACAGGATGCCGTACAGATAGTTCTTCATCATCCTTGCAACCTTCTTCACTGGTTCTAAACGGGAATGTGAAGCCCAGTAATACCATTTCTTCCAGAATGATCTTGCCTCTGCTTCCGTTCCGCACTGCCACAGGTTACGAAGATTCTCCTTTATTGCATAGGCCCTTGCCGTCTTGAGATCGGATTCCCTCAGTATCTCGTATTTCTCCCTGTATCTGTCCGGGAGGTTCTCAGAGGAATAGAGCCACAGGTATCTGGTCTTCTTCAGGGTTTCCCTGAATTCTGCCATCCTTGATTCCATCTTCCGGACATCATCGAGCGCCTGGTTCATGTGCTTCATTATGTGGAACCTGTCGAAGACAATCTTCGATTCCGCGTCTGTCACATTTGATTCTGTGGATGCGATGAATGGATCCCACATATCCATTGAAACCGCCTCTATTTTCGATGCTGCATCCTTTCCAATCTTTGCATAATATCTGTCCAGCGATGCCTTCTTTCGGTCAAGCTCAATATTGTCAACCGAAGGATTGTCAATATCGTATACAATGGTCATGTAGCGATGGTACTTCCCATAAGATTTTTCGTCAATACCGATTCTTTTCGGTGAAGATGTTTTCCTCGCAATGCCCCTCTTGACAGCCCTGTCCATGATGTTCCATGCCTCGTCCCAGCTTATTCCCAGTATTCTTTAAGCATTCTTCGTGTCTGTTGATAACAGGACATCTATCGCATGTGCTTCAAAACGTTCTGTAAATCTTGAGCTCTTCTCGGACCATTCTGCCTTTGCCTGTATCCTTCCATGTTCAGGGCATCTTACCCTTGGTATTGATGCATGGATGTATGCCCTGTACAGGCCACTGTCAAGATCTCTCCATACCCTCTCCCTGACGTGATCTGATACTGACAGGAGATTTTCACATAATGGACATGGCCATCTGACACCCTTCTCATGCTCCAGATACATGTCCACCCTTTTTCCCTCATCAGACACAGAAACACGTGATACAAACCATGGTCTCTTCACTTTGTACAGGTGTTCACAAATCTCTCTGTCATCCATGCACAATTATGACAAGGCAATATTTATTCTTGCCCTAATATTGTCTATAGAACCTAACTTTTTTATTCCGTATGATTCTTCACACTTTTGTGTGGACGAATTAACATTTGTGAATGATGATTCCCACTTCGCTTGATTTTAGTTGAAAGCGATCTGTTGTTCGTTGTTTACCAGAAGATATCGTTCCTTCCGCTGGTATGCCTAAGTGTGAATTGCCAGATAACACGTTGAACCGCATGTGCCTGCACCCGTAAAGACAGATGATTGAGAATGGAGAAAATCTTCGGATGGAGGATAATTCAAGCCTGAGTGGAATCCACCGATAACATTTGAAACAGAAATATCCCTGCGTGGATCTGAAGAGGAGGTAACTATTTTACTATATTATCGCGTATGAGCACATTGAATTTATTTAAAACTTCATAAAGTGAAGAAACAATGAGTTACCAGAAAGATCGATTTTGTCCTCGGCGAAGTTGCTGTGGATATTGAACTTGCAATTGTCTAATGGACTCTCGCTTATCCGTATGCAAGATTTGTGTTTCACGCTTTGTTGTTTTCAGTGCGCGAAGGGCCGGGACCGGGAATTGAACCCGGGTCCGGGGATCCACAGTCCCCAAGGATACCCACTACCCCACCCCGGCCATGTCGTGTAACCTGATTTTCCGCACATTAATTATTATTTCTCTGTCAACAGCCTCATGACGCAGGGGCATTTATGGAGGAATACATTCGATTTTTTATTTTTGTGCACCAGATCCTCCATCTAAATACGGGCTGGGAGCCCTTGAGAGAGTTGGATGAACATCAGAATTGCTAAAACAATAAACCATAAATTCATACTTCACACGTATAGAACAAAGCTTTGATATTTTCGTGATCCTTACTGTGATGCTTATAGAGTCTTGGAATGCGGATGTTCACAACCTGCCTGCGGATTATTGAGGCGTTGTCTTTATAAAAATTGTCAACAAATTCAGCAGATTTGAAGTTATGAAGCGAGTATATAAATCCAGAAAGTTCAACGGCCTTTTCTAGAAAGACTCTGTCTGAATGCTCAACTATAGACCCGAATGGCGGGTTCATGATCACCGTATCAACGCGAGTATGAAACTCTTCAATGTTTGAGTTAATTATTTCAACATTAAACCCCTTGGTGTTTTCCCTGATTAGTTCGCATTGATCTGCATCGACCTCTACTGCAAAAACCTTGGATGCTCCAAGCATTGCTGAACCCAGAGAAAACACGCCATTCCCGGCGCCGAAATCCCCGATCGTTTTTCCATCAAGGTTTCCGTCCAGATACGCTATGAAAAGAACTTCGGCTGCAAGTGCAGCGTCAGTAGGATATTGCTCAAGATATCCTTTATAATTTTCCGGTTTTTTTAATTTCTGAAGAATAATTTCGAGGTCTTTCTTTGATCGCAACGGTGAATACACTTATCTTTCCGGTGTTCCAACTGCAAGATCAACCACCTGTCTGGCCTTCTTGCTGGATTCTTCTTTAGTTTCACCGCGACTCAGGAAAATCTTCTCGATCTTTCTCACAGCCCTCTGCCTTCTCCAAGTACCTCTTTCGTGTGCAGCGAGTACAATATATTCTGCTATCTCCCTGTCCACGCTGATTCCAAAGCGCTCCCTGATCTTGATCTGCCACACGGGGATAAGAACATATGGAATCTCCCTGAGATTGTTCTCCGCCCTCTTTTCCTCAATTAGCCTATTTGGATTCTCTGACTTCTTGAAGTGTGAAGATACACCCATTAGGTCTTCAGTCATTTGATGCAAATAAAGTTTATGTGGCAGAGTTCTAATCGGGTAAATACACATAAAATAACGTTTTTTGATTCTGGAAACGGTCAAGAAGCTATGTTATCAAAATCTGCATGTATCGCGCATGTCGTACGAACATAACAGAATTGTTGTGAAACAGCAGCAGAATTTACAGATGGAGCATGAGCTCATGACTTCTGTTCCAGACAAACATTAGATCTAATTTACGAGATCGTCTTCACAACCTCGTGCGTAGATTTTCTACCTATAACTTTTACGAAACCTTCTGAGACCTCAACTTTCTCTGAATCGTACCCGTAGGACTGCAACATACCATTCAATCCCTCGGATGTACAGCTGGCAGCTTCAGTACTGTATCCAACACCGGAAATGACAACTGTCACAGTATCATCGTCAAATTCTATGTCAAACATGTCTGTTGGCAGCATGAATTTGTATTCTTCCAATAGAACGGCGAATTCCTGCAGGTTTTTTGCTCGTTTCTTTAATATATCGCCGATGATTTGTCCTCTTTCATACCACTTCTCCATGACCTCCTTGTTTGAACACTTGACTGAGTATTTTATCATTCCATCAAGCAAAAGACTGGGGACAGGTACCGCATTTATTTCCTTCAATATTTCCAGGGTCTCAAATGATTTAACAATATCTTCCGGCTTGAAGCTATTTTTATCAGACTCAAGGTAAAGATTTGCTGCTTCACTGAAGAATGAACTTACACTTTTGCCTCTGCTTTCGGTGAAACGTACAATTTCCTTGAATAGTTCTGTTTTAACAGATACATTAATTCTTGTCATTCATCATTACCCCTTATCTCCATGATAGAACGTCTGACTCGGATATTTTACTTTGCAATATCCTCTTCCAGCGAGATCGTTGCGTGTGTATTTTAGCACTTTTATGCTCAAGAATACTCATTTTTATTCATTTAAAAATAAATAATGTTACAAAATGTTGTCTTGAATGACATGGGGGTGTTGATATTTACGGATTTGTAGTAATTTCAGCCATCATTATTCTTTTATTGAGTACATTGCTGTCCATTATTCTCACGAGAAATTTCCTCAGGAAAAGAAAAGCCAGCATGGCCATGTGGGCTGCTGGCCTATGGTTATTCTCCGCCAGTGTGGGGCTTGAAGTAGTTTTCGCCGCGGGCGTTTTCAGCGAGACCCTGATTGATCTGTACTTGTTTCTCGTGGCTTTTCTTGTTGAGATACTCGCACTGGGATCGGTGTTCCTGTCCGGAAACAGGAAATCCGGGATTGGTTACATGATTTACACCCTTGCAACGGCATTATTCCTTGTTTACTCATTTTCTGTTTCCACAGTAGGAAACATAATTGTCGGCGGCGTAGTATACGGCGAGGTACCGTCAATCATCATAATCTCCTCCTCCTTGGCTACTTTTCCTGCTGCATTGATACTGGTGATCAGTTCCATAAAATCATACAGGAAAACAAGGGATTCCAGACTCCTCAGCATTGTGGCAGGAGTAGCCCTCGTTAGCATTGCAGGTACACTCTATATCGCTTCGTTCCCGGCACTTCTGTATTACGCTGAATTCGGAGGGATATTGTTGCTGTGGTTCGGCTTCATTGATTTTTCAAGTTTGATCGCTAAGGAGAACGATAGTAAGGAGGTAGAAGCGAATGTTTACGGTTGATGTTGATCGTATAACCATGGCATATACCCTGGCATTTCACATACTGTTTGTGTGTGTCAGTCTAAGTCTTCCAGTAGTGATGGTTGTATCCGAGTACCTTGGTCTCAGAAAAAATGATCGATTCTATAACGTTCTTGCTAAACGCCTTTCAATAGCCCTCATTATTTTCTTCGCTGTCGGGACCGCATCCGGTATTGCTGTAGCTGCCGAGATGCTGGTTCTTTTCCCTGCGTTTATGTCATTTGTGGGCAAGGTGGCAATATTGCCCCTTTACGTTGAGGTATTCGCCTTCTTTGGAGAATCAATAGCTCTGGGCACATATGTCTATTCGTGGGACAGAATAAAAAGCAGACGACTGCATATATTACTTGGCTCCATGATAGCATTTTTTGCCAATATGTCCGGTGTACTCATCATAATGCTTAATGCCTGGATGAACACACCAAATGGTTTCAACATAGCAGTTTATTTACAGAACGGGACGATTGCCGACCTGAACCCGCTTGCAGTTTTCATGACCCCGTCGACACCCGTTATGGTTGTGCATGGACTCGTAAGCACATTATTCACCGGTTCGTTCCTCATGACAGGGTATTTTGCCTTCAGGCTGCTGGGATCACACACCTCAGACACAAAAAAATATTTCGGAAATGCCTTGAAGTTATCCTTCGCCCTTACCATCATTCTTTTCATTCCGGCAGGATTGGCCGGAAGTCTGTCAATGGATATGCTGTATGCTCACCAGCCGGCAAAATATGCCGCCCTGGATCTGAACATGATCAGCCATAACTATGCCAATGAAGTCTTTTTCGGGATTACGATTCCGATCCCTGGACTTCAGAGCCTGCTGGCAACCGGATCATTCTCAGGTTTTGTTCCAGGACTCGACCAGTTCCCTGTGACTGACTGGCCTCCACTACTAGTGCATAATACGTTTGACGCAATGGTCATAGGCGGAATACTGATTGGAATATTCTTTCTCCTCTCTTTCCTCTCACTTGTAGTATCTTTTTACGTTCGGCTGAAAGGAAGGACTCTCAGCGAAAGGAGCTACTGGAAACGTCTTCAACCGTTCAGCAATCCGGTAATGCTGAGACTAACTCTGCTGTTTTCCCTGATCTCGCTATTCATTATGGAAGCGGGCTGGGTAACCGATGAGGTGGGCAGGCAACCGTGGATAGTTTATAATGTGATGAGGACTGCACAGGCCGCCAATGTATCGAGCAGCGTATTGCCGGTAGCGATTCTTCTGATGGCATTCTATGTATTCATGTTCATTTTTACCATATATATTCTCAGGAGAATATTTATCAACAGGGATCTGTCAAAAGATCTTGAGAATTATGCCGCGGAAAAAAGATTCGGAAAGACTGATACTGAATATCCACAAACGGAGAGTACGATGAGGTGAAATTATGAATATCTCTTATTTTATAAACTACGGAATCTTTTCCGCATTTATTCTCCTGTTCCTACTTGAGGTAGGCGTTGGCCTGTTGTCTCTGATAGCTTTCGGGAAGTACAGGGAGAAACTGATGAGATACATTGTGCCAATATGGGAAATAAATGGGACATTCGGTGTATTCTATGTGGTCAATCTTGAGGCCACGTATCCGTCTGCCGTTCCGCTTGTTGGCACTATTTATGTTATTCCGGTTATTCTCACGATCACGGTGTTCATGGCTCACAATGGATACATTGCGTATGCAGAATACATTGGTAAAACCAGTCAGGAGGCACTGTATATGAGAATATACGGATTCTCAATGCTGCTTGTTGCATTTATTGCGATATCGATGCTGACATCATCGGTTAGCGGCATCCCCATTAATCTGAAGGACGGTACAATAGATCTTGTAATAATGTTTGCAAACTACTTCAATCTCCTA
>JAMDDH010000015.1 GCA_023488885.1 Thermoplasmatota archaeon | reverse complement strand
TTTGTGAGCAAAGGCGTTATATATTGTTTAGCATATCCCATGCCTGCTCGATTAAGATCAGATAATTCATAGGGTGATATATTGGCAAACGGAGAAAATGCTGGCGGAAAGTTACGTTCGGTTAGAAAACGCTTCAGATGGTCTGATAGCAAATACAAGAAAAGAGTACTGCAGCTTAAGAAAAAGAGCGATCCCCTTGAGGGAGCGCCTTCAGCTAAGGGTATAGTTATTGAGAAAATAGGTATTGAGGCAAAACAACCGAACTCCGCAATCAGGAAGTGTGTTAAACTTCAGCTGATCAAGAATGGAAGACAGATAACCGCCTTCGCACCCGGTGATGGTGCAATCAACTATATTGATGAGCATGACGAAGTGGTTGTCGAAGGTATAAGGGGAAGACAGGGAAGAAGTAAGGGAGATATACCTGGAGTCAGGTACAAAGTCTCCAAGGTTAATGGAATTTCATTGCTTGAACTTGTAAAGGGAAGAAAGGAGAAGACGGTGAGATAATGGTCGATCTGAAGATACTGGGAGAATACGCAGTAAACGAAGTTCAGGTACATGACGAAGGACTGTCTAAGTACATCAATCTGACAAGCAATGTGAACCTCCACAGTGGAGGAAGATTTTCCAGCTACTCTGCCGGAAAGAGAAATGTGAACACCGTGGAGAGGCTTCTGAATAAGCTGATGAGAACAGAGAAATGGACCGGCAAGAAATATAGTGCATACAGAGTTCTCAGAGAGGCCTTTGAGTTGGTCACCGCGAAGACAAAACAGAACCCTGTACAGATACTCGTTAATGCAATAGAAAATGCTGCTCCGAGAGAGGAAGTCACCAGATTGAAATATGGTGGAATAGCCGTACCTAAAGCGGTAGATGTTTCACCTTCAAGAAGAGTGGACGTCGCCCTCAGGAATATAGCAATTGGAGCGACAAACGCTTCTTACAAGAGCAAAAAACCAATCAGTAATTGTCTTGCGGATGAAATAATGAATGCAGCACGAAACGACGCATCCTCGTTTGCTGTGAGCAAGAAAGAGGAAATGGAAAGAATCGCGGCTTCTGCCAGATAATCTTTCTTTTTTGCTTTTTTATAGTTTATATTTTAAGTTTCACAAAACCAATGAGTGGTTCCGCATATTTCTGGTTCTCAAGTTGTGGGCACCTATTCTAAATCAGTAGAATTGTAAAGCGGTAGCAAGTCCTGTGATTGCAAGCAGAAGACTAAGGGAAATAAAGGAAAGCATATGTGTTCGTTTCCTTATCTTCGCCACTTCTTCAAGTCTGCCTTCTGAAACAAGTCTTGTGATTAGTTTTCCATGGTACAGATTATTGGAGTAAATTATGGCAATTACAACTATTACCAGGATAGATTTCACAAGCAAGATCCTGCCTCCGGTTGTTAATGTGAGTGTGGATATGTCTCCGCGCAGATACCATGTAGTGTTGTATATTCCGGTTATAATCAAAATCAGGAGAGATGAATGTGTGAAATAGGCAAATCTCTTGGCAATTTTCCCAACAATCCGGGTTCGTTCCTTCTCATCATCAGTCAATGTATATGATACAGGCCAAACGACAAGCCATATGAAAAACGATCCGCCAACAAAGATTATTGCGGCAAAAATATGAATCCAGAGGATTAGTATGTCTATTACTGTCATTTTCACGGAATGTTCTTCCTGAAATTTAAGTTTCTTTCAGGATGTCTTTTTTTAGGGATGATGGAGTATTCAGCATTGAAAAAGAACAATCGGGAATGGGATTATTTATAAGAACTCGATCTCCCATATGATCGTAATGAATGTTAGAAAGATTTGCTGGGAGGATGTTGAAAAAGAGAGCCTTGGAGAGGACAAAGCCCGCAAAGTGCTTCATACAGAGAACATGACAATTGCCAGAATATACTTGGACAAGGGGTCTTCGGTTCCAGAGCATAAACACGAGAATGAACAGATTTCATGGGTTATCAGGGGTTCTATAGAAGTTAGGATTAATGATCAGGTATTTAATGTAAACACTGACGAGAGTCTGGTTATACCTCCTGATACCCCACATTTTGTTCGCGCCCTCGAGGAATCTGAAGTTGTGGACAGTTTCAGTCCTCCAAGGAAAGACTGGCAGACGGGACAGGATAGTTACTTGAGGTAAGCATGATTGGTGTTGATTGTCGAATTGAGATAGTAAGAATCAGATAATTGGCACCAGAGCCGTTATCTTCAGAAGTTCTATAAAGGCCACTATTTCAAAGACAGAACCAAGCATCCTGTAAATCATCCTTTCGTCGATTCTGTGAGCTAGAATGGAGAAAAAGTAACCAGATATAAATGAAACTGCTCCAATCACAACGGCATATAGGATATCTATTCTTCCGAAATAGGCATAACCTATAACTCCACTGATTGCAGACAACATCATCGCAAGCGTGGCGGTGCCGATCATCTTCTGGGCGCTCATGGGAAAAATCAGCATTATGATACCCACGAACATTATTCCTCCGCTTGTTCCAAGAGTCCCTGTAAGTACTCCAACGGGAATGCTGAGAAGGAATACAAC
>JAMDDH010000024.1 GCA_023488885.1 Thermoplasmatota archaeon | reverse complement strand
TTCCAAAAATACAATACCTCCGCCTTATTCGGTATTAAAATAACTGACGAGGCTATTTAAATCTTCCTCGGAAAGCATAATTCCGTATCCCGATAAGACGCTTGTGATCTCTTCTTTCGTCTTGGGTTTAATGTCTACTAGCTTGACAGCGACTTTTTCCTGTATCTTGAAATTTTTTATGAGTTCTGATACCGCCTTCTGCGCTTCCTTTGGTTTGAATTTGAGGAAAGCTTCGCAATACCCAAGACTGTCCGCTTCGCTCTCATTGTGTTCCTTTTTCTTTGAGAGTATGTCGAAGGCCTCGGATATTGTGATAAACCTGCTCTTCATCATACCCCTTCTATCTTTTTGAGGTGTACTGCGGCAGCAAGGATGGTCTTGTGAACGCCACCTATTTTAACGGTAAGCAAATAACATTTTCCCTGAGAACCAGTGATCCTGCCGGTCAGACCCTGAAATCCATGGTAAGGCATCCCGTTATGAATTGAGGATTCGATGTCAACAGCGGCAAGTTCACCAACTTCAAAACTTTTCATGAATCTGTTAACCGGAGGTAAACCTCTGTCCTTAGCTCGCTTTGTCATTTTCATTCTTGAGCCCGCTCTGGGGCCATGTGACATCTTAACCATTTAATCACCGTTCCTATGTATCCAAACCACATCGAGGGAATTCACCTGAAGAGGTCCCCCGTATAGTTGCGCGAGACTGGGTTCCGTTCGTCCTTCGTCCCCGTTAACCAGCTCCTTTATGTATGTTCCCGCTTCAGCCCTTATACGTATTACAGCGGTATCTGAGCCTATTTCCTCGACGGAGACACTCCTTATGCTCTTCTTTCTGATGAGATCGGATCTTCTGGTGGATACCCTTAATGGTGTTCTTTGATAAATATCTTTTCCAGACAATTTTTCTGCAGCATACTGGAGTTGTTCAGCATTGACTGTGCCTGTAAATTTTACAGTGACTCTGTAGCTTTTGTCATGTGTGCTCCCTTTTATGCCGATAACGTCACTCTTGTTTGCGAACCTTAACCCGTCAATCTCAACCCCATGGTTTCCTGCATTAACAGTTTGCTTCAGGAACTCGAGGGATACTGAACGTCTTCTCGGCTCAGTACATTCGATGATGAATTCTCTGCCGTTTCCCAGCATCCTGACGTCAACGTCTTCTCTCCCCGCACCGTGAAGAAAATAGTTCCTGCCCTCTGTCATCCCCTTAAAAACTTCTCCGATGATAGATTCCACAGAAGCATCTACATCCTTCCTGTGTATCCATCTGGTCTGCGGGATATCCCGCCTGAGTTTCCGATAAGTGCCATAAACAAAGACACTCCTGTTCTGCAATTTATAGGAATCGTACCTGAGATCCATAAGAACAGTGAGATCTGGTTCAGCAAGATCTGCCACTTTGCCAGTTCGGTCGCTCAGGTATTTGCCAAATTCCCTGTTGAACTCCTTTTTTATGCTTTCACCGAGATTCCCGAATATCTCCTGGAATGCGGATTCAGCCGATAATGTCTCCTGATCGAATGTGGATCCAACAAGTATGGTGTTGAATTCTATTTTCGCGAGGTCTGCTGAAATCATATCGTAGTATTTGTCTAAATTCTGGAATAAACCATTGCAAATACTGCATTTTTCATCTGAAGTCAGTACGTATCCGTTCTGTTCCAGCTTATCTCTGTTAGAAGAAAGAAAATTACTGCCCCTTTCCAGATTTGTAAAACCAGATCCTTCTTTGCCGAAGGCCCTGCCGAAACATCTAAGGCAAATGCCTCGGGTTCCGGTGACAAGGGGTGAACTCATGGTTATTATCTTGCTATTATGACCTTTTCAATACCGGGTCTTTCCTTGATGAATACCCTTGAACCGCATTCACATTCGATTTCAGCGGTACCGAAGGACTTCTCAAGGGGTCTTGCGCATCTAATGCATTTATACAATTTCTTTGGCCTCCACCTTTGGAACAAGTTCGACAAATTCCGGCATATAAGAACCGCCTGCAAACTTATAATCGCAGTGTCTGCACTGCCAGATGCCGGCTGCAACTCTCTTGACTTTTCTCTTCTTGCATGAAGGGCAATTGTAAAAAGCTATCTTCTGCTTGTAGATTTCGTTCCACGCTTTTCTTACCGTGACGCCGTACCTTGGGCCGAAACGCCCCGCTGCTCCCACCTTAATTGTTCTCTTGGACATTATTATCACTGAAAGTATTTTTCGCGAATTTGTTTCCCTATATCACTTGACATCTTTATAGCTTTTCTTACTTCTTCAATGGTAAAAAATCCGGAGTCTCCCTTCTGCATTGCTCTAAGGTGCCCGTCCTCTGTTGTCGAAACAGTTATTCTTGCAGAGGAAAGCTGTTCTTCTTCCAGGTCAGGATCGCAAATGATGTTATCGCCTATTTTCACCATTGTGACTGATACTGGTAGATTTCTTATTGGCAGTAGAAAGTCTTTTCCTCCTTCCTTTGAACCCGGAACGATCGCGGATTTAAGGGCAGACAGGACAGCAAGTGTGCATGCATCTATGAGGTTACCATCATAGTCAAGTATGTTTATGTCTACAAAGACTATCCAGACTTTCTTTCCTGCCTCAATGACGAGGTTTTCCAGGTCGATCATCTTACTTTCTCTGATGCCTCTGTCAACGACCCTCGCTATTTCGATTGAGTTCTCGTTCGGAGGACCGGCTTCAAAAGTAGGGAAAGCCATTGGCAAAAGTTCTACGTTGGTTGTGAGAACTCCAAGATTGGGAGTGTCCGGGAATGGCTCTCCTGATTCTATCTTGACTCCTGCGATGACTTTGGTTTTTCCCAGTTTTACGACCGCTGATCCAGCTGCTCTTGGGACATAGTTCTGCTGAATGTTGATTTCCCTGAATTCTGTTGTGAGTCTTCCGTCCCCTCTCTTTCCTTCCTTGAGTTTGTTCAGTATGTAGTCTCTCTTTATTTCTGACAGTATTCCTGCTTCATCTCTGGGCATTACTCTCCACCTCTTTCCATCGCAAGGGCACGGTATTTTCCAGCAAGAGCTTCTCTCTGAATATCATTTATTCTCTTTGCAGCGTCATATATCATAGCCGTAGCCTCATCGAACTCTTCAGTGGTGAGGTCTCCGTCCATCTGCATGAGAACTATTTTTCCAGATTTTGCCAATATACCCATGGGAAGATCCGCCTGGCCAAAATTGTCCTCTTCCTTTCCGAGATCAAGAACTATTTTTCCGTCTACCTTTCCCGCAGTGCATCCCACCACCAGGTCCCTCATCGGGATACCGGCTGCAGCAACGGCAACAGAGGCTGCTGTAAGTCCAGCGATCCTTGTGCCTGCGTCAGCCTGTAGAACCTCTATATATACGTCTATCTGCGCTCTGGGAAACTGTTCAACCATGATGGCACACTGCAATGCCTCGGATATTACCTTTGATATTTCTACGGACCTTCTGTCGGGACCTGGTCTTTTCCTCTCATCTACTGAGAAGGCAGCCATGTTGTATCTTGCCTTAATGACTGCTTTATCTATGTCCTGGGTGTGCTTTGGATAAGCCTCCCTCGGGCCATATACTGCTACCATTATTTTGTTGCCGCCCCATTCAATATATGCCGAACCGTCTGCCCTTTCAAGAACGTCTGTTTCAATTTTGATCGGCCTCAGCTCACTCAGAGATCTGCCGTCAAGTCTGATGCCTTTTTCATCAATTAGCTTTATGTCACTTGCTGTTCCCATTAGCTTCACCTTTCACTTCATTAAGATATTTTTGCATTCTGTCTGTAAGCCCAGTTGTATGGGCCTCATTCTCAACCATTTTCACTGCTGAGATAGCGATCATAACGTTTTCCGCTTCACCGTCTATCCATATGAGTCCATTCTGCCCTACGACAATCCTTGTCCCCGTGGCATCCTTTATCATATTTACCATTGAGCCGCCTTTCCCGATTATCCTTGGAACCTTCGGGGCGGATACTGATGTAATGTGTCCTCCCTCAAGCTTTCTCAGTCCGACATCTTTCAGGGTAACCCAGCTCTCTCTTATATCGTTTAATGTCATGACTTTTGCGTAAATGTAGTCGCCCGGTGAGAGATATTTCTTGATATCCCCGGCATTTGTTCTCCATGGCGTGTCGTTCATATGCATAAGAGTGTGATATGGAGAGTTGATGTCTATTGTCCACATTGATGGACCTACCTCGATAACCTTTCCAATAACCTTATCGCCGCGTCTTGGATAATAAGGACCTGAAAATGGCACAACGTCAATAAACTGATCGCTGACCTGGACTATTCCGAAATATGAGGAACAGAACTGCTGATCTCCGCATTTGTATACGCCGTTCCTCGGCTTTCCCAGAGAACTGTCTATGGGGTCTCCGGGCATGACTATCTGTTTTGTTTCTGTCATTAGTTCACCTTCAAATTATCAAGCCAAAATCCCTCACTCACTATTCGAACAGTGCTTCTTTTGTTTGGAGCTTTTACAAGTTTTTCTCCAGAAACTACTTTCCCTGTGCTGATGGAGGAATCTTGCTCGACTTAGATTATCTCTTCTCGGCATTCCATATTTAAGCAATATTTATTCTTTCCGTATTCTATTTGCAGATAGTTTGGACATAACGGAGTTCGATTCATTCGTTCCCAAGCTCGCCAGATGCTTTCAAGATTAAACAATGGTGATGGAGAACCGTAAACTTTCAAGTTTTCTGTAAAATACCGAAGGAAATGGCAATCTGTGCCACTGAGAGCGTTAATTTACAACTCATTCAACCTTTCCCGAAGAAATAAAGTGCAAGGATTTGTGTATGGAAAACGAATTGATCTGCACTTTGGATGCGTCCCTTTTCTCCTTGAGAATTGGGAAAACGGGTAACCGGCGGATAAACCTGAAAAATCCAGTGGATTGCGAAGGAGAATGGCGTCAGAATTCTATTCTTTCAGGGTTTGCATAAATATTGAATCTATTTTCGCGCACAAAGCACACAAGCGTTATGTTCATAGACTCGGCAGTTTGCACTGCAAGGCTTGAAGGTGCGGAAACAGAACTTACAACGGGAATTCCTGCAATTGCAGACTTCTGAAGGATCTCGAAACCAGCCCTTCCACTCACCTGCATTACTAAATCATCTCTAAATACCATATCATTGCTTAACATATATCCGACAACCTTGTCCACCGCGTTGTGCCTCCCTACGTCTTCTGCAACAACAATCGGGTCTCCACTAAAGTCGAAAAGCCCCGCGGCGTGTATGCCACCGGTTTCACCAAATATAGTCTGAAGCCCCCTCATTTTTTCCGGAAGAGTGAGGATTATGTCCTTATTGATCTTGAGAGATGATCTGACTATCCTTCCCGTTTTAAGGAAAACGGCATTTATGTTACTTTTTCCGCATACACCGCAACTGGAACTTACAATGAAATTCCTTGAATAATCTGAACCGTCAAAGTCAACATTTTCAGCGACCTGTATCACTATTATGTTGTCCCTCGCTTTTCCCGTATCCTCATCAAAATTATCGACCGATATTACATCCTGTCTGTTCTTTATTATTCCCTCAGAGAACAGGAATCCTACGGCGAGATAATTATCCATAACCGGAGTTCTCATGATGATGGAAACGGTCTTCAATCCTATCTTTTTGCTGGAAAGCTTTATCTCAAGGGGTTCCTCAACGGTTACGCCGTCCCTGACATCCTCAATTCCTGATGAGGTTGAATATTTCAGTGTTTTAATAAAATTGTAGGATTCCGGTCCTTTACTCTGCATCTTTAATCCTTTCTATTTAACGGTCCGGTAAATCCTTTTGCGGCCTCAAACAGAACCCTGAGACCAACTGTGACATCAGGGTTTTTCATCTGTGATCTCAATGCCAGGAGCCCCATACCGCCACGATCCTTGAATGACGGGGCGTCGTCCACTGCGGATGCAAGGTTCTGCATGAAGTGCCTTACAACATCTGGATTGATGTTGGAAAGAAGTGTGTATATTGTCATTAGATTCCTTATGAACATCACGTTCTTCGGCTTGGCCAGCTCTTCGGTTAAATCCTGCAAACTATCTCCCTTATTCACAAAAAACGCCTTTAAGAACGTAAATACTCCGCCTTCGTTCGCAGCCTTGAGGAGATCGAGAAGTGAAACTATTTCCTCCTTGTGATCTGAGAGCGTTGCAGCGAAGTCAAATTCTCCTGCGTTTACTTCTTCATGATACAGTTTTTCTATTTCTTCAATAAGTTTTGCCATTATACTTTAACCTCACTCATCTGTAAGTTTCCTGTAATCCGTTCTGGCCCATTTTTCCTCAACCTTTACCCCAGTCTGTGGTTTTGGATGCCCAAATCTAGGGTTTGTTTTAGGTAATGGTGATCCACCTCTTGCCATGTCAAGTCTCTCCATCTTAACTGGAAGTTCTTTGTATGCTGGTGTATGGGCAGTAGGATCCATTGCTCTTCCGGTCAGATTGTTGACTGCTTGTTCCCCCGAAGCATTCATCGGCAGGTACATTTCATTGCCCAATACCCTGTCCGTGACCAATACCCTAACTTTTACCGAACCGGATTTCGAAGAGATCCTGACCATGTCACCGGTTTCGACCTCCCTCTCCCTTGCGAGTTCAGGAGATACTTCGACAAATGTGTTTGGTACCTTTGATCTTATCCCGGCAGTCCTGTACGTTTCGTTTCCTTCGTGGAAATGCTCCAGCAGCCTTCCGTTATTGAGGTGTAGATCATATTCCTCGTCAACAGACAATGGAGGAGAATATTGCAAGGGATAGAAATTTGCTTTTCCGTCCGGGAAGTTGAATCCATTCTCGTAAAGGAACGGTGAATCTGTGCCGTCAGAATCGACAGGCCACTGCTGACTGTTGAAGCCTTCAAGCTTATCGTATGATACACCAGCAAAGATCGGAGCCAGTTCAGCGGCTTCCGCCATGATCTCGGACGGGTGATTATAGTTCCAGTTAAACCCAAGTTTACGGGCCAGGATTTGAAGTATCTCCCAGTCTGCTCTGGTGCCAGCAAGAGGTTCCATGACCTTGTATATCCTCTGAAACCTCCTCTCGGTGTTAACGAAAGTCCCGTCCTTTTCAAGACTGGTACTGCTGGGCAGGATGACATCTGCATATTTTGTAGTTTCTGAGAAGAATACCTCCTGAACACAGAGGAATTCGAGAGATTCGAGCTTATCTTTTATGAAATTTGAATCGGGACCGGTTTCTGCTAGCTCCTCCCCCACTACGTACATAGCCCTGATCTTTCCGTCATCTATCGCTTCCAGGCAGGTGTTGTTGTCAAAACCGGGGCTGGATGGAAGCCTGACTTTCCAGGCATCCTCAAACTTCTTCCTGATCTTATCGTCGCTCACTGCCTGGTAACCTGGAAAATACGCATTCATTGCACCAAAATCACTGGCACCCTGGACGTTATTATGCCCCCTGAGAGGATAAGCCCCTGTGCCCCTCCTTCCATAATTCCCCGTAACAAGGAGGAGATTTGATATTGCAGTCGACGTGTCAGATCCCGCCTGATGCTGTGTTATGCCCATTGCCCAAAGGATACAGACCTTCTGGGAGCCATGAATTGTTTCTGCAATCTTGATCAGTGTTTCCCTGCTGATTCCGGTTATCTCCGATGCAAAATCCAGCGTGAAAGGGTCAAGACTTTTTCTGTAGTCTTCAAAACCGTTCACCCTCCTGGCTATGAACTCTTTGTCTTCCCATCCCTTATCAATAATGTATCTGGCCACTGCGCTTAGCCATACTATGTCGGTACCCGGATTGGGGTGAATGAAAATATCCGCCCTATTTGCCATTTCATGTTTTCTGATGTCCGCTACAATGAGCTTCTGGCCGTTCAGTTTATGTGCCCTCTTCACCCTGGTCGCAAGAACTGGGTGAGATTCGGCGGTATTTGTTCCTACCGCGATAACCAGATCAGCCAGATAGATGTCGGAAATGGAACCGGCATCTCCGCCATAACCCACAGTTCTCCACAATCCTGTGGTGGCAGGAGCCTGGCAGAACCTTGAACTGTTGTCGACGTTATTGGTGCCAAAAATCTGCCTGGCCATCTTCTGAACCAGGAAAGCTTCTTCATTTGTCCCCTTGGAAGATGCAATGAATTCAATGGAACCACCACCGTATTTCTCCTTTATTTCCCAAAGGCGGCTGGCAACAATACCTATTGCTTCATCCCATGTGGATTCCCTGAATCTGTCACCGTCCCTTATTAGCGGAGTTTTCAGCCTTTCCGGACTGGTTGAGAATTCCCAACTGAATTTGCCCTTAATACAGGTTGAGATGCCGTTGGCTGGTGATTCCGGCACCGGCTGAACCTTCAGAATTTCACGGCCCTTGGTCCACATCTCGAAAGAGCAACCAACACCACAGTATGTGCAGACGGTTTTTGTCTTCTTTATCTGTGTATTTCTCAGCTTTGATTCCATGTTGCTGACCAGCATTATGGGAGACATGTTGACTTCCGGCTCAAAGGATTTTGTAATGTCAATGAGCTTCCTCTTTGCTTCTTTTGGGATGCCCGTCAGGAATCCTGCCTTTCCTAGCATGCTCTTTTCCATCAACGCATTTACCGGACATACGGTTACGCAATGCCCGCATGAGACACATGAAGAATCGTTCACTGGAACATCTTCGTCCCATATTACTCGCGGCCGGTCCCTGCTCCAGTCTATGCTGAGCGTTTCGTTGACCTGAACATCCTGGCATGCTTCAACACATCTTCCACAGAGTATACACTGGTTCGGATCATACTGGTAGAAAGGATTGGTGGCATCAATCTCATATGGCTTTGGTTCGAAAGGGTACTTCTGCTCATCTATTTCCAATGAGTGAACTGTGTTGTGAAGGGCGCAATCACCATTGTTATTCTCGCAAACCGTGCAGTACAATTCGTGATTACGCAGTATCCTCTGCGTCGCCTCGATCTGCAGGTCTTTAACATTTCTGGAAGAATAATTGATGGAAGAACCTTCCTTTAGTTTCGTTCCACATGATCTTATCATTTTGCCATCCACTTCGACTATACAGGTATCACAAGTCTGGATTGGACCAAGATTAGGTTGGTAACAGACATGTGGTATATCGATTCCATGTGCAATAAGTGCCTGCAAAACGGTTTGACCATCAATGCCGGTAAATTCCTTCCCGTCCATCTTGAATCTTATTTTATCCCCATTCAAATTATTTCATTCCCCGTTGACACTTCAAATAGCAGCCCTTGTGCAGTCGTCTGAACCCGCATAAGCGCCATCACTGTAAAATAATAATAACTCACAGTATTTAACAATTTCAAAATTTGGTATACGAATTTGTGCACATAAGATGAATAATATGTGCATTGTATCGGGCTTAAACTTTCATGTCCGTTTCATTATATCTGCTCGACGATTTCAAGCTCGCTTCGATCATCTGATTCCGTGAAATGAAAGAAAACTATCACTTGTTTGCATAGCTCTCTGGAATTTGGACTCACTTTTTTCACCAATTTTTTTGTAATTTTAACGAAAATGTCAACTCTCAGTTGAAGATCCCGCAATTATCAGCTCTATGCCGAAATCATGAAAGACTTTGCTAAGAGGGTGATTGACAACAAATAGGAAAAGAATACCGGGGGAATAGACCCCATAAATTACATGTTCTTCCAGGCGAATGAGAAGCTGGAGAAACTTGGGAAGAATTCTGGCCCTGTAAGGATTTTTGTTTCCGGAAAGAAGAAGTACAGGTACATTGTGTTCAGGTACCTTGAGGATCATATGGTGGATAAGAGGAATGACGTCTCCGAACACCATTGTTCCCTGAGACCTGATCTTCTCAGTTACAGGTTCAAGACCGGGATTTACTGTTGAGGATATTACACTGGAGTCGGAGGTATTCAACGGAAATTTGACAGCCTCTAAGCTATAGGTGGGGGCCCCCAGTATAGATGTCCTTGCCAGTAAGTTGTTCCGGTTCTTGTCAGTACATATGAAACTGAGGCATGAACATTAGTCATAGACCCTGTAGCCCCACCAGGGACCGTATAAGGCACAACAGGAGCCAGTACGAGGAAAAGAATGATGCCAATGATCAGTGCAACGGCCACCCATCTTCTGCAGGAACCTTTGTTCAAGTTATTCATTTCAGCGGCGTTATAATCCGAATATGTATATGGACTCCACGTTGAGGGTTCATCTACTGTAATCATCGTCGTTTCCTTGGGTCGGAGAGGTAAAGTCTGCTGTAAATCTTTTTTGAATTTTAACAGATATTCTACAGTTTTGCTTCTCCTTCCTTCTCCCATGTTTCCAGAGTCAACGGACGGCGAAATAAATGGTGAGATTCTTGGTTCTACGAAACTTATCTGTTCTTAATTATTTTGATTTCCACGTTATCCTTAGCCTTTCGGCTCAGGGAACTCATTATGTCCCCAGTCATGCCTGCAGGTACTTCCAGCAGACCGATCCATGCACCATCCTTTCCCCATTCTTCCTTGACAAGATAACCTCCCCGGACAATATCACCGTAAATCTTTCCATAAGCATCGCCAGTCAGTTTAACAGCAAGTTTGGCCCTTTCCATCCTGATTGGAAGAAGTGGTTTTATTGCCTTCAAAACAGTTTGCATCTGTTCTCCCACACTCTTGAACGGATCTATGTGCACTTTTGCTTCGTCCATGGCCTGAGAGATTCTCTGCGGTGGATTAGGCGTGTTCGTCTGAGGGTTTATGGACTCCCGGGAAATTGTTTCGATGATCTGCCTCCTTCTTTTTTCAAGCATCTCATGCCTCTGCTCAGTAGTAAGTTGTATCTGTCCCTTTTTTACGATCTCAATGGCAATCTGCGCAGTGTCTGTGGTTTTGAAAACTTCCTTCAGGGATTCGTCTCCTGCCTTTTCACCCTTCCTCGCATCTTTGTATATTTCATCAAGGGCGAGATCGTTAGCCAGATCAATGTTTCCCTCCTTTATCCTGTCCGCAGCATCGGGATCAACAAAAATTTCGAATTTGTGGCCGTGTGATTCAAGCCTGGCAACTATAGCGTCCTCAACTCTGACCATAATAACTAATGGAACATTGAAATAAAAAAGATTTGATTGTGGGAATAGAAGAAATTTAGGCTTGCTGCAATAATTTGTCTACTTCTTCCTTGGAGTAAAGGCGGAATTTACCACCTTCAGTGACAACCGCGATTTCTGGGCTTCTGAACTCCGGGTTTTCCTCATTTGCACCCTTGAGAGCTTTTATTCCCAGAAGCACTGCCTCTTTCTCCGAAGTGTCTTCCTTGTATTCCTTTTCAAGGAATGTGATAACCTGATCCTTCAACGCCCCTATTGCAACTGCCTTGTATTCGTTAATGGTTCCTGCAGGATCACAATCAAAGAGTCTTGGGCCAATACTGTCCATACCTGCAAAAATCATCGATACACCGTACGGTCTTACCCCGCCATACTGAGTGTACTGCTGCATCTGATCGGCAGCCTTCTTCACGAGATTCTCGATATTAACAAGAGAACCATAAGTAATCTTTTCCTGTTGAGCGGCGATCCTGGCGAAATCTACCAGGACTCTGGCATCAGCTACCAGTCCGGAAGTAACTGTGGCAACATAGTCATCAATGAGCTGGATTTTTTCCATTGAATTTTGTTCCACGAGCCTGCTTCTGATCTTCTTGTCAGAAATCAGGGCAACTCCCTTCTTAAATCTGATACCGAGAGCCGTTGAACCTTTCTTTACTGCCTCCCTTGCGTATTCAACCTGAAAGAGCCTTCCATCAGGCGAAAAAACTGTGATAGCTCTATCATAAGCCATTTGACCCTGCTGCATTCTAAGTCACCTTCTCGTTCCATAGTCCTAACCAATTATAAAGGTTTTCTTAGTTAACGCTTACAGCGCACTTCCTGATAAACCAGTGTTTTGGGCATTTCGTCTTAAACTTTTCCAAGATATTTTATCCTCGAATTCCACCATGCACCTTAAATATGTTCAAGTCAATTGTAGAAGGTGGACTTCTGGCGGACTTAAAGAAGATTTCCGGAATGGGTTACATAATTTTTGATAACCACATGCATCTGAGAACCGATGGAAGATTCCTGAATGCAGTGGATATGTTTCTAAAAGCAGGCGGCAATTCCTTTAACCTGGTGAATCTTCCTGACGCCCGTTTGCCTCTTGATGATTACTACTCCAGATTGTACAGTTATACTGTCAGGATGTCAGAAATAATAACGGAGGAACGTAGAATTTCTGTTCCTGTCACACTTGGCCCATATCCTCTTGATTATTTCAGGTTTAAAGAGAATGGATATGATCCCGTTGTTGAAATGAAGAAAGGCATAGACCTTGCCGCAAAGCTGATAGAGCAGGGCAAGGCCAATGCTCTTGGAGAGATAGGCAGGCCACACTTTCCCGCAGAACCCGAGATAGTGGATCATTGCAATGAAATAACGGAATATGCAATGTTTATAGCAAGTGATTTAGGATCGCCACTGATCTTGCACACTGAAGACCTTAATCCGGAAGGATACAGATTTCTGGAAAAAATGGCAGATCATGCATCTTTGCAACAGTCGATGCTGGTGAAACATCACGCTATCCCTGAGGATTTCGCAATCCAAACAGGTTTGATAAGATCGGTCCTGGCTTCGCGTCCAAATGTCAGGAAAATAATGAATTCTGGTCTCAGACTGCTTCTTGAAACAGATTATGTGGACGATCCTTCCCTCGGATGGAAAGTTATTCCACCCGACTCAGTGCCGAAAAGAGTGGAATTGATTCTCGCAGAAGTTACGGAGTGGGAGAAGCTTCTCGAAAATATTTTTTTGAAAGAGCCGATAAGACTGTTCGGTGAAGATATCTTTAAAAGAACTACCGAGCCATAGCATGATTAAATATACATATTAGACATTAAAAATTATGAGCCTTAACCCAGCCCAGATCGACAAAGTTTCCGAGGAACTCAGGTCATTTCTCAGGGTTGAGGTTAGATCAAAAAAACTGAAGAAACTTGAGCCAAGCTTTTACAAAAACGTTACAGCAGCCCTTGAGACCCTGAAAGCGGAGGCGGATGGATATCTCGGAAAGACGGATATTGGGAACTACATAAAGATCAAAGACCGAATGGATGACATAGAAAGAGACTTTAAATCTCTGTTCCAGAGAAGATTTGACAAAATTGCAACTCTCTCCATCTATGACCTAGACTCAGAGGTCATGAGTGCCCTTACTCCCGAGGAAAAGGAGTTCATAGTAAACCTGCACAACATGATGCGGGATCAGTATAACTTACTCCTGAGCAAGAACAATCCACCTGAAGAAGCCCCGGAACCTTCGAAAGTTAGAGAGCCTACTTTCCCGGTTCAACAGCACGAAGAAGTCCGGCAGGAAGCTCCCCCCAAAGAGGATGAGAAACAGGATTTTATTCTCGTCAGAATACTGGCTGATCAGCCGCCAATTGCACAACCGGAAAGGGACTATTACCTGCATGACAACGACTTGGTCTACTTGCCTGAAAAATTCGCTGAACTGCTAATCAAGAGAAAATCCGCAATTAAAATTAATTTGAATTGAAAATCATAATTCCGATGAATGCCTTTACGAAACTCTTGAGACCAGTTGACAATCGATCCGCAAATGCCCATATCTTTCCTGCCAACTCAGCTACAGGAACAGCAGACATCATATGAGCAACTTAACCTAGGACAGTGTGGAATTCACGCCTGCGGACATGGTCGCCTGTACTCTGTCCCTCCCTGAAAATGGAGGGGATAAAGCAAGTGAAGTGAATGAAGCAGGAAGCCTCGAGGTTTAGCTGAGGGGAAGATATCAGATAAATCAGCTGACCGAAAGAAAGTTTTTGATTTCACACCTGAGATAGATTGTATTGTCTGAGCTTATTTTCTATCCATTCGGCGGCGGGAATATATTTTATAACTATGTTGTTTGGTTCATCACACATAATTGGGGATGAATATTAATTCTCAAATTTTAGAAACTCATATCAAGATTCCCGCAGTGGAAGTATATTGCAGTCTTGAGGTGTTCCCTGTTCCTGAACCCGTAAGCCATTTT
>JAMDDH010000037.1 GCA_023488885.1 Thermoplasmatota archaeon | reverse complement strand
ATAACAAGCACATGTTTGGGAACACCAGAACCTATTACAAGGAAGCGGTGGACTACATTGACGGCAATCCAGTGACTCCATGCAGAGCTGGACAGACTACGTATTACACGGATTACAGGGGGAAGGTTCATCCATGCTTCACGCACATGGAAGTTGTGTTGAACAATAAGCCAAAATGGGAATTGTACAATAATAACTGCAACGATTGTTTCACGCAGTGTTTCAGGGAACCATCAATAGAGAATCCGTTTGAGGATGCAAGGCTTCTGTCAAAGATATGGTGGTTCAACCATGTAACGAACCGGAAAATCGGCCACCCATCTTACGGAAACTCCAATGCGCCTATAAATTAAGAGTTTATTTACTATAGTTTTGCGAATTGACCTCCTGTTATAGCAACTGTCGACTTATACGGTCTCCTTATCGACTCCATTATTGCGTCCAAGAGCCTTTGTCCCTTCTTCTCCAGTGCCATAAACAGATCCTGCAGTAGCCTGAGGGCCATGGATCTGTACCTCAGGCCGGGTGTTCCTTTCCCTATCTTGAGCTGGGTTTCCAGGGATCTCATTGCAGAGATTTCGAGAAGAAGGTCACCCAGCAAGCTCAGCTTTGTCGTGCTGACAATGCCTGCAAACACCCGCTGGAAGGTTCTCCTTATCCCGTCCTGCTTGATTTCCCTGTGCATGGTTTCGATGTCCCAGCGCCTGAGATACGTCTCCATGATCCGTTTTGGCTTCCATGCGATCATGTTTGTGACAAAGAACTTTTTCCCCTCTGTGCCACGGGATACAACTATTCTCACATCGCCGATCTTCTTCATCTTTGTCACGATGCTCCTTGTGAAGTACTGTCTGCCGCCGATGGTGTAGCATTTCATGTTCCCAGGATTCAGCGATTCCTCATATTCGCCGATCCCGATCCATTCCCCGTCAACCAGGATCTTCCTGTCAGATTTTGCCTCGGTTATCCAGTCTTTGCCAAGTGATTCCAGGAACCCCGTGAGCTTTGCTGCGAAGTACCATGAATCGAAGAGTGCAATGGAGAAGTTCAGTCCTGCTGTCACCGCTCTCCTGACCACAGCCATCTGCATGGTGATCTTTGACATGTGGAAGTTCTTTTTCTTCCCTTCATTTATGTTGACGAGATCATCACGGGATACCGGCTTGATGTCCATGTTCAGGGGAAATATCCCCTCATTTCCGGAAACGGCAGCAGAGATCACTGGCACGCCCCAGACAGTCTTTCCCTCCGAGTGATCATAGACCCATCCTGCTCCCTGGATATGCTTTCCGCTCCTCTGGAGAACCGTGTCGTCCAACACGAGAACAGGATCGGTGCAGAACCTGTTGATAAGATCCACTGATCTGCGGAATATGTCCAGCGTGTTGACGTTCCTCAGAAAGCGGTTCATGTTGCTCTGATTCGTGTGTTCCACCGAGATGCCGTTGAGGTGTGCCACTGATCTTGTCGGTGAAGCCCATGAGGCAGTTATGTATCTGCAGAACTGCCTGTACTGCCTCCTGTCGAATATAGGCCTGAATTCGCTCAGTAGATCTGCAAGGATATCCGGCGGCTTAAGAACGGGAATCTCAATCATGGTATGACAATGTCCGACGATTGCTTAAGTTTTATTGAAATCGCAAAACTATAGTTATTTATTCTCCACTCTTTACTACCTTTCATATACGAAAGTGCGATGTTCTGTGAATCCGTGTAATAAGCTGACATGGCGCTTGCAAAAAATTAAATAACTTATCTAGCTAAGGAGATTTGTATAATAATGGAGCTTAGATATTACATTATCAGGAGGCTGCTATTGTTAATCCCTACAATTCTGGGTTTAACTGTATTGACTTTTTTGCTAATGAGAGCGTTTCCCAATTATCAACTTGTACAGGGATACATAAACCCACATTCCTCAATACCTGTTTCGGTTCAGATGCTAAACGCTGAGAAAGCTCTTGGTTTGAACTACCCTCCACCAGTTCAGTATATTTATTATTTAAAAGACTTGTTTCTGGGTAACTGGGGGCAAATGTCAACTACCTTTTACTCTGGTCCAGTGCTAAGAGGAATAGAATACTTTTTCCCGAATACTGTTCAGTTAGCCATATTCTCTATAATTCTGTCAATAATAATTGCAATCCCCCTTGGAACATACATAGGAGCACGTCCGAATACTGCTGCTGATCAGGCAGGCAGAGTGTTCTCCTTGGCTTTCTATGCCATGCCAACATTTTGGCTCGCCCTGATACTTCAGATCATTCTTGGCCAGGACGTGATTTATGGAAATCCATTCGGTATTTTCCCTATACAGGGTTCTTTCCAGCCTACCTCAATAAATCCGCTTCATCCACCTTCATGGCTGATTAACACTCAACTTGGAACGGTGCTTTCTTCTCCCACCCATCTCATTCTTATTGATGCACTCATACACGGTGATTTTGCCGTTGCTTCAAGTGCTTTTATGAGCCTTGTCTTGCCGGTTGTTACTCTTACCCTAACATTATTGGCCGGAATTCTTAGATTTGTCAGAGCTGGTATGGTCGATGCTGCTAGCCAAGAATATGTTAAAACCGCAAGATCGAAAGGCGTCCCCGAAAGATTGGTTATAAAACGTCACATTAGGAAGAACGCGCTTATACCTACTGTTACAGTGTTGGGATTGCTTTTTGCTTCGTTGCTGGGAGGAGTTGTAACTATAGAATACGTCTTTGGTTACCCTGGAATAGGTCTTTTTGGCCTTAATGCGGTATTGCAGAATCAAATATTTGGTGTAATGGGTACAACACTGATATTTGGGTTAATATTGGTAATGGCTAATCTGATTGTAGATGTGGTGTATGCGCTTATCGATCCAAGGATAAGATACTGAGGTTATTTTATGGTATTACGCAAATCAATGAGAACGCCAGACGTTGTTGTTAAAAAAAGACCGAGACTGGAAGATACAATATATACTGCGAAATTGTTTTTCAAGAACAGGCTAGCATTTGTGGGATTTGTCATAACCATGATTTATTTTGCCATTGCAGTTATTGACGAGGTTTATCCACAATGGCTTGGAGTCTCGAACTTAAACAGCATGGCCAACTGGGTCCCTGCCCTGAGTTCTAATGTTCCTACCGCACCTACCTTATCACACGGCTGGATGTATATTTTTGGAACGACTCAATTCCTGGTGCCAATATTTCCAGTAATGCTCGCTGCCCTTAAATTTGACATAGGTTATTCGCTGCTTATTGTAACCATTGGCGCCCTTTTCGGTCTTGCAGTTGGTACCATTGCAGGTTATTTTGGCAAGATATTCGATGAAATCCTGATGAGGGTTACTGACATATTTTTCAGCGTTCCTTTCATCGTTCTTGCTTTTGCGATCTCTTACGCACTTGGGAGGTCTCTCAATACTGTGATCATCGCTTTGATAATAATATGGTGGCCCATATATGCCAGATTGACTAGAGGGCTGGCATTATCAACAAGATCTATGAAGTACGTAGAAGCTGCCACTGCTTCCGGTTCTTCGGGAATGAGAAATGTTGTTGTACATGTAATCCCTAATGTCCTTTCACCAGTATTTGTGCAAATCTCCCTTGATCTTGGTTCAATCGTTCAGATTTTTGCAACACTTTATTTTCTGAGTGTGATCCAGGGGAGCCAACTTCTGCCAGAACTGGGGAATATGATATCCCGTGGCCAAACCTATTTGCCTCAGGGGATCTGGTGGCCTGTCGTGATTCCTGGAATTTTCCTTTTGATTTTCACGGTGTCTATAAACCTTATGGGCGATGGATTGAGAGATGTCCTCGATCCAAAATTGAGAAGGTAATACTATGCTTGTCAATGAAATAGATAAAACTAAGATCACTAGAGATGACTATCTGGTAGTCCAGAATCTGAAGACACAGTTCTTCACGTCGAAAGGAATCGTAAAAGCAATTGACAGTGTGAGCTTCAGTGTCAAAGAGGGAGAAGTTTATGGTATTGTTGGAGAAAGCGGATGTGGCAAGAGTGTTACTGCAACATCAATAATGGACCTTGTACCGGACCCGCCAGGTAGAATCATAGGCGGTTCAATATACATCGATGGATTCGATATAATTAGTGATACTGACAAACTTGTAAAAATAACTGTAAAAAGCGAAACTGACGTCAAAATTAAAAGGAATAAGAGGTTAATAAAGCGCCATAATTATATAATTTCACGAATAAGAGGTAAGAAAATAGCGATGATATTTCAGGAGCCTTCACTGGCTTTGAATCCGGTCATGACAATCGGAGACCAGATAATTGAGAACATACTTCTTCACAACATGGTCAGTATATCTGAATCCATCATCAGAAGAGAAACCATAAAGGATCAAGACCTTGACAATTTTCTATCTGAAGCTTCCGCTATTAAAAATCATTCTGACCTCAAGAGGTATGTTCAAAGATGGGCAAGAGACTTTGGGATGCCAGATATTGAGGATTCTATTTTAAATGTATTAAGTTCCAATGCGGCTAAGCCTTTTGTCAGGAAAGAACTTGTAGAACTGATCATTCCTCAGAGAAAAGGCGTAAACATCAATATTTTCAAAGAAACCAAGGATTATCATGATGATTTGAACAAACTGCTTGATCTGAATTTAAAACTTCTAAATTCTGAGAACAAAGCTGATACAGCCGGAATTGCTCGCTACGAACAGGAAGTAAAAAACCTGGAGCGACAGATGCGAACTAAATATCTGACATTCAACCTGAAGAGGATTATACTGAAGAAAACGTACCAGAGGGTATTCCAGGAAGAAGCTAGAAGAAGAGCAATTGAATTACTTAAGCTTGTCAATATTGCAGGACCGGAAAGAGTTATTGATTCCTACCCACACGAACTGAGTGGAGGTATGCAGCAAAGGTCCATGATAGCAATGGCTCTGGCATCTGATCCAAGATTACTAATAGCCGATGAGCCAACCACCGCTCTTGATGTAACTACGCAGGCTCAGATTCTTGACCTAATAAGGGAATTGAACAAATTCACAGGATCATCTGTGATTTTTATAACGCATGATCTGGCCGTAATAGCTGAAATGTGTAACCGAGTAGCAGTAATGTATGCTGGTAACATCGTGGAAGAGGCCAGTGTAGATGATATTTTTACGAATTCGAAGCACCCTTATACCACTGGTCTCCTCAAGTCAATACCGAGAACAGACATTAACGTTGCCAGAAACCTGAGAATGGAATCTATTCCTGGAAATGTTCCAAACCTAATCACACCTCCAACTGGCTGCAGATTTAATCCCAGATGCCAGCATAAGATGGATGTTTGTGAAAAGAGTAAGCCTAAACTAGTTGACGTGGGTGATGGCCACAAAGTTGCCTGCTTCCTTTACAGCGATCTCACTGATGGTGATAATTAATGGCTTCGGAAAACAGTAAAAGGACACTCCTCTATGTCTCGCATCTGAAGAAATACTTTGACGTAACAACAGGTTTTCTGAAAAAAGCAGGGTACGTGAAAGCTCTGGATGACGTGACATTTTCATTGAAGGAGGGTGAAACAGTTGGAGTTGTTGGCGAAACTGGCTGTGGTAAAACCACCTTGGGAAGAACTGTGCTAGCCTTAACTGAGGCTACTGATGGTGATGTTTATTTTAATCTTGATTCGGAATTGATGAATAAATTAATTGATCTTGAGGAGAGATTCTATGAATTAAACCATAAACGAGAGAAATTGCCCACCGAAGAAAATGAGTTGGCTGAGATCAGCAAGGAGCTTATCCCGCTTAGAAATAAGTATTCATTAACCAGACTGAAGGAAAGGGAGATTAGAAAATACAGGAAAAATATGCAACCGATTTTTCAAGATCCCTTCAGTTCTCTGGATCCCAGGAAGCTAGTAAAAGACATAGTATCTGAACCATTGAAGTTACTATCCGATCTCGACAATGACGAAATTTCTGAGAAAGTCGGGAAAATGATCAATGAAATCGGCCTGAGTGATGATCATCTGTTTAGATTTCCGCACGAATTCAGTGGTGGCCAAAGACAGCGTATTGGCATTGCGCGAGCCATTGGTATTGAACCAAAAATGCTGGTTCTTGACGAACCAACATCTGCCTTGGACGTATCTGTTCAGGCACAAATTTTGAACATGCTTAAGGAAATACAGGAGAACAGGAAATTATCCTATCTTTTCATTTCTCATCACCTGAATGTTATCAGATTGATGTCGGACAGAGTTATCGTAATGTATCTTGGAAGGATAGCAGAATTTGCCGAAACAAATACGCTTTTCACTGATATGCTTCACCCATATACCAAGGCCTTATTGTCTGCTATTCCCAGCATAGATCCGACCAAAAGGAAAGGGAGGATCATACTTGAGGGAGAGATACCAAGCCCGTCAGATCCACCTAAAGGCTGCTATTTCCACCCAAGGTGCCCCGAAGCCATGAAAAATTGCGGATGGTCACCAAGAGACATGAGCGAACCGCTAAGTGAAGCTTTGGACCCATTTTCAGACCCTGCCCTGTCAGTACTTCCTGCTATTTCGGAGATCATAGAAGATGAAAATGATAATACGCTCGATATCGTATTCTCGACAGCGATTACTGACCAGGTAAGAGCAAGAGAACTGATTGTCGATGCACTGGATAAGGCTTCTAAAAAAGCTAACGGAATCAAATTCAAGGCTATAAAGTCAGTCGCGTTTAGAACGCCAGATACATTAACTATTGGTATGATTGAACCTGATGTACCCAGATTACGCGAAGTTAGAAAAGATCATTTCGTATCCTGCCTTATTTATGATGCCGGTTACAACGAACATAAAGGTAGGAAAAAGATTAAGAAGGTAACAGAGGAGAATACGGCGAATGCCACCGAGAACTACGAGAATCCTGACCAAGCAAGAGAAACTTGAGGAAGAACTAATTCGAAAGCCGGCAAGAGAATTCACAAAAAAACAATTATTCTTGTATTTATTTTATGACTTCTTTAGAGCTTCGTATATTGTTGGAGCACTTTTTCTGGATGGAGTTGTAATTGCTGAGTTGTATATCATTATTCCAAATCTATATTTATATAACACTCTGGTTAACTCTGTGACAGGCAATTTCTACCTTGTCTATTTTTATGTATCCTTGTTAACTGTTTTTGCAGAGTATATCGCAATTACCCTAGAAATCAAGGCCTATAGAAAATTTATAAAGATTATCGACCCAAAACTTAAGGTTTGAATGATTTCAAACCTATCTTCGCCCCTAAATAACACTACATTTTCTTCATGAGGCTGTATTTTACCGGACCTGATAACGGAAACATGTATATACTAAGTAGTAATATTCTTACTACATGACCTATATCCGTAGGCAGGTACAGGGGAAGAATGTCTACATTTACAGGGTGAGAAGCTACAGGGATCCGGTAACGAAGAAAGTCAGGCAGGAAGCCACCTACCTGGGGAAAGAGATCGAGAGGAATGGTGAGAAGGCTCTAAAGCCTCCAATGGACCGGAAAAGCGTCCGGAGGATACTGAATTCCGGACCGTATATTATGTACAGGGTCGCCGGGGATCATGGCTTCGTACAACAATACGATGAGGTGATGGCGAATCTCACCGGGATAAAGCACGCAGCCCGGAAGGTAATCATCCTTGCTGCCGAGTGCATACTGGGCCCAGGTCACTCGGCATATGTGCACACAGGCATTCCTGATCTCACGGACAAGGAGATCCGCGATATCGTTGATCTGGTGGGACGCAAGGATCCGGACACCATAGGCATGCTGGAAAGGTCCATGGCATCCCAGATCATAAAGGAGTTCGGATCTTCGGGCCTTGTATACGATCTGAGCGCAATAAGGTACTATGGCACGGAGAACGATCTTGCCAGGTTTGGCCATTATTACCATGTCAATGGCGAGAACAGGGAGATCAACTTCGTTCTCGCAGTCACAAGGAAAGGGAGCGTTCCGGTACACCACAAGCCCCTTGCAGGGAACATTCCCTCGGTATCAACGATACGGGGCTTTGCCTGTGATCTGAAGGACTTCGGCATCCGGGCCATCCTGATCGTGATCGACAGGGGATTCTACTCCTCAGACAACATGAAGGATCTCAAGGACTACAGCGTCATAGGTGCACTTCCGTCCACCGTTGGAATGCACGACGATCTCATACTTGAATCAGGGGACATGGAGAATTCAAGGAACTATTTCCAGTACCATGATGAAACAGTGTTCCTGAGGGAGAAGCGCATCCACGGGATCAGGTACATCGTCTTCTTCTCTCCACGCCTGAAGACAAGGAAGCTTGAATCCTTCTATCACAGGCTTTCCGAGAAGGAGAGAAATCTCAATGAACTGATGGGAAAGAAGTTCGACTCCCCAGACGACATGGTCAGGACAGTGGAGGCCGAGATTAAAGGGTTCCGCAACCTCATTGAGATCAAGTACGAGAAGGAATCGACCAGGTTCTCATATGTGCTGAAGCACAAGGCGATTCAA
Organism: Thermoplasmatota archaeon; assembly: GCA_023488885.1. Classification (GTDB taxonomy): domain Archaea; phylum Thermoplasmatota; class Thermoplasmata; order Thermoplasmatales; family Thermoplasmataceae; genus JAJZOM01. The sequence continues at coordinate 123,495 of JAMDDH010000037.1, read as the reverse complement.
CGCAGGACGAACAGGTTCGGCTACACGATCCTGATCACAAACACGATGATTGCAGCACCCGATGTGCTGAAGATATACAGGGACAAGGACAGGGTTGAGAAGGCGTTTGCCCACCTGAAACCACATCTGGAGCCATTCTTCTCCAGATCAGAGGAGGGCACAAGGGCAAGGCTATTCCTTGCCGTCCTGGGATACACCATGGTGGCAATCATTGCCAATGTATGCGGAATCACGTACAACCAGGCACTGGAAACCCTTGCTGGCATAAGGGAAGTGGTCTATTCAACAGGATCACACTCACATGTTGAATACACAAAAGACCAGAGGGAACTGCTGGAAAAGCTCAAGCTCGAGTTGTAGTAATAGAAAAGGGCGAGGATAGGTTCAAACTTGAGTTCCGCAGTTCACTTTTCGTGAAAGTGCATGCTTAAGCAGTATTCCATTGCCTCTCTTGCAAAAGCTATGGCTTTCCTGTCCGTGCACCATCCACGATTTTTTCCGGATACGGGATATTCATCCGGCTAAGGAGATTTCCTGCCATCTCTGATTCCGACCTGATCATAACGGTTCCTGATCCAAGACGGACTGGTGTAACCTTCAGGTATGAGAGTAAGCGGGATGCCTCTGATATTGTGATTTCAGTTTTCTTTTCGATGAGCCTTGAAAGCAGAAGCGACAATACGCACACAAGGTGTCATGAAAGAAGTTTGTTTGACTGTAATTTGATCACTCCCCCACCTATTAATCTTTTCACTGATTCTTTATCCAACCCCTGGACATTTTTTGTCATGGATTCCATCTTTCCAACCTTTCTGTCATATAGATCCTGTAATGCACCAAGTTCGACGAAATCCTGATTCCTGGCAAGCATGTTGTATATAACTATGGAAAGCTTCCTTGCCATAGCTATTATGGCTCTGTTTTTACCAATGCGTTTCTTCAGCTTCCTGTATGATGTTTTGAACGTCGCTGATATTTTCACCGTTGTATGTACCGAATTGACCAGGAAGAATCTCAGAAGTGATGGACCTGATTTCGTGATATGGCCATAGTATGTTGTATCACCGGACTGATCCACACGGGGTACGAGACCACAGTATGCAGACAGATGGGGTGCGTCCGGAAACCTTGATATCTCACCTATCTCGGAATAGATCGCCATGGCGGAATAGAAACCAATTCCCGGTACAGTCATGAGCCTTTTCACCTCAGGTATATCCTTTCCCGCCAATGCAAGCTGTTTCTCCAGGTTTTCGGCCCTTGATGAGACGTCATGGAATCTCTGTACCAGATCTGCAAGGATGTATCCGTCTTCAGGCTGCATCTTATCTCCGGATTCCTGTATCCTCTTCAGGAATCTCTTCCCGAATATGTCTGTCGCCTCAATTGAGATGCCATGCCGTGCAAGAATGGAGTGGACCTGATTCTTGATCCTGTTGTTTTCCTCTGCAAGCGATCTGCGGTACCTGATAAGGGATCTGATCGCATCCGTCTCCACTGGAGGGAGATACGATTCCGGAAGTTCACCGTCCTTCAGCTTCTTTGCCAGTATCCTTGCATCGTTCCTGTCCGTCTTCTTGTAGGATTCGTAGATTGCCTTCATCTTCTGTCACCTCCGATGGTGATTCCGGGAAATGTGTTGGCCGGTAACACTCTACTATCCGTCTCTTTCGAGGCATGGTGTCGGTCCGCAAGCTGTCAACCTTGTGTGCGAGCTCGAAGCTCAAAGACATGATCGGCAGCCTTTCCCGGGCCCGTACTCCACACGTTATGGAGTACTGTCAAAAAACTTCTTTCATAGTAGACTACCATAAAATACGAATCAGGCGAGTATATTCAAAAAAGGAAAAAAGTTGGAAAATTAATATATGGTGTCAAAAAAAATTATGAGGCGGCTGTTGTGTTGTATGACAGGAAGTTATACAACAACATAGCGCCACCACCAATCATAACGTTTTCTTGATACTTTACAACGTCGTTACCGTTTATTTTACTGTTCATGATCCAGAATGCCTGTGCCTGTCCTATGTACACCTGTTCCGTATCATTGACAATCATCTCATTGGCAACATGGAACCAGTGCTCAGCGGCAGCCGGGTTCGATGCGTTAGATGTTGCATTCAGGAATGCGTTGTACATCGACTTTAGCATTTGTGCCTCTGTAGCGTTGGGATTGGGATTCTGTCCACCAGCACCACTCACCCAGTACATTGTGTGCATATCTGCACCCATATAGGTAGATGAGTTCACAGGCATTCCCATTGGCAACAGGTAGTCCGTTGGATACGGATAATCTGGTGCCCATCCGCCCCAGTTAATGGGCATTGGGACCTGTCCTGGTACCTGGTAACCTACAAAGAGATCATAGAAGGTAACGGTCTGTACAGGGAACGTAGCTCCAGGGATAACCTGAGCCAATGCTTGGCCCCAAGTTGTGGCTGCTGCAAGATCTACCGGATCCCCCTGTGGGATGAAAATTGGTATCACAAGAGGAGCTCCTTTGAACATGACCTTTCCACCACTTAAGCTGATTCCCATCTTGGTTGCATTGTCGAGACCGTGTCCATTCATAAAAGCTTTCCAGTATGCTTGGGCAGTACCTATGCTCGCGTTCTGGTTCTGTCCATTGGCATCAGGTACGCTGATTCCCTTGCTAGTCAGATCGCTTATGCTCTGGTTGTATAGCATCCCTGCTGGAAGCATGCCCGTGTATGGAGCCAGGAATGTCTCATTGTATATTGCATTGCCAAGCTGCTGCTGATAGTAGTAACTGTAGTTGTAAGCGTACGCAAATGCTTTCCTGACGTTGGGGTTAACAAAGAAGCTCTGTGGAACGTTTGCATTCTTGTTTATCGTGTGCAGCATCGATGTGTTAATGTTGTTGTTGAAGGTGTAGAAATACACACTGAGAGTCGGGAATGAATATACGTTGACTATCTTATCATGCTGCAGGCTCTGAACTTCGTTCCAGTTGCTCGTTGGTATTCCTCCAGTTTGCGCTACCTGCGACTTGAGTTCCAGATAGATGGTCGAAGGCTGGCTGAGCCACTGTATTATCACTGTGTTGATAGTAGCAACAGGATCCCATGGTCCCGGTGAGACAAAGTTTGGATTCTTTACCAGCACTATCTCCGACCCGGGCACGATGTACGCGACCTTGTATGGTCCATCCGAGAAGATGTGGTTCTGTACATATGTGTTGTAATTAGCGAGCTGTGCTTCTGACTGGTATGCTGCAAAGCCTGCTGTAGTCCATGTTATTCCTGCACCATGAGCCTTCAGCCATGTTGAACTTGCAACGTTCATTCCTGGACCGGCAAGTACCTGGAATACAAGGCTAGACGGCATGGCACTCTGGAAGTGTATGGTTACGTTTTGAGTGGCATTGTCAGCAGTGACGTTCTGCGTTATGTTGTAGAAACTGTTGGCACCTATGTCGCCTCCAGGAAGGGCGTATTGTGCGAATATCCAGCCTGGTGTTCCGGGCGAACCACTGGCAAACAGGAGATCTCTTGTCAGTGCATACCTAACGTCCCATGCTGTAACATGGCTTCCATCCTCCCATTTTGCATTGGGGTTTATGTGGAACGTGTAGTTCTGGTATGGTGTTTCATTGACTACGTAGGTTGTTCCCCAAGGTGTCGTGGCTGTATAGTTGTGATAATGTCCGTTTATTCCGCCATTAGCTACTGTTGGAAGTTGTGCAGCCAACAAAGGAACAAAACTGCTTGTTGAGCTACCGTTGTATGTTACCAGTGTCTGCAGTGTGTTGGCAAGAATCTCATCATTCACCGTGAAATATGCAATCTGCGGGTCAAGGGTTGTGTAGCCTCCTGCTGCATTTTCTGCACTTGTGAATGTACTCGTTGTCTGTGTAGGCAATGTTACTTTGCTGTATATTGGAATGTTAACATACATTGCAGTGCCAACTTCGCCTGCTGGATCAACTGTTCCGGTTGGAACCGTGACCTGCGTCTGACCTGTTACTGTGGTTGTCACATTTACATTGCCTCCACTTGGATACGTGACCTTTGTAGAGGGGTTTGTGTATGAGACGGAAGCATTGGCATTGTATGTTGTGGTTGCGCCGTTCACATACTCAAGCATATCCATTGCAGTGTAGTTCACTGTAGAAGAACCTGAGGAGTAAGTGACCGTTGTTGCATTGTCTATCACTATTGATGATATATTTTTGAAGGTCAGTGCTTGACCGGATGTGTATGCAGTAGTGTTTGTAGCATTCTGTTTAACTGTCGCAGAACCAATAGTAACGTTAGTGGCAGTCAGGAATGTTATGTTCGTGTTACCACCAAGTTTGAATCCGTTATTAGCGGGCACTATCAGAGAAGTCATGTTCGGGTATGATAGTATTGCGCCACTGGAATAGGTAACATTTGTGTTACTGAGATAGGTAAGGTTTGTGTTGGCAGTATTGTCGACCTTAAGACCGCTTAAATAACTGAGTGTATAACTCGTTGTATAATTCTTACCTGCAGAATAACCATAAACTGACAGGTTGTAGTACACGCTCTGGCCACTGGAATAAACAGCTGATGTAGTGTTGGTCAGTGCTACCGAAGTATTGATGATCTGTGTCTGAGGTATTCCTGTGTATGTGTAAAGTTCAACAGTGTAATATCCCTCAGTAAGCCCATTCAAATACAAGCTCAGCGGGTTCATCGGAACGTATGCACCCTGTTGATAATCAAACACATACGGGTAGTAATCACTCTTTACAAGCTGATTTCCCTTGTATATGTTTATTGATTGGTTAATTACCTGATAATTGACATTACTCGGCGATGATGATCCAATTGAGTATGTCAGATTAGTGCCTGGACCAAACAGTAGCGGTACAGATGAAACGGGTGATGTTGAATTAGCTACGAGCTGAAGTGAACCGTAAGAAGCATTGTAATCAGTAAAATTCTGCAACGCAACATCAAGCGGTATCAGGTTCGGACCTGAGGTTGAGCTTCCATAATTTATGACATACATTATGAAGTACTGTCCAACACTGCTGTATGTATGCGTTACGGTTACTGTGTTGCTGTTCGTATAGTTCACGACTTCACTAGTTCCGTCTCCAAAATTAACTGAGATATTCTGGAATTTCCCATTCGCAGTTATGTTGAACGAATATGGCTGTCCAGTTCCTATCGCAGCTTGCGTGGTCGTAACATTAGCGGTGGTTACAGCCGGGGCCGGATGATACACATTCAGCACGGCTAGGCCCGCAATAACCATTATTAAAACTACGATTATCGCGTACCATTTCACATTTCCTGATGGCCTCACGGGAGGCACCATAGATTGTGAAAGGCTTGGCTCTCCACCAATTGGCTCTTTATTTTCTTGATCCATTTTTTACCTCCAAAAAAGAGTGGTCTTTAATCGGAATTTATGTATATAAAGATTTTCGAAGTAATGTTGGTACAAATGTACACTTATAGTTACATAAAAACGGGAAAATTTTAGGAATGTATACAGCGTGTCTGTAATTGAAACATTATAGCAATTTTCTGTCGTTTTTTTAAAAAAATATTGGAATTATGGTTTAAAAAAGAATTAAAGAAAATTACAGGAACTCTGCCAGAGCCTCTGCAGTTAATTTTATTGGAGGCTGATCAATCAAAGGCGCCGACGATATGACGGGATCGTAATCTTCATATGTCTTTTCATCGACATCATACAATACTCCGATCGGTATCTTGTCTCCCCATTCCTGAGCCAGCTTGTATGCCTTGTCGAAATCCTTTGTGTCAGTAACCGGCTTATACACTCTCTGCCTGAAGAAGTCGTACGTGTTGATCTTGTTATACGTGACGCATGGGCTGAACACATCAATAAATGAGAAACCCTTGTGAGTTATTCCCTTCTTTATTACTTCCCTTAAATTCAGGGCATCTCCGGAGAAAGCCCTTGCAACGAAGGTAGCTCCGGCAGTCAACGCGATCGTGAGCGGATTCAACGGCTTCTCTATGTTCCCTTCCGGAGTTGACTTTGTTTTCATTCCGAGCTGGGATGTCGGAGAAGCCTGTCCGGTGGTCAGGCCGAATACCTGGTTGTCTGAAACGATGTAGGTAATGTCGACATTTCTCTTCGCTGTATGGTAGAAGTGCTGGGTTCCTTCAAAGAAACCGTCTCCGTCTCCGCCGTATGCAAGCACGGTGAGTTTAGAGTTTGCCCATTTTATGGCCGAAGCCACCGGAAGCGATCTCCCATGCAACCCATGGAACCCGTACAGGTTTATGAATTCGGGAAGGTTGCTTGAACATCCAATACCCGAAACAACCACTGAATCTTTGGGTTCTATTCCCAGATCCACCAGTGCGGCGCTTATGGCTGAAAGCTGCGCAAAGTTTCCGCATCCTGGGCACCAGTCCGGTTTTACTTTACCTTTATAATCTGCAATTGTAACCATCTTTTCACCTCTTTATTATTGTCTCGATCTCCTCTGTAAGAGCCCTGGGATAAAAGCTCTCACCATCGAATTTTGTCACGAGATCAGTCTTTACAAGAAATTCCGATCTCAGAAGCCTGTTCATCTGTCCGGAATAATTGTTTTCCACCACAATGATCTGCTTCTTCCCGTGAAGCAGTTTCCCTATATCCGGATTCAGCGGGTAAACCCTGTTTATCTCAATAAGGCCGACTCTGATCCCTTTTTCCCTGAGTGCATCCACGGCTTCCTCCACAACGCCCTGCGTTCCTCCCCACTGTATGATTGCTATCTCGGCATCATCATATCTGTAAGTGGGTGTAGGCGGCATTTCCCTGATGTAGCCGTCGAGCTTCCTCATTCTCTTTTTCATGGATTCAACGCGTAAGGTTGGATCAGTTACAGCATCGCTGACGACGTCCCCGTATTCATTGTGTTCATCCGAATCTTCGTTATGCATCAATTCCGCCGTGCCAGGCAGTGCCCTGAAAGATATGCCGTCACTGGTATATTCGTATCTCCTGTAATTTTCGGAGCCTGGTGATGCTATTTTTCCGCGTTCTATCTTGAAGTTGAGATCAAATTTCTCAACAGTCTCGTAATGTTCCGCGACGTAAAGATCCGACATTACTATCACAGGAACCTGGTATTTCTCGGCGAGGTTGAAGGCTTCCCTTGTACAGTAAAAAGCATCCTCAACGTTTCTCGGAGCAAGAACTATTCTCGGGAAGTCGCCCTGTGACGCCCCGATTACAAGATTGAGGTCTCCCTGTTCTGTTTTTGTGGGAAGTCCTGTTGATGGTCCCGCCCTCTGTGATTCGTATATTACCAGAGGAACCTCCATCATACCGGACATGCCAAGCGCCTCGACCATAAGAGAGAAGCCTCCACCGGATGATCCTGTCATGGCCCTGACGCCTGCATAGTTTGCCCCTATCGCCATGTTAACTGCGGAGATCTCGTCTTCAGGTATTTTCACGAAAATTTTGAAATCCTTCTCATGCTCTGCGAGATAGTGCAACGCAGATGAAGCTGGAGTCATCGGGTATGCAACATACATTTTCATGCCTGCATTGACTGCTCCAAGAGCAAGGCTTTCTCCCCCGCTGATCAGGTAAAACTTCTTGCTTGATGTTTTAAGGGTGACATTCAGCTTCTTAAAATTCTGAAGATAGTGATCATAGCCTTCTTTTGCGGCCTTAACGTTCTCTTCAGCGGCTGTTCCTTTGTTTCCGAACTGATCCCTGATTACGCTGGCGAGGACTTCAAAATTGATGCCTATTGACGCCATTGCAGCCCCTATTGCAACTGTATTCTTCATCAGCGCGTTCTTTCCATGCCTAGCGGCTATTTCAGAAAGCGGAAGTGCGCAATACTGGCAGTCGCCCTTCCTGAAATCACTTATGGACTGATCGTAAATTACCAGCCCATCTTTCCCAATAGGTGATGCCCCACCTTCGTTTATTGTAGGGCTGGTGTGTCGCTCCAAAGAATCCTTGTTCAGGGCAATCATTACGTTAACGTTGTCTCCCTGAGATCGAACTTTCCTGTCACTGGCCCTAATCTGGTACCAGCTCTGGCCTCCACGTATGATGCTCTGATAGTAATTGTATGTGTTTGCGTGCAGTCCGCTTCTTGAGAATGCTTTTGCTATTATTAAACCGGCAGACTGAACTCCGTCTCCGGCAGCACCGCCGACCCTGATAACTACCTCATCGGTCTTCATTTAAATCCCCTGTATATTTTTGTGTCATATTAATTCTTATGGAATGATTTTCTGCTAATCTGAGAAAATAGAATGCAAATACCAGTGCTCACAAAACCATTAATATTTTTTCCGGATTGTGAATCATGTCGAGAATAGAAAGAGACGTTATCGGTGAGGTAAAAATCGAAGATTCTCTTTATTATGGCATCAACACCCTGAGAGCCGGTGAAAATTTTAAGATAACCGGCCAGACTGCCGACTCCGATCATGTGGAAAGCATGGTTATAATCAAGAGATCGGCTGCGATTGCCAACAGGATCGGCGGCAAGCTCCCCGATGACAGGGCTGATGCAATAGTCAGGGCCTGTGACCGGATTATCAAGGGAGAAATCCACGACCAGTTCATTATCGACGTTTTTCAGGCGGGAGCCGGCACTTCCTACAACATGAATGCAAATGAAGTGATAGCGAATCTTGCTCTCGAAACTGCCGGAAAGAAAAAAGGCGATTATTCTTTCATACATCCAAACGACCACGTGAACATGAGCCAGTCCACCAACGATGTGTATCCTACAATGATGCGCCTTGTCGCCTACAGGAAGGCAAAAAAACTCTCCGGTGAGGTGGCACTTCTGATTGATTCACTGAAGAAAAAAGCAGGAGAAATGAAAGACATAGTCAAACCGGGAAGAACCCATCTTCAGGATGCTGCTCCCGTAACCCTTGGCATAGAGATGTCTGCATGGGCTTACACCCTGGAGAAGGACAGGAAGGAACTGGAAAGCGCCATGGAATACATCCTGGAACTCAACATAGGAGGGACCGCTGTAGGGACGGGAATCAACACGTCGCCAAACTATCAGGAGAACGTGGTGAAGGAGATCAAGAAATACACGGGCTTCACTTACACAGCAAGCAAGAATCTTCCTGGAATCATGGAGTTCATGACGGATTTCTCCAGGCTGATGAATGCTACTACGAACATTGCACTTGACGTGACAAAGATTTCAAACGACATCAGGCTGCTTTACTCAGGTCCGGGGGCAGGCATCCATGAGATAAAGATACCGGCTGTCCAGCAGGGTTCTTCCATTATGCCGGGAAAGATCAATCCCTCAATAGCGGAGGCGATGAACATGATATGCCATTCTGTTATTGGTGCACAGCAGGCCCTGAACATTTCCGTCCAGGCCGGTCAGCTGGAACTTAATGTCATGATGCCGCACATAGATTACGAGCTTACAAGATCAGAGGATATTCTTACCAACGGGCTCTCCATGTTCAGGACAAAACTTATTGACGGGCTGAAAGCTGAGGAAGAAAGCTGCAAGGAACACAGGAGCAGGAGTTTCGGTTCGGCGGCGCTTTTGAATCCGTACCTGGGATACGACAATGTGGCCAAGATCGTGAAGGAAGCTCTGGAAACCGGTAAAACAATCAAGTCATTGGCTCTTGCCACAGGGAAGATTACCGGGGAACAGTTCGATACCATAATGGCAGGCGGCGTTCCCAAAAATTAATTTTTTGCCTAGCCAATGGTTTCAGACCATTTTTTGCGTAAACCAGAAATAGGTTATACTGTTTTACCGCGTAGACAGGTGTTCCCGGCTGAAAATTTACTTTGAATCGTACGGCTGCACGCTTTCCAGATCGGAGGCAGGTCTTTACGTGAACAAAATGATCAGTGAAGGAAATTATCTTGTGGAATCTCCGGAGGAAGCCGATCTCAGCATTATCAACACCTGCGTTGTGATAAAGCATACACAGGACCGGATGATCTCTAGAATAGGAAACCTTTCACGGGACTCAAAGGTCAGGGTTATAGGTTGTCTTCCCTCCGTCAGCGGAGGTGAGCTTGAAAGCGAAAGGATTGAGGCCCTTAAGCCGAGGGATTTCAGGTCATTCTACTCCGGTCAGCTTGATGATATCGAGATCAGGGAACCATCAATTTTTGATGGAATACCCATCAATCAGGGATGTACGGGGTCATGCAATTACTGCATATCCAGGGTAGCAAGAGGAAAACTTGTGTCCAGGCCTCCCGGAAAGATTGTGAATCAGGTGAGGATGCAACTTGACAGAGGGATACGTGAAGTGAGAATTACCTCCCTGGATACGGCTGCATACGGAAAGGACCTGGGGATCACGCTGGACGTTCTCCTGGGTGACATGCTGGCCATAGACGAAGATTTCATGATAAGAGTGGGGATGATGGAGCCAAAGAATGCCGCACTGATCATTGACAGGCTCCTGGACAGGCTGTCGGACAGAAGGGTCTTCAAGTTTCTTCACGTGCCGGTTCAGAGCGGAGATGACAGGATTCTGGAACTAATGAACAGGGAATACAATACCGGAGTTTTCAGAGATATTGTGTCAAAATTCAGGGACAGATTCCCGGACAGCACATTGTCCACCGATATAATTTCAGGGTATCATGATGAGGATGACGAATCCTTCCTCAATACAATGGAGCTGATACATGAAACCCGCCCTGACATAATCAACATAACCCGTTTTTCTCCGAGGCCGTTCACGCCGGATTATGACAGGATCGTCCCGCCTTCAAATTCGGTAAAGAGATGGACACGTGAGTATTCGGCGACCCACAAATCCATAATTCGCGAGAAACTGTTAAGCATAATCGGGCGGGAGGAGGAATTGATGATAACCGAGAAAGGCAGGTCCGGCACCAGCGTTGGAAGGGATCATGCCTACAGACCGGTCGTTGTTCCCGGAAACCATGACCTTTATTCAAGAATAAAGGTTGAAATTGTTGATCAGGCCGGCACTTACCTTATTGGAAAAACCTTATGAATTTAGCCTGTCAACAGCGACTATCTCATCCATTATGTATTTAGACGTTTTTTTAAATCCGAAAAGCTGCTGGAATTCCGGTGGCGTCAGGATGGGCATCGTGAATTTGTCCTGCTCGTCAATGGATACTCTTGGGCAGCCGGTGAACACGACGGCATCGCACCTCATGTTCTCGTAGTCAGATGGCCTGATGTCGTTGGCAGTGAGAAGGATGCTCTGCATGCCCAGTGACTTTGCCTGCTCCATAATTGTTTCCGCCAGTCTGATCCTGTATTGCCCGATCTTTGTGTCTGTTACAACGCAGATCTTTTGCGCATCCCTGGCTCTTGAAATTTTTCCATATCTTCGCCTGAGGAACCTGTCTGTCTCATCCTTTATCGGTATGAGCTTTCTCTCGTTCATGTCCAGAATGAAAACCTCCCTGTCAGATGCAAGCTGTGCACCGATGGCATGGAACTTTCCCGTACTGACCACAACATAGCAGTCGACATTTGTGGATATTGAATGCGCAGAACTGAAATTGCAGCCAAGTACCTGTCCGGGATGTTTCATCCGTGCGTCCTGGCGGCCTATATGCGTCTCGAAGCCCATGCGATCCAGGATTCCCTTGACCTGATGCATCTGGTCAACATACTGGACAGAGCAGAGAAGACCGATTTTTTTGTGACCTTTCTCTTTTAGTGTCTGAAAGACCTGATCGTCAATCTCTATTTCTCTCTGCACCCGATATTCCATGAATATTACAGGTTTCGGGTATTTTATATTGGGTATTTCGGAGTGCCCCAGCTGGACTATGCAATCCACGTCCTTGTAGACATCCATTGTGCTTATGTCACATGCGCCGTAGAACGGCTCTGAACTAACAATAACAGAGAATTTTTCAGAAAGTCTGCTGAAGTAATCAAATACATGAGGCTTCAAACCGTCCGGCAGCTGAAGTAGAATCTTCCTGGCTCTGATTTCGTCAAGCTTACTGATAACCTCGTCGATCGTGATGTTCAATTGTTGAGAATGCGAATCTCCTATTAAGAGATAATCGGAATACTGGAATTCATGGCCGGTCTTCCCGGTCTCCTGATTATCTGACGGTACGGGGCACAGGAGGAGGGGCTCTCCCGGCGGCAGGATGAACTCCAACATCAGAGAGTGAACACACCGTTCCTCATCACGATCTCACCGTTGTTTATCACGGTGTTGACGAGCCTGGAACCGTATTCATAAGGTATCTTCCTGTAGTCGTCAACATTAAGTATGATCAGATCAGCGCGTTTTCCAGGTTCTATTGACCCCGCAGATTCCTGTATCCCGAGAGAAAAGGCCGCGTTGACGGTTATTGCATTAAGTGCCTCCTCCACGGAAATTTTGCAGAACCTTATGGCAAGGTATACGGCAAAGAAGAGGCTGGTATTGTATGAAACGGGCGAAGAATCTGTTGCAATCGCAATCGGCACGCCTGCTTCTATGAACCTGCCAATATCAGGGTATCTGCCATCTGAAATGTTGAATGCGGTAATTGGAAGGAAAGTTGCAACTGAACCGCTTTTCCTTATCTTTTCAATTCCGGAGTCCCCCGTGAACAGGAGGTGATCCACGCTCCTGATCCTGTGTTTATCACACAGGTCAAGACACCCTATGTCTCCCAGCTCATCAGCATGCATTCTCAGCGGAATGTTCATGCTTTCGGCCGCCCTGAAGAATTCATCTGTTACGCCGGCAGAGAATGCTCCCCTGTCACAGAAACAGTCAACAAATGCTGTTTTCCCCTTAAATTTAGGAAGTATTTTCTCTATTACCTCGTGAACATAAGAATTCTCAGTGCTTCCCTTTGGAATAGCGTGAAGAGGCAGGAATGTGGGAATTATGTTCATGATGCCGATAGCGGATATCCTGTTTATCACGTCAAGCATCTTTGTTTCCGTTTCAAGGTCCAGGCCATATCCTGTCTTGATCTCCATTGAAGTGGTGCCGAAATTTATGGCGTCATAAATCCTCGCTAGGCTCTGCGAAAATATCTGGTCAATCGTGGAATTCCTTGTGTGCTCTACCGTTCTGTAGATTCCGTTTCCCGAGGTCAGTATCTCCAGATAACTCTTCCCCCTGGCCTTCATATAGAATTCTTCTTCCCTTGTTCCGCCGTATACGGCATGTGTATGGGAATCGATAAGCCCGGGCATCACAAGGTTTCCCCTGGCATCAATTATTTCCGGGTTGTATTTTGTTTTCAGCAATTCCGATCTGGTTGAATCGGCTATTTCTGAGATTTTCCCATCCCTGACAAGTATGACGGCATCTTTCCGTATCCTGATTTTTTTCAGCTTCTGCCTTGTTAGCGGCTCCCATCCGGCTCCCGCCATGGTCAAAATCTGGGACGCGTTCTCAATGAGAAGTGAAGTCATCCAACAGAAAAATGCCACATCTCCTATAAAGTTTCTAATCTGATGACCGGAATCAACGATACCTTCCATGAATGTTTAAAGTAAAGCCGGCCAGAACCCTGCTGCCAGAAACAGCACGAACCCAAGGAGAATCGGTATCATGAAAGGAACCCTGTATCTGAGGTACTTCTGTCCCTGGTACTCAAATACCTGGAAGGCGTGGGGTTTATGGTCAAGAACAGCCTGATCATAATTTATGGAATAAGGTTGTCCTGGAATTTTTGCATGTCCGTACCTGGAAGCAAGTATATGGCCGTATAGCAGGTATACTGAGGAGAAAACAGCAATGCTGACCAGTATTGCGAGACCAGCCGGAATATTATAATAATAGATGTTTTCTTTAAACAGGCTTCCTGTGTCAAACCAGTAAATGCTCATGGAGAACATGCAGGCAATTATGGCTTTTATATCGCCGTTCCCGAAAAACGTTTCCTGGAATCCTATGAGGTAAACCACCGAAATTATGACAAGTTGGAAACCCCAGTAGAAATCCGTGGATAATGTATAATAACTTGAAATCCCGAGGAAAACCATCCCGATGATTAGGTAAGCCCATGTATCCGGAACAAGGAATGCGAAAAAGAACACCAGAAGAGCAGCTACGATAAAGATAGTCGGGGCGCCGAAATAATAATTCTGGACTATGCCTGCAATCATCAATGGAATGAACAGGTATGACTTGATTGTCCGCGTCTTCAGGTCAGTGTACGAACCATAGACAAGTGACAGTAGAGCAATGATGATGACGGTATTCTGTAGCTGCACGAGTTCTGCATAATTCATTGAATTTACCTCACGACCTTCCCGCTAGAAACTTGTATACACGGGAAACTGATGAATAATCAAGATTCCCGAATCCTATCGAAGAGGCTGCGATATAGAATTGCATAGCACCTGCACCCAGTGGAACCGGGTTTTTCAGTGACATGGAAAGGTCCATGGCGTAATCGAGATCCTTTATCAGGTCTTTCAGCGTGAAATCTGGAATGAAGTCCTCCTTCAGTATGGCATCTTTCTTCATTTCGAGAACGCGGGAATGGGAACCACCGCTCAGAAGGATATCCATGGCAAGTTCTCTCGGTATTCCTGCGTTTTCAGCAGAGAACAGAGCTTCTGAAGCGATAGCAAGGTTTGCCGCCATCGCCATGTTGCTGATCAGTTTCATCTTTGTTGCATTCCCGGACTTCCCCATGTAAACCACCCTGATGGAGAATGAGTTTAGGACTGCCTCGACAGTGTGGAAAGCTTCCTCGTTTCCGGAAGCCAGGACCACAAGCCTGCCTTCCTCTGCAGCCCGTATGCTGCCAAACACCGGCGTATCCAGATAACTGCACATACTATCCTGAAGCCTCTTTTCCGCAGACATGGTAAACTTGTGGGAAACTGTACTGAGATTGACGACAATGCTTTTCGGCCTGATCGTGCGAATGAGTCCCTTTTCGCCGAATATCACGGATTCACAGGCAGAATCATCCGATACCATGATGAATATTATATCACAACTGGAAGCAATCTGGAACGGCTCTTCGTAAAATTTAATATCCGGGTGCAAGGAAGCTTTACCGCTATTTCTGCTGCAAACACCCTTGATGCGGTACTTCTCCTTCATCTTTTTCAGCAAAGGGGTTCCCATCTTTCCAAGGCCAATGAAACCTAACTCACCCATGGTTGTGTAGGGAACAAATGTTATAAAATTTAATCTATCTGCAGAGTGTGAAGAGCGGATCCGATAGTCTGAGAAGCACACTCAATCGATGAGTAATTGATTCCCCTGTTCACAAGATACGATTTTACCGTGTTAAGTGCAGAGTCCTGGGTGTTGTTTTCCTGGCTCAGGTGAGTGAGGATAATTCTGGAATTCGGTCCGGCCATGCTCGAAATCGCCTCAGCTGACTGTTCGTTGGAGAGGTGTCCGTGATCGCTGAGTATCCTCCTCTTCAGGTGGTAAGGATAGCTGCCGTTCTTGAGCATATCGATGTCATGGTTTGCCTCAAAGGCTAGTATGTCTGAATTCTTTGCCTCGTTGATCAGACCTTCTGAGACCTGCCCCAGATCAGAGATAACAGTAATTTTTGACTTTCCGGATTCAATTACGTATCCTACCGGATCAGCAGCATCGTGCGAAACGGAAACAGCCTTGACGTAAAAGTTTCCAATTGCAAGTGAGTCACGGATTCCAAACCCGTCCGTTATCCCCATTGCTTCAAGGGTGAGTTCCCTCGAATATATATCGAGGCTGTGATGCTTCCTCATCATTCCTACTCCTCTCGAATGATCCGAGTGTTCATGACTCACGAAGAGCGAGAAATCTCTGTGTTGTATTCCAAGTGACTCTATTCTTTCCCTGAATCTTTTGATAGTTATCCCGAAATCAATTATGAGAAGGGTTTCGTCGTCCCAGATCAGTGTAGAGTTTCCCCTGCTTCCACTGGAAATCATGTTAAAGTTCACGGAGCCCATATTATTAAATGTGAATACACAGGACTTATTTTTACATTTTCAGGAGCTGATTGCCCGGCTAATCTGAGTATGTGTCACCATCAGCAGGAAGGACAGGACTGATGTCATCCGGCCTGCTATAGCGAATTCTATTCTTGATCGTTCGATTCCCCAGTCACTAGCTCCGAATTAGCTAAGGAGTGATTGACAAATAACCTTTTTAATTCTATCTTCGTATATCACATGGGTAAAGGATATGGTTCAAAGTCTGGTGAATGAGGAACTTGAGAATTACGTAATATCAATGCGGCGACACTTCCACGAGAATCCAGAGCTCAGCTTTCAGGAAAAGGAAACTTTCGGCAGACTCAAAGAAGAGCTGGAAAAAATGGGATTGAAGGTAACAGAGGTTCCAAACGGTGGACTCTATGCCGACATTATTGGCGGGATAAAGGGCAGGACTGTTGCCTTGAGAGCTGACGTGGACGCCCTTCCTGTCACCGAGGAAAACACCTTCAAATTCATCTCCAGGAATAAGGGTGTTATGCATGCCTGTGGACACGATGCACACATGGCTATGCTTCTCGGGGTTGCGAAGATGCTATTGGCTAACCGGAATGAATTGAAGGGTACGTTCAGGATCATGTTTCAGGCAGCAGAGGAAAAACCTCCAGGAGGGGCAATTTCACTCATCAAGGCGGGTGCACTCAAGAATGTTGATTACGTGATAGGCCAGCATGTTATGACAAGGTCCCAGACCGGAACCATTGCATCATTTCCTAAAGAAGCAATGGCGTACGCTGATGAATTCCGTGTTAAAATCCATGGAAAGGGAGGACACGGATCAGCACCTCAGGAAACAATAGATGCCCTTGTTATAGCAACGCAGTATGTTAACGCTGCCCAGACAATAGTGTCCAGAATGATCGGCCCCTTCGACCCGTCGGTGGTGACATTTGGGACATTGAATGCAGGATACAGGTATAACATAATTGCAGCCCATGCTGAAATAACAGGCACAGTCAGAACATTTGACAAGGCTGTCCAGAAAAAGATCAGGGAGGAACTGGAAAAGATTCTGGCGGGCATCTGCAGTTCATTCGGTGCTAAATATGAATTTGAGTATATTGAAGGGTATCCGGCCCTGATCAACCACGAAAGCGTTACAAAAGTTATCGATGAGGTAGCGACTGAAGTTCTTGGGAAGGACAGGATTATACACCCTAATCCTGACATGGGCGGAGAGGACTTTGCATATTACCTCAGGGAGAAACCGGGAGCTTTCTACTTCCTTGGAGTTGGTAATTCGGATAAGGGAATAAATAGCCCTCAGCATAGCCCAACATATACTGTGGACGAAGCAGCACTTAAGAATGGCACGGAAATATTCTATAGAACTGCAGTGAAACTGGCCGGGATGTAGGCCATTCTTTAATTTTTATATTCGTTTGTAAGAAAAATTAGTTTGAAGGCGAGAAAGCCTCCAGCTGGATGAGCAGGGTAACTTTCTCTCCCAGCATAAGGCCTCCCCCTTCGAGAACCATGTTCCACTTGAGATCGAAGTCGGATCGCTTTATCGACGTGGAGACGGAAAGCCCGAATCTGTCATTTCCAAAAGGATCCTTAATCTTTCCGCCGTATTCTCCCATCAGGGTTATCTCCTTGGTGATTCCTCTGATTGTGAGATCGCCGGTAATATCAAGCTCGTCCCCGGACAACTCTATTTTCTTTGTCTGGAACTCAATTTTAGGATATTTTACCGAGGCGAATATTTCATCGGACCTCAGGTGGTTGTCTCTGTCATTGTTGCCTGTGTTGATGCTCTTAACATCAATTGACACGTGTGCCTTCATGCTTTGGATATCGTCGCCGTCCCCGGTTATTTCCGCTTCATAGCTGTCAAATTTTCCCCTTACGTTGGAGATCATCATGTGCTTTATCGAGAACTCCATTGAAGAATGCGCGTTATCGATGGTCCATTTCCTTTCTGCTGTCATTTTATTTCACCAGTTTATTTTCTCATGGTATAATTACCATTTGGAAGTAACTACCATTTCTTTATCCAATAGAGTAATTATATTTAAATACCTAATGTTACTCACTGTAAATGAGATAGTGGTTAGTAAAGTTACTGAAGTAATGGCCCGAAATGACCTTAAAGAGGAGAGTTGCCCCATAGTGGAAGCCATCAGAGAAATTGGAGGTGAGTGGAGATTGATTATTATCCGGTACCTTGCCGACACCCCACAGGGCTTCAACGAACTTATGAAAAGGATACCTGGAATCAATTCTAAAACCCTGTCATCCACACTTAAATATCTTGAAGAGCACCTGATTGTCGAGAGGAACGTGGAAAGTACCCGTCCGTTCAGGGTGAGGTATAAACTGACACAGAAAGGCATTTCGCTCGGCGTTGCACTTTCAGATCTTAAAAAATGGGGACAGGAATGGCTAATGGAAGCTAAAGATCAGGCCCAAATCGTCAGGGAAGAGTGAAATAAGCATCTGCATGCTTTAAATGACTGATTTCGTAAACCTTTATTACGTACTACAGAGATTCCAATATCAGTATCAATGCGGAAAAGAGGTTTTGTTGTCGGCATCAGTGTTCTGATAGTGGTTCTTGTTGTCCTGAATATACCGTTAGGCCCCCTTCCTCCTATTTCCAAACTGTTGAATCCATCTCAGGGAGTGTGGTCTCCCGGCATTCCACCTTACGCTACGGGAGTCAGGGAAATCAATATTACCCAGAATGGCTCCACTGCACATGTTGTAATTTATCGTGAATCCGATGGAATCATTGGAATAGCATCAAACCAGACGTGGGCCGTTTTTTATGAACAGGGCTATCTCGAGGCACAATACCGCCTTGAACAGCTGGATATACTCAAGAGGACTGCCACCGGAAATCTCTCATCCATACTCGGTTCTTCACTGATTCCCATGGACACGTTCAACAGGGAGCTCGGGAACTACAGAATTGGCATGGAAGAGGCAAAAAACCTGTCAAAGAGCAGTTATACCTATATGGCCACTTCAGAGTTCCTAAAGGGGATAAATAGTTACATAGACAATCTGAGTTCCGCCAACCTCCCGGTTCTTTTCAAGCTGCTTGGCTTTATCCCGCGCGACTGGAATATGGCGGATCTGTTCGCTGTTATGCAGCTATTCCTGTGGTACAATAGCGCAGGAGGCTTTGATCCTCTTTATTTCAATTTCGCCTTGCAGAACATGCCTGCAGATGTAATACACGCATTCTATCCCGTATACCCTGCCGGAGTACAGAATCCAATAGTCCCTTCCAGTGTGAATCCTTCCATATACTCAGAGAACGGAAACATCCATAACCTTTCTCTTTACAAATCATTCGTCAATTTGAGCCAGAATAACGTGTCAACTGCCTCCGTGAACTTTCTCGGAAACATAATCAGTGCCCGCAGTTCCCTCAATGATAAGGTTTCAAAGATCACAGGTGCTCCATTCAATATAAATTATCTTTCTTTCAAGGACTTCGGCAGCAATAACTGGGCAGTAAATGGTGTAAAGACCAATGACACAAGCGCCTTGCTGGCCAACGATCCTCACCTCACAACCTCGGTGCCGTCCATATGGATAGGATTTCAGCTGGTTTCGCCGGGAATGAATGTGGTAGGTGTTACGTTCCCCGGATTCCCTGGAATAATCCTGGGGCATAATCCGTATATAGCATGGGGCGCGACCAACGGGCAGATACAGCAAACTTATTTCTACGCGGAAACAGTGAACCGGAATAATACCTATCAGTACCTTGACAACGTAACCTGGAAGAGCTTTCAGGTTACAAACGAAACAATCAATGTAAAAGGAGCTCCCCCGCACCATCTTACTATCGAAAGGGCAGTGAATGGCGTTGTCATCGAAAACAGTTCTGCCACAATCGCAATGGACTGGCCTGGTCTTTCCCCGACCAATGAACTTTCATTTTTCCTGAATATAGATCGAAGCGGTAACGTACTGCAGTTTGAAAGCAATCTTTCCAGATATTTCAAGGTCGGAATCCAGAATTGGGCAGTTGCGGATTCTGCAGGGAACATAGGTATATTCTCGTATGGAAATTATCCCATCATAAATTCAGGTAACCCGAGGGGGGTCCTTCCAGGCAATGGACCTTATAACTGGGCCGGTTTCATCAGTTCACAGTATCTTCCAGGGGTGTACAACCCGGAAAGGGGCTTTGTATTTTCCGCAAACCAGATTTCTGTATCCCAGAACTATCCATACTACGTCGGCTGGAATTATGAGTCCGGATACAGGGCTGATGAAATTTACCATGTTCTCAGCACAAACTCAAGCTTCAACACTGCTAAAATGGAAAAACTTCAGCTTAACGTACACGACTACACCACAAATATATTCCTCAAGCCACTCCTGAACGCATTAAAATATGGGCAATTGAATAATACAAATGAATTCAGGAATCTTTCCGGATGGGATGGAAACATGACTGTAAACTCTTCCGCTGCCACGATTTACAATTTCTGGATACAGAATTACGTCGATTATGTCTTCAGCCCTTATATGCAATATTATAACATAACTCCACAGGAAGGGCTCGGGCAGACTGCGTTTTTCCTCGGTCCTGACTCTTTCTATCATGGCCCGCTCATAGAAGACCTTGCTAACTGGACAACCAGTTATCAGAATATCTCCTGGTTCGGAAACATAATTAACAAGACGCCGGGAAACGCTACGACTGCAATGCTCGCAAGCTTCAACCAGACCATAAGTGAACTCACCCAGAAGTATGGTTCATATTCAAGCTCCTGGAACTGGGGCAACATACACAGGAGGTATCTGTCAAGTTTCTTCGGCATCAGCCAGTTTTCCACAGGCACGCTTCCTACTGCTGGAGGATCAAATACTGTGGATGCTTCATATGGACTGGTCTCTGACTTTGGCCCCTCGTGGAGGCTCGTTGTAAACATGAGTCATCCCGTGGACGCTGTCGGCATTTATCCGGGTGGAATCTCAGAGAATCCAGTAAGTCCGTACTATTCGAATACTTTCTCCCAGTGGAATTCCGGTGTGTATTACACATTAATACCTGCAACAGCTCCTTCTCAGTTCAGGTACCTCTATACGGCAGGTGTTTCTCCATGAAGATATTGGCGCAGCGTGCCGTCATGTTCCTTGCACAGTTCGCACTTTCTTTCGTATTCTCATGGGCTGGAATATGGTATGTACAGTTCATTCCGGCTTTTTTTACCGGATATCTTGCAAAGGCAGGGAAATCCTCATTCACGATTGTCGGACCGGCAGGAGCGCTTGGTACAATTGCCATGATCCTCATTGTTGACGGATCAGCAGGATTTGCCGAGGCATCCATGGCTTCAACCATAATTGGAATGGGATCGCCTCTCCCGTTGCTCCTCATAACTTCTCTGATTGCTTATGTGCTGTCATCCTTCGGTTCGCTGGTAGGGGCTTCTGTTGTATTCGAACACACAGAGATCGCGATAAAATGATTTTTTATGATTTTGCAACACTTTTTTATTTTCCGGCAGCACATCAGGCCGAAGTGTCAGGAATAGTAGATAAGAAATGTAAGACTACCATAATGGGGCGTATATTGTGGATATAGGGAATGAGCCAACCGGTTCGAAGGTTTTGAAACCCTTATTGGCCGTCATAGCAACTCTTGCTCTTTCCGAAATTTTCATTGCAGACTTTATGACTTACGAGATGCCATGGCTCATTGTAGGCAGGCTCTACCTATACGCCGGCACAGGGATAATTATCGCCTCGACAGCCATATTGATCCTGCATGAGAAAGAGAAGAAATCCCTGTTGCCCGCATCACAGTTGCAGAGGAGAATAGCCCTGATTCTCGGTTCCCTCTGGATTCTGGACGGCATTCTGCAGCTTCAGCCTGAGATGGCATTCGGCTTTGCCGCGTTCGTTCTGACTCCGGTTGCAATGGGTTCTCCGGAATGGTTGCAGCCGGCACTGAATTCAGCTATCGCCACATGGGCTGCACATCAGGTGCTTTTTGATGCAATGTCCGCATGTCTGCAGATATTCATAGGACTGGGGATGATAGTTCTTAAATCAAGGAGAAACCTCGTAATTTTCAGTGCAATCTCATTTGTCTGGGCAATATTGATCTGGATCTTCGGAGAAGGACTCGGCGAAATTTTCTCTCCAGGTTTTTCATTCATAACGGGCTTTCCGGGATCGGCTCTTATCTATGCCATTATGTCATTTTTCATAATGCAGGACGTTGATGAAACTGTTACAGTCAAGCGCATTTCAGTATTCATGGTGGTTCTTTTCACATTGTCGGCGTTAATACAGGCACTGCCATGGAACATTTTCTGGTTGTCGGGCAGCATTTCACATATCACATATTCCCTGGGGTACAATGCCCAGCCCAGGCCTCTTGTGTACCTCATGTTCCACGCTGCCGATATACTGGCTGCAGGCAACACCATATGGAACATCGTTTTCACCCTTTTTATGGTCCTGATAGCAATATCATGGCTGAAAAATGTAAAGATCGCGTCATTAATGACAGCGATACTGACATCATCATTCTGGTTCATTGGACAGGATTTTGGAATATTTGGAGGATATGGCACCGATCCTAACACAGCGCTCCCCATAATTTTCCTGGCCCTGATTATGTTTCAATCCGGAAAAAATGGTCTCCGATCCAACGTTAATGGTGGTAATCCTGTGCCTCTTGATTAGATGGGCTGGCGAATAACGCTGGAGCTTTTTTCGAGTTAAACTCTTTGTTCCTTTTCAACCAGGAGTGTCAGGTTATCAAAACTTCTCACGATCACCCTGTCGCCTATCCTCAATTCATCATTATTCATGTTGGTGACCCTCCATATCTGTGATCCTGCCTTTGCCTCAATCAAGCCGTCCCTGCTTGCAGTCACAATGGCAGTAGTTCCGATTAACGCCTCCCTGCCTGTGATCGGGTTCCTGCCGAAAGGGTATCTTATTAAAAGTCTGGCCAGCCATGCCCCGAATGCAAGTCCAAGCAGGAAAAAAATTAAAAGAAGAATTGAAAGGGCGGTCCCTGACAGATTCATATGGCTGGACATGGATTCAAGGTACTTATCTTCTACCGGAAATCATTGTGGTGCGTTCTCCCTTCCAAACAATTTCCGGGATATTATCAGTTTCTGTATATCTGGCGTGCCGTCTCCAATCAGGAATCCTCTGGCAGCCCTGAATCTTCTTTCGATCGGTGAGGACTTCACGTATCCGGCAGCTCCGAATGTCTGCAGGCAGTCGCTCACAGTGTTGAATGCGCTTTCACAACCATACCATTTCACTGAGGCACACTGAGCGCTGTTTTCCTCTCCATTATCCTGCATTCTCAGGGCCTTGAAAGCAAGTAGCCTTGATGCCTCAATTCTTGTCCAGTCTTCCGCTAGCCTGAAAGCCACTGCCTGACGCTTGGAAATGGGCCGCCCGAATGTCTTCCTGATCCTGGCGTAGGATATCGCATCGTCAAGGCTTGCTTCGGCCAGACCTATAGAGTAAAGAGCAACATGCACCCTCTGGACATTGAGGATCTTCATAAGGAGGTGAAACCCCCTGTTCATCTCGCCAATAATGTTTCCTGCCGGAACCGCAACGTTACTGAACCGGATTCCTCCGAAGTCTCCCTTGAATACCGACGCCATATTTTCCGTTTCGTATGTTTCGACACCCTTCGCAGTGACGTCAACGAGAAGGAGACTGATCCCAGCATACTGTTTGTCCTCTGCCGTCTTCGCAGTTCTCACTGATGCAACAAACACGTCTGCATTTCCCGGGCTGCTCACGAAGGCCTTTTCCCCGTTAACAGCAAACTCTTTGCCTTGCAGATCGGCTGTCGTGGTTATGGAAGAGGAATCCGATCCATGTCCCGGTTCCGTAAATGCACCGCATATTACAAGGTCTCCATTGAGGTATCTCTCAATATATCCTGATCTCGTTTCCCTGTCCTCTATGAAGGGAAGGAGTTTGGCAAAATGCATAGTCAGGAAAGCAGGAACAGGGAACTCATATTTTCCCATTAACTCGGAAATGAGGCCTAGTGTGACTTCATCCATCTTTTCTGATCCCTCTCCGAGCATTGCTCCAAAAACCATTTCAGACAGATCTTTCATAACTGATCTGGGGAACTTTCTCTCACTTATCCATCTCTCCTGATTTGGAGTTATCCTGGTCCGGCAATATTCTTCAAACGTATCTGCAATCAGTTTCTGTTCCGACGTAAGTTCATCCTTAACAGGCATTCATCATCACCGTTATTTCCCGGTCCATTCCGGTTTCTGCTTATGGAGGAAAGCTCTCTGCCCCTCTTTGAAATCTTCAGAAGATGCGAGACGGATAAGCTCTTCCGCTGCAAATTTTGCCTGGTCCGCAAATCCCTGTCTCACCAGATTCACTGCAGATTTCACTCCTGCCGCTGCCATTGGTGATATCCTCCTTATCTTGTCCACAAATTCCGCAGTTACAATTGTCAGCTGTTCATGGGGGACAACAACGTCTACAAATCCGATCTGTTTGGCTTCCTGAGCCGTTATCCAGTCTCCAGTGAGTGCATATCTTGCCATCTTCCTGCTTACAAGGGCTGTTCCGTAGGATGTTGCCAGGGGCGGCATGGCGCCAATTAGCCCCTCCGGCGTTGCAAATACTGCTTTTTCACTTGCCAGTACTATGTCGAAAAGAAGATTCAGTTCACATCCACCGCCGAATGCGATACCGTTCACTGCGGAGATTAACGGTTTAGGATAATTTGCCAGGAGATCAATGAGGGGGGTGGCATATTTTTCCATCCATTTTTTGGCATCCACGGCACTTTTCCATTTGCTCATCATATCAATGTCGTCTCCGCCACAGAACGCTCTGCCTTCTCCGGTCACGACAACGCACCTGATCTCGTTATCATCTCTGGCTTTCTCCAGGGCCAGTCTGAATGTTTCCCACTCCTCCTCATTCAGGGAATTGAGCTTCTCCGGCCTGTTCAGCGTAATGAGGCCATAATCCTGAATTTTTGTATACTTCACTGCACCAAAGTCAGTATGATCCCACTTCCATGAATAAAAGCCATTCCCGGATTTTTTTCCGAGTTCGTTCTTTTCAACTTTTTCCTTGAGAAGGGGGTCTACATTGAATCTGGTTTCTCCAGAATCGATCAGCCTCTGCTCAAGCACCGAAACAACGACATCGATCCCGAATTTATCTGCCAGTTTCAATGGCCCTTCAGGCCAGTTCATCCCAAGCGTCATGGATTTGTCAATATCCTCCAGGGAAGCCACATCATTCCTTATAAGCCATGCAGCCTCATTTATGGCAGCGGAGATCAACCTGAGTGGATTTACGAGATACATTCCATCTGAAGGCATAATATTCGGCCTGACGTACACATTTGGCTTCGGGTATTTGTAGAATCCCTCGCCTGACTTCATTCCGAGTTTACCGGCTTCCACCATTTTCTTAAGAATACCTGATGATCTTGTATCGAATCCTCTTTTCTTCATCTCCTGTCCTGCATAGAATACTGTGTCAATTCCTACGAAGTCCAGAAGTTCGCACATGCCCATGGGAAAGTTGAGCCGGAATCTCACCATGGAATCCAGATCCTCTTTCCTATAACCGTCTTCCAGGATGGACATGGATTCGAGGATTACCCTGTCATTCAGCCTGTTGACTAGGAATCCAGGGACATCTTTTTTCACGGTCACGTAATCCTTTCCGATTGATCTGGCAAGATTCCTGGTTTTCTCCAGTGTTTCATCACTTGTGCGATCTCCCCTTATTATCTCTACAATTGGCATTAGGGCAGGTGGATTGAAGAAGTGAAGCCCTATGAATCTGTCTGCTCTTTTAGTGGAAGAAGCGAGTTCGGATATGGGGATAGTGGATGTATTAGTAGCAAAGACGCAGTTAGAATCAGTTATTGCCTCGAGTTTGCCGAATAGCTCTTTCTTGATATTTGAGTCTTCCTTCACGGCTTCTATTATATAATCTGCATCGGAGAGCGATTTTAAGTTGGAACTGGTCCTTATTCTAGAGACTATCCTCTCCGGATCTTCTTTGAGTCCTCCCTTTTTCGCCAGGTTCTGGAGACTCCATTTTATCTTTTCAAGGGCCTTTCTCAGAATATCGTCAGTGATGTCGGAAAGGGTTACCCCATAACCCGCGATAGCACACATCTCCGCTATACCATGGCCCATTAATCCCGCTCCAACCACTCCAATTTTTAGAGACATAATCAGCATAAGAATAGGTCTTGGGCATTATATAAAATTCGTTAAGGATAACTTAGAATGTATGACACAGAAGAGAAGAAAGTCATGACCAGTTCAGGAGAAATTTCCGCCACTGTAAGAAACGCTGGAAACGGGCTTGAATCAGTAGTTTTTCTTGCAGGCCTCTCTGGATGGAGAAGATACTGGAAGTCAATAATCCATAACGATTTACTGAGAAACTTTACGCTGATTGCAATTGATCTCCCCGGCCAGGGAGATTCTGTTACTCATGAAGATTACACATTTGAAATAGAATCTCAGGCAGCTTTCTGAAGCGAACATAGAGGAATAGTTATGGCGTTTTTTCTTCTGCTGAAATGACTCAGAGACGGTAAGCATCCGGTTCAAAAACCTATCCATCGTCAAAATAGCGAGGTACAGGGATGCAAACAAACTCATTTCCGTCGTAATGATAATGAGAAGATTAATTAGCAGAAAAATGTATGATTCTCAAACCCGGACAATGAGGTGAATGTTTCTTGATTAAAGGTTTTCCGTCAACAATGAACGATGACTGGCAACTGAATGTGAACAAACTGATAGATTATGCTGGAAAGACTCACGGGGATTCTCAGGTGGTTTCTTACAGAATCCTTCAGGGTGGAAAGACACACAGGCTGAATTACAGGACTGTGTCTTCAAGAGTATCTGCAGTTTCAGCACAGCTGAAAGCTCTTGGAATTAAACCCGGCGACAGGATAGCAGTTCTGGGTTGGAATGATCACAGATACTTCGAACTCTACTTCGCAATCTCCGGCATAGGCGCCGTTATGTTGCAGTTGAATTTACGGTTGAATCCGGATGAAGTTACGTATATACTCGACCATTCCAAGGCTAGGGCTCTGTTCGTCGATGATTCCCTCCTGAATCTGGCGGAAACACTCTCTTCGAAGCATAAATTTGATTTTGTCGTGGTCATGAGCGATGGGAAAGTTGATACCACAAATCAGAAACTCGGAGTAGTCTATTCTTATGAAGATTTTGTAGAGAGCGGATCAAAGCAAGAATTCCAATGGGAGGACATCGATGAAAAATCTGCGGCTACAGCCTGTTATACTTCAGGCACTACCGGGCTCCCCAAGGGAGTATATTACTCGCATCGATCATTGATACTGCATACATGGTCAATTGCTCAGGCATCCGGGATGAACGTGAATGATACACTTCTGCAGATAGTCCCTCTCTTCCACGCTAACGGATGGGGGATACACATGGCTGCTGCAATGTCCGGATCAAAGGTAGTTTTCCCTGGCAGATATACTCCGGAGAGTCTTACTGAACTCCTGTTGCAGGAGAAAGTGACCGTCACTGTTGGAGTGCCAACGATACTTTCAGGCATGGCACAGGCTCTTCAAAAGAAGGGAATAAGCCCCGACCTGAGCAATCTGAGGATAATTTCCGGCGGATCAGAGCCTCCACTGGCATTGATGAAGACATGGATGGGTTATGGCGCCAAGTTTGTTCATGCCTATGGGGCAACGGAAACAACGCCTCTTGCTACAGTGAATCATCCGAAAATGGGGAGCATGTCAGGACTTTCAGATGACGTTCTTATGGACTACAAGAGAAAACAGGGTTATTCCACCTTTGGGGTAGACCTTAAGCTTGTCGGACCTGACGGAAAAGAGGTATCCCATGACGGTAAGACCGCTGGCGAAATATGGCTGAGGGGTCCGTGGATCATCAGGAAATATCATGAGGACAAAAGAACAGAAGAACAGTGTACGCCTGAAGGCTGGTGGAGAAGTGGTGATGTCGGGACAGTTGACCAATTTGGTTACCTGAAGATAATGGACAGGATAAAAGATGTGATCAAAAGCGGTGGCGAATGGATTTCCAGTGTCGATCTAGAGAACTTCCTTGTTGGTCATCCAGCGATCCTTGAAGCCGCTGTTGTTGGGATACCACACCCAAAGTGGGATGAAAGGCCATTAGCGTTCATTGTGTTAAGGAAGGACTATTCAGGTGATGAACGGGAAAAACTGAAGGGAGAACTGAAGGATTTTCTTTCAAAGAAATTCGTAAAATGGCAGGTTCCCGACGATTTTCTCTTTGTTGGGGAAATACCCAAGACAAGCGTCGGCAAAATTGCAAAAAGGTTACTGAGGGACCAGTACAGTGATTTCTACACAAAGAGTGGTTCAAAATCTGCTGTGTAGAATTAGCCTATTTTTTAGTTATAATGAAAAATTAGTTTGGAATTATTACAAAATCAGAAGATCAACGGTACAAATCCACTATTTACCAGAGCGGAAAGTCTCTCTCCCGCAGGTTTCAGATCCACTCCGCGTTTCAAGATTGGCTCGACTATGGAAAGATTTTCAGCGATAAACTTGCAGGCTGAATCGATTACTTTGTTCTTTATGAGGTAGTCCACGATCTCTTTCACTTCCGGGGCTTCATCGATTATCATCTTCTCGCTGGGACCCTGAAGGAGAACTTTCACATCATCGAATCTTTTGAATTCAAAGGCTCTCTTGGCCATGTTAAGGCCCATTATCGCCCGTGCTTTCTCATTCTCACCGGCTATTATATAAAAAAGTGCTTTCGCCATATTTATCCTGATGTGAATCTCAATCAGGTTAAAATCCTTGACGTTTGCAGTACTGTCATTTTGCAATCTTGAAAAGGCAATTTTGCCCCAAATTCAGCAACTTACTTTCTCTCGGTGTTTTCCCGTGCAGTTTCATCAGACTGACTTAAGCCATGCCAACAGTCATGCCTGTGAAGAGATTGGGAACTGTATTATATCTCAATTTCCGTTGAAGGTGTCATGATAGCCGTACTTGGAGCAGGATCAATGGGTTCCGTAATTGCTGAAGACCTAATTGCGGAAGATGAGGTAACTGTAATCGATACCAGTAAAACCGCTCTTGATAAAGTAAAAGGATGCAACGTTTTTCTTGGAGATGTATTTGATTTCGACAGATTTGATTCCGTGGAACTGTTCATAACGGCTCTGCCTGCCGATGCGGCTTATGAAATCGTGAAAAAATTGCTTTCACACGGAAAAAGTGTTGTTGACATATCGTTTACTGATTATGATCCATTTGATCTAGATGACATATCGAAGAAAAACAAGGCAATTTTTATTCCTCATGCCGGCTTTGCCCCCGGACTTTCTAATATACTTGCCGGGAAACTTTACTACTCCGAGGACTCCCGCAACATGGAAATCATTGTTGGAGGTCTCCAGAAAAAACACATTCCACCAATGGATTACATTCCCACTTTCAACGCTGGCAGTGTAATAGATGAATATATTAGGCCTGCAAAGTACCTCGTTGAAGGAGAAGTACGGATGGCAGAACCTCTGGAAACGCTTGAAACCCTTACTATTGAGGGAATCGGGCACCTCGATACATTCTATTCCGACGGTCTGGCCACCATACTTGATACTTTCAATGGCGCATCAGTAATTGAGAAAACAGTGAGGTATCACGGGCATCTGGAAAAAATGAAATTCCTCAGGGACATGGGATACTTCTCAGGCAGTTCCGCAGATAATTGTTCTCCCCGGAAAATTTCTGAAAGGATATTCCAGTCTCTGGTCAAGGACGAAAAAGACCTGAGCATACTTCAGGTTAGGCAACTTGACGGTGCGCGCCTTCAGTTTGAGTGCATAGATAGTTACGATGAAATTCTGGGCATCTCATCAATGAGAAGAATGACCGGATACAGTGCAGCCTCAATTTCCTCAGCCATATTAAAGGGACATATTGAGGAAACAGGCGTTTATCCTGCAGAATGGATTGGCCGGGAAACCGCGATCTACGATTTTATCCTGAAAAGATTAATGGACCATGGAATCACGATAGAACTCAAGCGTCCACAAAAATGATATTTCTCCATTATTGGTTTTGAGCACCATATATTGACCGAACGCTACCTGAAAATGTGCATCTACAAGATAATGAAACTGTCTTCATGCCAAGTTAAGGTCACGATCCTCCAAAAAGGAGTCAAATTTCTGAATACAGTAGATAAAGTTTCTGTGATCGGCTCTCACTTCTTTCTTCCAGTGATTCAGGAGACCTTTTAAAAACTGGGATGTCAGATCACTTTCCACTAGGAAGTGAGTGGTTAGACTTTTTCCGGTCACTTCAGCCTGATAGAATAAAGGGCCAGAATAGCCCTTTATCACTTCATTATAAAAATCTGAAAAGAATTTTGAGGTAACCGTTATTTCGACCAGGTTTTCCGATTGATCTACAATATCGTGCTTCCCATTCCCCAGAACCTGGGGTTTTTCCATTTTAAATATTAATATGTCCTGTGTGTCATCGATGAAGTGCTTAGGGACGAAGCTTCCTTGATTCTGAAAGACTCCTAAATTCTGGTTTACAATCTGTTCATCAGTAAATTCCCAGATACTGTTGACCAGCGTTAAATCCTCAAGATTGTTGCCAGAATCAGCGTATATTTTGAGCAGATACGGCATTTCTGTTGGTTGTTTTCCCATGTACACGACATTTTTCTCGAAAATGTGATTCTTAGAGGCAAAGTCCATAACAGTATTGCTGACTTTGACTCTGGCATTGTCGTGGAATTCAACACAGATATAGACGTCGCCGGAAATCCTCAACAGATTCGGAGAGACCCTGCTGCCTGCAATGGAGTTTATTTCATTTAAAAAAGGGACAAGGAAAGATGGTAATTCCATCTCAAGTATCCCGTTTCTGATTTCAACAGTTTCTCCTCCTCCCCATGTCGAGATGAATTTTATCAGGTGTTCACGATCCTGATCGGTAATATCAAATCCAAGATTCTGGTAAACCAGCAGTTTTTTTCCGCTCCTTCCGAGGAAGAGAAAACCATCTTTCAGATCGGTACTGTTGTCGAAAACCCTGATTCTCTTCGGAAGTAGGTCACTAATTTTTATGATCGCACATCTAGGTAAAGTTTCTGAACTGAACATTCAACATCACTCATCTATTAATACGCTTTCAAGCTATGTCTGTGATGATACGGTGTGTTTTGGCCAAACGAGTCAACTTTTCAAAGAACAGCACCCCGAATATTGTGTCTACTTGCTCCCTCTCCAGGTTTAATATCATCCACACCAGTGCTGGGTACTTTGGGCGGTATGGCGGACTCTTTTCTATCTCCAGCGCAGATTCTGAAATACACTCTGTGCATGACATTTTAAAATCAGCTGCAAGCAGTTCCGTATTTTGAACCGTTCTTAAAAACCACATTTTAGCATTATCGAGCAGCTCATCTTTATTTATGTCATACTGGTATGAGGAAGGTTCATCGGCTTCTATTAGTTGAAATTTGATCTGTTTCAATTGGTCTTCAAAAGACCTCATGAAGATTCTAGTATCCATATAGCTGAATTATATGACAACAAGTAAATATTTAACGTTTCTCATAAAGATCTTTTTACAGAGTTAGTATCACCTGAAAATCACGATATTCTGCAGCTGAAGGATCAAGACTCGCTGATCCGGCATAAGCTACCTCTCTTGATCTCAATGATTTCAAATTCGTCTGCAAAAACAGCTTGCAGCGTTATGATCCACGGGAAGGTTGCAATTGTATGCCAAGCTAATTAATCTCACACTGAAAAATTAATACGCCCAAGGATGCTGAATCCTATGTGGTCATTTGTTGAACTTCCTTTTTAATGTCAAATCTGTAGCCGTAATCGGGGCATCACAAGATCCAATGAAGATTGGACATGCCATTATGGAGAATGTGCTCGGAACAGGATTCAGTGGAAAAATTTATCCAATAAACCCTGCGAATAAGGAAATAATGGGTCTACGATGTTATATGAACGTAACGGAGGTTAAAGATTCCATAGACCTTGTCGTAATAGCTCTTCCTGCAAGTAGATCAGTGGAAGCCCTTAGCCAGTGTGTGGAGGCCAAAGTGAAATGCGTGATAATAGTGGCGGGAGGCTTTTCGGAGCTTGGAGGCGAGGGCAGGGCATTGCAGGACCAGATCAACGAAATGATAAAGGGAACACAAACACGTGTAATAGGCCCTAATACGGTTGGTGTGCTTTTTCCTTATTCAAATCTGAATACAGCTCTGACTCCAAAGGAAAGGATATATTATCCTGGCCGAGGAGAGATCGCATTCATATCCCAGAGCGGAGCGCTTGGCCTTCTAACAATGGATTCAATAACAGAATACGATCTCGGCATTTCCGGCTTCGTTAATATTGGCAACAGGACAGACATAGATGAAAGTGACCTGTTGCAGGCTTTTTCGGAAGATATTCACACAAAGTCCATAGCTGTCTATCTTGAGAGCGTATCCGACGGGAATAAATTCTATGAAATCGTGAAACGGGTGAACCTTAAAAAACCCGTAGTAGTCCTGAAAACAGGAAGATCTGAGGCATCTTCAAGGGCAGCATCCTTCCATACCGGAGCACTTGCATCTGACGACCGGGTCATTGATGGAATCCTAAAACAGGCTGGTGTGCAGCGTGCTTTGGATGAAGTTGATCTCATTGACTACGGAAAGGCTCTGGCGTATGGGAAGCCCCTGAAAGGAAAAAGGATCGCAATAATAACCACTGCAGGGGGCGCCGGTGTTGTTACCACTGATCTGCTGACCTCAAATGAATACGGTCCGGCCCTGGATCTAACTAAGTTTAACGATACTGAGACTGCTGAAATGAAAAAAGCAGTACTTCCATTTGCTTCTGTTGCCAATCCGATAGACCTCACTGCAGACGGGAACGTGGACACTTATGAGATCATTCTGGATGTGATTTCAAAGTCAGGAAATGTTGACGGGATTATTGCTTATGCCCTCCCGCAGACCCCTAAAATCGATCTCGGAATAGTGGACGTACTCAGCAAGTACGCAAGGAATAAGCCCATGGTGGTTGGCGTCATAGGAAACAGGTTAGCAAAGGATGTACTCAGGGAACTGGAGAAAAAAAGGATTCCCGCTTATCCTTCAATCAGCAGGAGCGTCAAAGCCATGAAGGTGCTGTATAACTACGGTCATTTCCTGAACAGGAGGGGGGTCCCATGAGTAATAATTTTTCAAAGGGGAGTGGAAATTCCAGTATAATCACAGAATACGAAGCGAAATGTATGCTAAAATCAAAAGGCATAACAGTTCCGGAAGGAATACTGGTTAAGGACCTTCCTGCTAAACTGAGTTTAAAATTTCCGCTTGTGCTTAAGATTTCCAGCAGCACGATCCTTCACAAGTCCGATGCCGGTGGAGTACGACTCGGCATAAGGGACATGGAGGAACTGAGGCAGGAATTTTCAGACATGAAATTGAAATTCCCGTATTCGGACTTTCTCATAGAAAGTATGGTGGGGAAAGGGGCGGAATTCATTGTTGGTGTTGTAACTGATCCTGTGTTCGGGCATATGATCATGCTTGGTTCCGGTGGGATATACACCGAACTCTATGGAGATGTTACATTCAGAAAAATTCCAATAGATGCAATAGACGCCGAAGATATGATATCAGATATCAAATCCGGGGCTTTCTGTGAAGGTTTCAGAGGTATGCAGATTGATTGCAAAATTCTGGCAGACCTGCTCATAAGAATCAGTGACATTGTGCTTGGACTAGGCAAGATCGATACTATGGACCTCAACCCAGTCATCGTTGATCGCGAAAAAGCTACTGTGGTTGATGCGAAAATAAGGTTGACGGTGACATAACAGAGGTAACAACCGGGAATCAGCAAGATATACTCCAGTCGAGATTTTCTAGATGGAATATTATATTTGAGACTGTAAATAATAATGACACTCTGGAAACCCTGAATTTTACGCCCTGATACACACTATCACTCATGGAATCAGGGCGTTAATTGATATACTATGAGTAAATGTTATCATGAGATATTTATGTCAACCTACAGGAGACTGCTGGAAGGTGCTGAGGGCCAGTTTCTATTCCTTCTTGGGAATGAAGCGATAGCCAGAGGAGCTATTGAGGCTGGTTTATCCACAGCAACTACATACCCGGGAACACCCTCCAGCGAAGTGGGAGACGTACTGTACGAACTTGCCGGAGAAACAGGCATACATTTCGAATTTTCAGTCAACGAAAAGGTTGCGCTGGAATCGGCATTCGCATCATCTATAGCAGGCCTGAGTTCCTTTGTATTCATGAAGCACGTCGGACTTAACGTTGCTTCAGATTCCCTCATGAGCATAGCCTATACCGGTGTTAAAGGCCCGATGGTAATTATGACGGCTGACGATCCATCCATGTTTTCATCCCAGAACGAGCAGGATAACCGCCACTACGCGGACATCGCTCATCTGCCGTTGATAGAGCCTTCCAATCCGCAGGAAGCAAAGGATTTTCTCATAGCCGCCTTTGAAATTTCCAGAAAAGAAGGGCTGCCCGTGCTGTTCCGAACCACTACCAGAATTAGCCATACCAGGGGTAACGTTAAACTCGGCCCTATCATACCTGGTGAAAGAAAAGGCACTGTGGAAAAGCCTGGCAGAAGTTTTGTCACTTTGCCTAGCAACGGCTATCATTTCAAGGAAGTTCTCATCAGAAAGATGGACGAGATCAGGGACAATAGCTACATGATGATTCTTAACAGGATGGAGGGAGATCGAAAGTCCCCCCATGGAATAATTACATCCGGAGAGGCTTACAATGTTGTCAGGGATGTACTGAACAAATTGAATCTGAATATAGAGATCCTAAAACTTGGTTTCACCAATCCTTTTCCTGAGAATATGGTTTCGGATTTCATTTCTAGACACAGTAACATAATTGTAGTGGAAGAAGTCGATCCCATAATGGAAATAAAGACAAGGTCCGTGGCGCAGGTCAATGGGTTCGATGTTGAGATTATTGGAAAGATGAGCGGGATTATACCTTACAGCCACGAGTGTTCTCCAGATTCTCTTATGGAAGCATTCTCGAAGATATTCGGTCTGGACTATACTAAAAAAGAAGTTCGCATGGCAAGACCAGATCTCCCGCCGCGTCCGCCTGTGCTATGTCCAGGATGTCCTCACAGAGGAACCTATTATTCGGTGAAGAGAGCAGTAAAAATGCTGAAGATCAACGACGTGATCTATTCCTCCGATATAGGTTGTTATTCTCTTGGTAATTACGAACCTTTCAGTGAAGCTGATGTTCTACTGAGCATGGGGTCGTCAATCGGCGTGGCATCTGGATTTACCAAGGCAACAGGCCAGAGAGTGATTGCATTCATAGGTGATTCAACATTTTTCCATGCTGGCATACCCGCACTTATAAACGCTGTCCACAACAATTCCAGGATGCTTCTCGTGATAATGGACAACGATGTGACCGCTATGACCGGAAGACAACCGAATCCGGGAACTCCGGATCAACTCAAACTGGCGCCTTCCGGAAGGGTGTCCATCGAAAAGATAGTTGAGGCTATAGGCGTACCTTATCTGAAGATTGTTGATCCATATGATCTCAAGGAGACTCTTGGAGCCGTGATGGAAGGCCTGAAAGGGGACGGTGTCTCGGTAGTTATAGCCAGGAGGGAATGTGCAATAATAAGAGACAGCAGGAAGCATAGGGAGGGTGAATCTGTGAAATACCGGGTTTCCATTGAGAAATGCTCCGCATGCCTGAATTGTGTCGAACATTTCGCCTGCCCGGCGCTTTCAATCAGTGGAGGAAAAATTAGCATTGATCCAGTTCTATGCGACGGTTGCGGAGTCTGTTCTGAACCTTATGTCTGTCCTTTCCAGGCCATAGAGGTGATCCCTGTTGCCATCTAATATCATTATTTCCGGCGTCGGGGGACAGGGTGTTGTAACAACAGGGCTGCTGATATCCAGGGCGGCCATAGCTGGGGGAAATCATGTTGTCATGTCGGAAATACACGGGCTGGCTCAGAGAGGAGGCTCAGTTTCTGTAGATGTGAGAATTGGAGATTATTATGCTCCGATGATTCCGGACGGAGACGCAGATCTGGTCATAGGCCTTGAGCCCTTAGAAGCCGAGAGAGTTTTGACCAGGGCTGGCCCCGGCACAAAGGTCCTGATGAGCAGGGAAAAGATGGCTCCGATCTCACTGGGTATACAGGGGAAGGAGTATCCAGATGTTGACCAGATGATTTCTGAAATATCCAGAGACTTCGTGGTTTACGCGATAGACGCGATAACTCTCGCCAGAAAAGCCGGCAACGCACGGACAGTAAACGTAGTTGTCATCGGATTCATGCTTGGCCTTGGGCTCCTGGAAATACCAGAAAAACACATAGTGGATGAAATGAACATCATGTTTCCTGGAAAATTAAGTGCCGTGAATCTTAAAGCGCTAGAACTTGGAAAAGAAGCAGGTAAGTCTAACACCCTCCGCTGGGCTCCAGTGCCCGCAGATTCTTCCTGAGATTCCAGATAAGTTTTCTTGTCGACTTCTCTTTAAGTTGACCTGGAAAATCTAAACCTTGACCGCAAAAGGGGATCAGGGATGTATTCTGCATAACAGAGGAATACTGGAAAAAACAGAATTCCATATGCATTTCAAGGTCGTGAAACAGCATAATAATTAACTACGTCCTTGATATTTGAAAGTGTGAAACAAACAGTAGTTGCAGTAGACGTTGGAGGTACTTTCACTGACATTGTCATTTCCGCTGATGGGAAGATAACTGGATTCTATAAGGTTCCAACAACCCCTAGAAATCCGGAAACGGGAATACTGGATGGACTGAAGAAATACTGCAATACTGAAATCAGTGAATTTCTCCACGCCACAACTATCGCCACGAATTCGCTACTTGGACAACATGGGCTTGAGATCGAACCTGTTGCGTTGATTACAACAAAAGGATTCAGGGACATTATAGAGATAGGTAGACAGAACAGGCCAAAGCTGTATGACCTTCTTTTTGAGAGACCAAAGGTCCTGGTCACCAAGGAAAATAGATACGAAATTGACGAGAGAGTGGATGTTGATGGCAACATACTGAAGAATATTGACCTCGGGGAGCTGCGAAAGCCTCTGGAAGAGATCAGGAAAAGAAACATCAGGTCGGTAGCTGTAGCGTTCCTCCATTCTTATGCAAATCCGGACAATGAACTGAAGATAGGCCGCGAACTGCAAAAGGTCATTGAATACGTATCACTTTCGTCAACAGTTGCCCCCGAGCCCAGGGAATATGAACGCACTTCAACTGCAACGGTAAATGCGGCTCTTATGCCTGTAACTTCCGGGTACATCAGAAAACTTGATAATTCAATGAAGAACTTTGGCTCTCCGTCCCTGAGCATCATGGCCAGTTCCGGAGGCCTCATTTCTGCTGAGGAAGCTACAACCAGACCTGTACAGATCGTCGAATCGGGACCTGCTGCAGGAGTCATAGCTGCGTCGGAATTTTCAAAGTTAATAGGTTTAAAGAACGTGATAAGCTTCGACATGGGCGGAACCACAGCCAAAGCTGGAACAATAAGGAATTTTGAGGTAGAAATTACATCTGAATATGAAGTTGGTGGACAATCACATCATGGACGGATGACAAAGGGTTCAGGCTACCCAGTCAGATTTCCGTTTGTGGACCTCGCAGAGGTATCAGCTGGCGGTGGCACAATAATATGGAAAGACGCTGCGGGAGCTCTAAAGATAGGCCCCTTGAGCGCAGGTGCAGATCCAGGCCCGGTTTCTTACGGAAAAGGAGGAACTGAGCCGACAATCACCGATGCCAATCTTGTCACCGGAATAATCAGGGATTCTATGCTGGGGAGCGAGATGAAACTCAACAAGGAGTCGGCAAAAGACGCTCTTTCAAAACTTGGCGAGCCGTTCGGCATAGCCGGTGAGGCTCTGAGGTTAGTCGATCTGGAGATGGCCAGGGCGATAAGAATAGTAACTGTTGAGAGAGGTATTGACCCGCTTGATTTCTCTATTATGGCTTTTGGAGGAGCAGGACCACAACATGCGGCCAGGATAGCAGAAGAAATTGGGGTTGATCACGTCATTATCCCTCCGGAACCTGGAGTTTTTAGTGCCCTTGGCCTCATGTTCTCTGACTGGAAATATGAATCGAGGATTTCCTATCCACGGGATTTGCAGGAATCCTTCGGAAAACTGGAAAAGAAAATGCGTGAGAAATTCCCACATGCTGAATTCCTGTACTACGCTGATTGCAGGTATTCCGGGCAGGGTTCGGAACTCACCATTCCAGTAGGCAGTACTGATGTAAAGTTGAAAGAGCTTCAGGATGCCTTCGAGGAAGCCCACATGAAAGCTTTTGGTTTCAAACTGGAAAGGAAAGTTGATGTGGTGACTATTAGGATTTTTGCGGTCATTAAAAGGACCTCTCCGAAGATAGTTTCCTCAGAACATTCTGATAGTGCTGGAGACAACCGTACTATCCTGGAAGGTGGAAAATGGATTGAAGCGAGGACAATTACCAGACATTCCTTGAAACCGGGATCGAAAATAACCGGTCCTGCATTGATAGATGAATACGGTTCAACGACATATGTCCCGTCAGGCTGGGAAGCTTCCCCAGGGAATAATCTCGAAATTCATCTCAGGAGGGTGAGATAAATGGCAAGCTGGGAGATAGTTGCGAAAGCTACTGAATTTATATCGGAAGAAATGGGAGTTGCCCTCAAAAGATCAGCAATCTCACCTAACATAAGGGAGAGAATGGATCATAGCTGCGCCATTCTTGATACCGAAGGCAACATTGTCGCTCAGGCAGAACATATACCCGTTCATCTTGGTTCATTCAGAATCGGTTCAAGAAATATAGTGTCTTGGCTCAACAGAAACTCCATGATTCTTCAAGAAGGAGACATGCTGATAGTCAACGATCCTTATATCTCCGGAACTCATCTTAACGATGTCACCATCATAGCACCGATCTATTTTGAAGGCGATCTCTCAGGCTATGTGATAAACAAGGCACACAATGTTGATGTGGGTGGACCTGTCTTTGGAAGTTTGAACCCATCCGCAAGTACGCTCTTTGAAGAGGGTCTTGTGATACCTCCTTCGCGGTTTCTCATAAATGACAAGGTCAATAAAGAGGTACTGAACTTCATAACTGAGAATTTCAAAGATGCAGATACCGCCATCGGCGACCTGAACGCCCAGATGGCAGCCAATAGATCCGGAATAAGAAGGGTTACGGAACTCTTCCGCAGGTACGGAAAGGCATTTGTTCATGAAAGCTGGAATAAGTCAATAGAACATACCAATAGGCTGTCTCTCCTTGAACTGAAGAACTGGAACAAAGGTGTCTTTGAAGCCATCGATTATCTTGAGAGGAATGACGAAAAGGTACCGGTCAGGGTAAGTCTGGAGGTGAAAGAAAACGGAATTAAAGCGGACTTTACAGGTTCTTCAGACCAAGTTGATTTCCCTATAAACGCCGTCATAGGTGTCACATATTCTGCAACTGCCTTCGCGATCAGGAGCTTCATGAAATCAGAAATACCTACCAACGAGGGATTTTACAGAGTTCTGGAGATAATAGCCCCTGAAGGATGTATAGTGAACCCAAGGAAACCAGCTGCTGTATCAGGAGGGAACGTAGAAACCACGCAAAGAGTGGCCGATGTGGTGCTTGCTGCCCTTTCGAAATGCATGCCGGACAGGGCTGTGGCTGCATCCTCCGGAACGATGATGAACATAATGATGGGCGGCCGCAGGAAAAACGGGAAATTCTGGTCATATTACGAGACAGTAGGAGGAGGAAACGGCGGAAGACCGACAGGTCCAGGGGTTTCCGGTGTCCATTCAAACATGACTAACACCCTAAACACTCCTGTAGAGATCGCTGAAAAGGAATACCCGCTGCTTTTTACAACATACAAACTAAGGGATGGCAGCGGAGGCAAGGGTCTTCACAGTGGTGGAGATGGTGTTATAAGGGGTTTTAAAGTCATGCTGCCAACAAAACTATCCATAATAGCTGATAGATTCAAGGTCACCCCGTCCGGTGCTCATGGCGGAGAATCTGGAAAAACCGGGGAAATAGATATAATCCATAATGGAGAGAAGAAAGAAATGCCAAGCAAGTTCTCGTTTTCCCTGGACTCCGGTGACGAAGTGATAATTAGAACGCCTGGTGGGGGCGGCTTCGGCTCATTGCCCCACAGACAATGAGACAACTGGGAGACATCTAACACTGAGGTCAAGAAATAATCATCTGAATGCGAGTTTCCCTCCACAGTAACAGGTTGATTTTCTGAATGAAAATCTTAATCTGTGCGGAATGTTATTAAATACCTGTGAAAGGTTCGGATGCGATTCTTGAAATTCTGCAGAAATATTCCGTTTCAAACGTTTTTGGCCTGATTGGTGAGACTTCATTCCCATTATACGAAAGCTGGGAGAATTACCATAATATTAAGCATATATCTGGCCGGGACGAGAGGAATCTTGCAATCATGGCAGACGGTTATTCCCGTGCTGGAGATATGCCGGGGATATGTGAAGTTCCCGGGGTAGGAGCGTCATACATCCTTCCCGGAGTGATAGAAGCATACAATTCCGGAGTGCCCATGATAATTTTTTCCAGTGATATCTCTACTAATTCTGAGAAGAGAAATTTCCTGACTGAATATGACAAATCTCACTTATTCAGTAAAATTACAAAGGAATACATTTCAATTAATTCTGCAGAAGAAATCCCCAGGCTTCTGAGGCGGGCATTCAGGATTGCGACCACAGGGAGAATGGGGCCAGTTTTTGTAAGATTCCCAATGAACGTTTATTCTGGTGAAGTTTCAAGGGAAGAGTTATTCGCACAGGAACAATTTTCGCATTACCCTGCACTCCGAACCTCCCCTGAAGATTCTGTGATGAAGGATGCGTTGAAACTCTTAGCCAGAAGTTCTAGGCCGGTAATGGTATGTGGACAGGGGGTTTTACTTTCACATGCGCAGGAAGAGGTGATGAAGTTCTCTGAGATGCTTCAGATCCCTGTCGGTACAACAATATCCGGAAAGGGATCTTACCGGGAGACGAGTCCACTGTCAATTGGAGTGGTAGGAAGCAGAGGGGGGACAAAATTCTCCAATGGTATTCTCGACAGTGCAGATCTCATCTTCTTTGT
Source organism: Thermoplasmatota archaeon (assembly GCA_023488885.1). Taxonomy (GTDB): domain Archaea; phylum Thermoplasmatota; class Thermoplasmata; order Thermoplasmatales; family Thermoplasmataceae; genus JAJZOM01. The sequence goes on along the minus strand of JAMDDH010000037.1, from coordinate 82,349 downwards.
GGGAACGAATACAGATTCAGCATCCACATCCGAATGGAAGCATCCACCATTCAGGTTGACGAACAGGGGAATAATACATCTGGATATCAGCGAGGCAGAACTTGGAAATAATTATGCTACTGATGTCTTCCTCTACGGGGATGTAAAACTAACACTCTCAAGAATGATGAAGCTTGCGTCTGAAGATCATTTGGGTAGAAAGAGTCCTGAAATCACCAGTGAGAAGAACAACGCGGAAAAACTGATCAGTGATCTGGCAGCATATAATTCGACTTCAGTCAACCCTGTGCATCTTGTCAAGAGTCTTGAAGCAATAGTCCCTGACAGTTCGATCATCACAGCAGATCCGGGAGTGGGGGCAATATACAGTTCGGCTTATTTCAGAGTAAGAAAGCCCGGAAGAAAGTTCATTTTCAACTACTCAGTCGGTGGTCTCGGATTTTCACTGCCGGCTGCAATTGGAGCATATTTTGCAAAAAATACCAGCACAGTTTGCCTTACCACAGACGGAAGCTTTGGGTTTTTCCAAGGCGAACTGGAGACAGTTAGACGTTACGATGCAGACATTAAGATAATTCTGGTGAACAACGGTTCATTCGGCTGGATACGCGCCACTATGGTAACACAGTTTGATAAAGTTATATCAGGTACTGATTTTTCCGAGGTGGATTACTCAAAGATTGCATCCGCCCACGGCATAAGATACGACAGGATAGAACGGGATTCAGAGGTTGCGGAGAAAATCAGCAAGGCGTTTGCCGAGGAAGGCCCCATACTGATAGAGGTAATCGCTGAACCAGAGGACAGGCTTGTTCCTCCAGTACCGGAATGGGAACAGGCTGCCAGAAAACATGGAACTAAATATATGGGTTAATAATTTTGCAATTCAGAATCGCAAACTCTCTATCCCGACATTGCGATTTGAAACACCCAGAATATCTGTTTCTATCCTTGAGCCGTCATATAGGGATACTGCTTCCTCTCCCGTAAGAATGCCGGAGACAATTCTACCTAGAGCATCAGCCTTCATTACTCCGGCTCCGCTACCCCCAGTTGCTATTATGGCATTCAATGCAGGGAAAATGTAGGGTGTCTTGTCCTGAGTGTTCAGGGAATAATATCCGGTCCAACTACCGGAGACCTTGAAATTGGAATATGGTTTCAGGTAGGCCTTGAGTATTGGAGCAATGTGATTCTCGAATAATATCCCGCTGGGGACAGTATATTCGATCCTGTCATTTGGATCATAGGAGAAATGCGGCCCCACTTCCTGATCAGACGTGGTTCCTGATGTGCTGACCCAGAATGAACCGTTTTTTGGATAAGGTCTGAGGTATATGCCATGTGATGGAAGAACGGTAAAGGGAAACACTGATTCATCATTCAGGAACTCATATGAAGAATGGACAAAATTTCGAATATCTTCACCAGAGGTCTGGAACACGTCCCTCCTTTTTGGACGCATGTGGCTATCTATCCCAAGTGGATCGAGGAGCTGTTTTGTCCACGCGCCGGTGGTGATTATAAACCTGTCAGCCTTTATTTCCCCGACATCCGTGATAATCGATCTTATTCTCTTTTTCTGCCAGAGAAATGGCTCCCCGGGGTATTCCAGCGGTTCCTGTGGCGACACCTCCAGGGACTTTACTTCACTCTGGAACTTGAACCTGACTCCAAGTTTCACGCACTGCTCATAATAGAAAGATGAGAGCAATTCTATCTCAAGTATGCCACAGTTTCTTCCCAGAACTCCCACTTCAATGGGATCAAGACCTAAAACTCTGGATTCAGTTTCATCCAGCTTGAGATTCAACTGAGATATTTCAGCAAGCCTGTCTTGCTCAATTATGTCTATCCTAGTGAGTTTAGAAAGATTATCCAGTGCTTCAAGTGTCTCAACTTTCTTTCTGCTCATCAGGAACATGTAGCCTATGTATTTCATGTCAATGTTATGGCCCAGATCTTTTTGCACATGCCTGTAAAACTCAATGCTGGAATGGGAAAGCATGAAATTTACCCGAGTTGAGAACATGTCTCTGAAACCAGCCGTGCTTCTGCCTGTATTTCCCTGGGAATAAGTTTTTTCCTTCTCGATCACCAGAACGTCAAGATCGGGGTTTTGATTCTTTACGTGATATGCAGAAGACAGGCCGATAAGTCCGGCTCCAATTATAACGATATCCGCCTTTTCAGTGGACATAGTATATGTCAGGGGAACTTGGGCTTAAAACCTACATTTGCAGGAATATGTTAAAAAAATGGAGTAAATATGGTACATACTGATCTAAAACTGAAAATTTGCTTTTCGGAGGTCAGGTAGCCTCCGCTTCTCCCATTGCGACATCCTTTGTCTCCTTGAACTTGATGGCGGATATTATCGCCAGGACAGAAAAGAAAAGCCCATAGAATGGATACAGGAAAACAGAGAGGCTACCAAGCGCCACGGAGGCGTATGGAGCAGGCCCAGCAATATATGCATTTGCAAACTGATAAGCAAATGAATTCCCCGTATACCTGACATTTGTCGGAAATATCTCTGAGATCATATCACCTTCCGAGGTATATCCAGACCCGTGGGATATTCCGTAAAGTGCCATAAATATGTAATAAGAAGCCAGTGTCCTCACCAGGATCGATGGAAATACTATTATGATGAAGATCAGATTCGCGACAATTGCCATTGTTCTCCTGCCGACTATGTCTGAGAGCACGCCACCAAAAAATACAAAGATGATCTCCATGAGCGCGAATAATATTACTCCAACCTGCAACTGGTTTGCATCAATTACGTGGAAATAAATGTGGAATAATGTCGGAATCAAGGCAACGCCAACGTAATATATCGTGCCCGATGACGCAACAATAAATGTGCTCAGGAGAAGGCTGACTTTGTGATCTGCGAACAACTCTTTTATTGGCACTTTCACAATCTGTTTTTCCTTCTTTGCTGCCTCGAATAGCGGTGTTTCCGGTATCCTGAATCGTATGAATATTCCAACTACAAGCACAAGGAATGCCAGCAGATATGGAATTCTCCAGCCGTATGACTCCATCGCAGTTTTACCAAGGGCAAGGTTGAGTAAAAGGAATGCCAGCGCACCAAGTATAAGGCCTATTCCGACAGTTGACTGGACAAATGATCCCCAGAGTCCTCTCTTCTGCTTGAAGTTCTCAAGAGTAAGAAGCATTGCGCCGCCCCATTCTCCTCCGAGTCCAAATCCAAGGAGGAGTCTCAGAATTATAAGGAGCACTATGGCGAGAACGCCGGCCTGCTGATAATTTGGTATAACACCTACCAGACCTGTGGACACCCCGGAAATCAAAAGTGTGGCAAGGAGCATTCTCTTGCGTCCCATCCTGTCTCCGAAATGACCGAAGAAAACCGCCCCCACGGGTCTCAGGAAGAACCCTATTGCAAATATGAACAGAGTCACTGCAATTGAAGTCAGCGGATTGGTGGAGGGCAGGAAATTCCCTGCAATATAGCTGGCACCAGAAGCAAACAGGAAAATACCGTACCATTCAAGTATTGTCCCGACCATGGACGCACCAAGAACTTGGCGTTGTTCTTTTTCCATGAATGTATAATCTTTCTGGATGTATAATATTGTTTGTCAACAATTTGTATTCATAAATTCGTCATTAGATAAAAATATCGATTTTGTGAAAGTCTGTCAATAAATGAACATGAAAAGCCTCAGATGTATCCATTATTCCAACACCTGGTTGAATGACCCCGTCTGTCACTGTGACATTGAATCTTCCAGAAATTTGTTTCAAGATGCTTTTTTTAAGACTTGTCGGCGAATCCGTCAAAGTAATCCAAGTTTACAAACAAACATTCATATTGTACCATGCCTATAATTTTGGCAATGGAAACCAAAACGATGAAAAAGGTATTGTTTCTGATACCGTTTGTCGGGATTCTTGTGGGCGGTCCGGCAGTAAATGGCATACATATGCTCGTACTTGATATGCCATTTATCATGTTCTGGCTGTTTTTGTGGTTTTTCCTGACCCCCATTATAACGTATCAGATATACAGGATGGACGAGAAAGAAAAGGCGGTGGTTAAGTGAGCTCAGCTATTGAGATACTTGGCGTCGCCTTCGCTATTGTTGTGATCGCTGCTATAATCGGTTACTACGCCAGGGTGCGCAATGCAAGCCTGGAACAATGGGCGATCGGTGGCAGAAACGTGGGAACCCTGTTAATATGGTTCCTGATGGCCGGTGAAATATATACTGCCTTCACTTTCCTCGGCGTGCCGGGATTCGCATATACTTTTGGCAGTCCAGCGTATTATGCGCTCTCATACGGAGTATTGGCGTATCTGTTCTCCTACATTCTTCTTCCGAAGATATGGAGGGCTTCAAAGAAAAATGGCGTAATAACTCAACCTGATTTCTTCAGAGAAAGGTATGGCAGTAAAGCACTCTCAACACTCGTTGCGATAGTTGGTGTGATATTTATGGTGCCCTACCTCGAACTGCAGGTTTCAGCTATAGAACTTATACTGGGAGTCATGGGCAATAACCTTATCCTGCCAGCCTTCGTTATGATAATCACGTTCGGAGTTGTGGCAGGTTATGTGGTGATGAACGGTCTCAGATCTGCAACTTTCACTTCATTCTTCAAGGATGGTCTTGCACTGGTTGTGATTATAGTTGCAATAATTGCCATACCAATCCTGAGGTTTGGCAGCCTGAGCAACATGATGCACCAGATGGTACTTGCTCACGAGAATTACCTGTACCTTCCTGGGCATAGTCCTCTTGGCCTTTCATGGTTCTTTTCGGTAGTTCTTATGAGTTCGCTTGGATTCTTTGTATGGCCTCACGCCTTCCAGGCATTCCTTTCTGCAAAGAATGACAATGTCCTGAGAAAGAATGCGATATTCCTGCCAATATACAACGTTCTTCTTCTGGTCACGGTGTTCATGGGGTTTGCTGCGCTTTTACTTTACCCTGGACTCACAAACTCTAATTCCGCATTCCTGGTACTTGTAAAGGGTACTTTCCCATCGTGGTGGACCGGAGTTGTGACTGGCGCTATACTTCTGGGATCAATGGTTCCTGCCTCCGTGCTGCTTATTGCCAGTTCAACGATAATATCAAAGAACATCTACAAAGACTTGATAAAGAAGGATGCAAGCGAAAAATCTGTTACGACGGTTGCGAGGGTGTTTGTTATTATCATCACTGCCGTGGCTCTGTTCTTTGCCATCGAGCTGCCTGCACTATTCGTGAACCTTCTACTGGTAGGATATAGTGGAATAACCCTGTTCTTGCCGGGAGTTGCACTTGGAGTGTTCTGGAAGAAGGCGACAAAGGTGGGAGTCTTCTCCGGCATAGTTATGGGTCTAGCTACAAACGTGATCTTCTTCCTGGTGATCAAGCAATATTCTGCCATTGTCTATCCGGGTCTGCTGGGGCTTTTGGTGGATGCAGTTGTCACAGTACTCGTGAGCATGGTTACAAAACCGCCGTCTGAAGAAGTAATTAAAGGATTTCTGGAGGCATAATTTTTTACCTCCAAAATTTATTTTTCTTTTTTTACCTTTGAAATACCGTTCCGAAGAATTGTCTTATGCAACCACGTTGTTGAATCTGATTGAGTTATGTTATCACTGACAAATTGATTATTACTTAAACCCTAATGTTGCTAATTTTAGGGAATAGATCCTTAGATTGAGTCAATTTATCCTTTCCTGGGTCCAGGAATACCATGTAGATTCCTGGCGTGCAGGTATCCATCCTTCAGGGACTGACAGGAGGCCAACGCACTCACGGGGAACGGATCTCCGCTGCTGTATCAGGTTTTGATAAAGCAAGAATGTAAAATGCGCATATACGAATTTCGTATGCCATGTTCGATTTTGTTTTGAAAAGATATATATTATTCACAAATATAAGTTCCTGATTGCGATGATGGAAAATATTTCACAGGGTGAGAAAATGAATAAAATTTTAATAAAAACAACCCCTCCGGGCCCGATTGCCAGAAGGGTTGTAGAAGAAGATGCAAAGTATCTTGTTACAAGCACAAAATCGCTACCTGTTGTGGCTAATAGAGCTCAGGGATCTTTCGTCGAGGATGTTGACGGAAACGTGTTTCTCGATTTTTCAACTGGAATAAGCGTCCTGAATCTCGGTCATCTTCACCCGCTGGTTGTAGACAGAGTGGAGAAACAGCTGCATAAGCTCTGGCACTTTGCCGGAACGGACTTCTACTATCAGGAACAGGTTGATGCAGCAAAGACCCTTGTTGAAATTACGCCAGGTACTTTCGAAAAAAAGGTGTTCTTCACAAACAGCGGTACAGAATCAAACGAAGCTGCAATAAAGATTGCCAAGGCATACACAAAGAAACAGCAATTTATAGGCTTCATCGGAGGTTTTCATGGCAGATCCCAGGGATCGCTCTCATTCACTGCTTCAAAAGCGATCCAGAGAAAAGGATTTTTCCCGTCTATGCCTGGTGTTGAACACGCACCGTTCCCGAATCCGTACAGAAATCCCTTTGGCATTGATGGTTATGAAGATCCGGAAGAGTTGGAGAACAGGGTTATAGATTATATTGAGAAATACATGTTAAGAACATATATTCACCCGGATAACCTTGCCGGATTTATGACTGAACCTATACAGGGGGAGGGGGGGTACATAGTTCCTCCCAGAAATTTCCATAAAAAACTCAGGAAACTTGCTGACGAAAATAATGCTCTTGTCATAATGGATGAGGTTCAGACCGGCTTTGGAAGAACTGGAAAATTCTTTGCATCAGAGCATTTCGGCGTAGAGCCTGAGATAATCTCTATTGCCAAGGCAATCGCCTCCGGAATACCAATGGGCGCAGTAGTGGTCAGAGACAAACTTAACTTCTCTGAACCAAGCCTGCATTCAAACACTTTCGGCGGCAACGTTCTTGCAAGTGTTGCCTGCGTAGCCACGGTAGAGGCCATAAAGAGCGAGAATCTGCTACGTAACGCAACTGATAAAGGGCAATACTTCAAAAAGAGGCTGAATGAAATGAAGGACAGGTTCAGTCAGATTGGAGACGTCAGAGGGCTTGGACTGATGCTTGCAATAGATTTCGTGAAGGATCAGAAGTCTAGAGAGCCGGATACTAAACTCAGGGACAAGGTGGAACTAAAATCCATGGAAAATGGACTTATTCTCCTGTCAACCGGCTTGAGCGCAATAAGGCTTATCCCTCCACTCAATGTTACCGAGGATCAGATAGATATGGGAATAGAGGTTTTGCATAGAGTTATCAAAGCCTCTTCCTAAATTTCCATATTTATATAGTCGAGAAGACGGACAAGAGAGAATCCTTCTCCCCATTTCAGGAAATAGTTTCCGCTTTTTGTTTCTCCCATTTTCGGAAGCACGTCGTAAAGATGACGCATTCTCCCGTTTGGCTCTGCAGGTATTGTAAACAGTCTCCAGGGGTCACCGGATCCGTTCTTGAGCCTGAATGCATACACAACGAAGAGTCCAGCCCTGAGGCACAGATCTCTTAATCTGTTGGCCTGATCCTGCCTCTGGCCTGAAGATTCGGCAAACATGATGGTTTCATTGATTGAGGATTTCACCTCGACTATCAGTGAGTAGTCGTATCTGAGGGCTATCAGGTCCGCACCCAGCGATCCGGCGGAACGGGTCACGAAGAATGGCTTGCTCAGCAGTGATTCCACGATTTTGTGATCTTCAGGTTCAAGTTTTTTCTTGAATTTCTGTATCACATTAGGGTTTCCGGAGAATATTCCGGCGAGTTCTCTCTCATATATGCTGCCGTTCAAATTATCAATTGAAATTTTGAGATGCCTAAAAGATTTTGGGTGCGTGTTGAAAATTAAAAACAAGGAACTTTACCTTCAAAAGTTTCCAAAACAGCCTTTTCTCCATCTGCTCTATTAAGGTGTGCACCAAGTGAAATGGCACTTTTTGCTATGGTGTCAATGGCTTTGATTATGTGAGACGGCTCAACCCATCCCATGTGACCCACCCTGAAATATCTGTCTTTTATGAGCGGATGAACACCGGCGGCGAATTCCACTCCGTTCGCCATGCACTCCTGAAGAAATCTTCCCGTATCGATTTCTTTCAGGTATACGCCGGAAACAGTATTGCTTCTAACACCCTCGCCTGCAACCATCTCGAGTCCCATTGCTTTGATCCCGTTTCTGAAAGCTTCTGCGCATATTTTGTGTCTTTCCACTCTTCTCTCAATAGTTTCAGTCCTGATTAGATCGATACTGCTCCTGACTGAAAAAACTGTTCCGACAGGCGGAGTCGCAAAATAACCACCTCTCCCCTTCAGGAACTCACCCATAATGGGGAGCCAGTTCCTGAGATCCAGAAGATATCCGGAGATAGATTCCTCCTTGAGCATCGAGACAGCGTGTTCCGAAGCTACAACTATACCTGCTCCTGCCTGTGCACCAAGTGCTTTCTGGCTGGCAGTCAGGCACACATCTATCTTCCATTCAGACATATTCAGCTTCTCTCCGCCCACACTGGCTACTCCGTCCACTATAACTAGATTCACAAAAGGCCTGACAGCAGCAACCATGCTCTTTAACGGAATCCTGACTCCTGTGCTCGTCTCGACATGCGTCAGAGTGACTGCATCGTAGTGGGTGGTTCGCAGTTCAGCTACGACCTGATCCACGGAAACTGCACTGCCGGGATTCGCCTTTAATATCCGGAATTCCACCGGATATCGTGACAGAATTTTCTCCCAGCGATCTCCGAACACTCCGTTGCTGACGATCAGGACTCTTGAACCTTTCTTGAGAAAAGACACTGTGCTTTCCATTGCCCCGGTTCCACTGCATGGCAATATGAAAGGAGTGTAGGATTCGTCCGCGCCCATGACATACCGAACCCCTTCAAGTGAGCTTTTCATCGCCTCGTTGAATTCCGGCGATGCAAACCCTATGTTAGTTGCATTTGCAGAAGACAGTACATTAAAATTGCTCAACGAGGGGCCCACATGCATAAGAAGTCTGGAGACCATGAATTATAATGTAATTGATCCTTATAGAGGTGTTTGCAATCCGGAGGAATGGGACATGTACTCATAATTCTTCGTGCTGCGCAGGTGGCTCCGCGATAATGCTCCTGTGACCCTCAATCCAGATCCTCCTGGCGTCTTTCCTGTCGAGCCCTGCGAATAGAGAAAAGAGAACTCCCACGCGAACGGAATAAATGAACTTGGCTGCCGTAGATACGTCAGTCCTGAGCACTATTCTGTTTAAGGCAGACAATTCTCCCAAGAGTTTTGCTATTGATTCTACTATATTGTTATATTTCTGGTGCACCGCATCCCTGATTTTCTCGTTTCTGCTTCCTTCGAGATATATCTCCATTAAGGCTGGGAACGTGCCGGCAGATGAGAGAATCTCACTATCGAAATAAGTGCCTGCGTTTTCCAGGAAGTCTCCTTCGGAAAAACGTGCAAATAATTGTTCCTCAAATTCTATCTTCTTTGAACAGATTGTCTGTTCGAGAAGCTCTTCCTTATTCCTGAAATAATTGTACAAGGCACCCTTGCTACAATTTAGTGCCTTTGCGAAATCATCCATTGTGGACTCAAGGGCCCCTTTCTCCAGCAAAACTTCCCATGCAGTTTGGATGATCTTTGTCCTTACCTCATCTCTGTAGTTGGGAACAATCTTGGGCATTATATGTCAACATGTTGAAGAGATATAAAAGTTTATACAGAAAACTAACCTATTATCATTGTTTGTTACTAAATATTTAAATAAATGACTTTATTTTCAGTGTTATGACTCTACGTTCACTAATTGACTACCATACAATTCATCAGGTACTCCACCGCTTCAACTATGCTCCGGACATGATCCGGATACGTTCTGTGGAAACAGAAAACAGGAATTCCCATCTTCAGCGCGGTGATGAATATGCATCTTGAAAGAAAGGGGACCAGTTCTTCCGCAGACCAACCATTTACGACTGGATCAAAATCCTCTGTGCATCCGAACAGGGTGCTTCTGGCCATTATGGGTGTCGCACTCATGGTGAATTATGTTGAAACCATGGTCATTCCCGTTATCCCAATGCTTCAGACTAATTTTTCGTCTTCACCCACAGTTGCTTCCTGGATTCTTTCCGCTTTCCTCATAACCGGCTGTGTAGCATCTCCCCTTTTTGGAAAACTTGGGGATAACTATGGAAAAAAGAAAATGCTCCTGATATCCATCATCTTCTATATCTCAGGAGTGGCGATGGCAGGATTCTCTACTTCCATGGGATTCCTTATATTCGCCAGAGCCTTCCAGGGGTTGGGTTTCGGAGCTGTTCCCCTCTCCTTTGCAATAATTGCTGATGTCTTTCCTCGGGAACGTATTGCAGCGGCACAGGGCATCATGAGTGGAGCATTCGCGATGGGAGGAGTATTGGGACTTGTAATTGGATCGTATATTGCCCAGTACTTTGGATGGCAATGGGCATTCCATTCTGCACTAATTGCCAGTGTTATTCTTCTGGTTGCCGTTGCATTGCTGATAGAACCGGATCTAACAAAACTGAAAGTGAAGGTAGACTATGTCGGGGCCTTGCTGCTTACCGCAGGCGTGTCCATCTCGCTACTATATATCACCGAAGGACCGTCGCTGGGCTGGATGTCGAACTTGGATCTGCTAATGCTCATTTCCGGGCTTTCATTAACATTCTTGTTCTTTGTTGTTGAGAGAAAGATTCCGGATCCGTTGATCAAGCTGCATCTGCTGAAGGAGCGCAACGTGTTCGTGTCCAATACCATAGGTATGTTCACAGGCATACTTATGCAGGTCATGTTTCTGTCTGTGGTGTACTATGCAAGAGATCCTCCCCCTTTCGGCTTTGGGCTCAACAATATTTCAACTGCACTGATACTGGCCCCCGGTGCAATAAGTATGGCAATCATAGGGCCGTTTATTGGAAGGATGACGGGGAGGATCGGGCCAAAACCTCTTATCCTCGCCGGTTCATCTCTTCTTGGACTGGGGCTGGCTCTATTCACGCTTGAGAGGTCGACTGAGGCCTGGCTGGCAGCAGGAGGAGTGGCAATCTGGATAGGCATGATTTCTGTCATAATCCCGCTGATCAACATGGTTGCGGTATCACTGCCATCTGAAAGTAGAGCAGTCGGTCTCGGCATGAACGTGATGCTGAGATCACTGGGGGCAGCCATAGGTCCAGCTATTGCATCAAGTGTCATGACCTCCTATTCGGTTGAACTTCTTGTAAACGGTACTGGGGCAAATGTTCCTACGAAGTTGCTTTTCCCTACATCCATGGCGTTCAATGTGCTCATGGGATTTGGATTCGTCCTGGTCAGCATAATAATCGGATTGAACATGGTTACTAGGAACTACACCTCGAAGGATCCGGCAGTGAAAAACCGTCCTGTGAAAGATGAAACCCCGCTCAGGGGTGAATCCGGATAGAATAGTGAGAACCTGGCAATTTCATGCCTGGCATAACTGTTCAAATTCCAAATTTTAAACCTGGCTGCTGAACGCTTCAGGCGACTGATTTTATTGTAAGTTACGCTTTGGTGTAAGCAAGTTTATTTTTAGTTCGCAGCTATTATATCCTGATGCCTGAATTCGTCTATTATCCCTCTGAACCACAGAATACAAATCTCATGAGACTGGCCGGAAAACACAATATTCACAGCGTTGATGATCTTTACAGCAGGGCCGACAGTGATCCTGAGTGGTTCTGGAGAGCGGTCATCGACGATTGTGAGATAGTTTTCAATAAGCCCTTCAGTAAGATCAATGACCGGACTGATGGAATTCCATGGACAAGATGGTTCATTGACGGTTCTGTAAATATAGCATTCAACTGTGTTGAGAAGTTCAAGGAAAGCGAACGGATTGCGGTAAAATTTGAGAGAGAAAATGGAGAGAGAGGCAGCTTAACTTTCAAGGAACTCGATCGAAAAGTAGGCAATCTGTCGGGATCACTGACAGATATAGGAGTGAGGAAGGGCGATCGCGTGGGAATTTATATGCCACCGAGTCCGGAGAGTATCATTGCCCTGTATTCCATCCTGCGGATCGGGGCTGTTGCAGTTCCAATTTTTTCAGGCTATGGCTTCGAAGCTGTCAGAACCAGGGTTGAAGATGCCGGAATCAACGTACTGTTCTCAGTTGTGAATTACCAGAGAAAAGGAAAGATTGTTGACATTAAGAAAACGTTGGATAACCTCAAGGGCGTGACGATTATTTTTCATGGCGATGCTGGAAAGAACAGGCATAATTTTAATGATATGGTAGAAAACGGGAAATACATTCAAACAGTCGAGACAGGATCGGAAGATCCGGCAATAATGCTCTATACATCCGGAACAACAGGAAAACCGAAGGGAACAGTGCATGTCCATGGTGGAAGTTTTGTGAATATAGTCAAGGAGGTCAGATATTATATGGACATGACCCCGGACGATACCCTTTACTGGATATCCGATCTTGGATGGATGATGGGACCGTGGTCAATAATCGGTTCAAATGCCATTGGCGGATCAATATTTGTCTACGATGGCGCAGTTGACTACCCGAATCCCGGAAGACTTTGGGATGTGGTTGATGCAGGCGGGGTAACACTTCTTGGCCTGTCCCCGACCCTTATTCGCACCCTCAGATCAAAAGGTCTTGAAAAACCGTTCAGGACTGTCAGGCTGTTCGGTTCCACCGGAGAGCCATGGGATGAGGAATCATGGTTATGGCTGTTCGAAAAGATCGGAGAGAAAAAGATACCAATATCCAATATTTCCGGTGGAACTGATATTATAGGATGCTTTCTTGCTTCAACACCGGCCATCCCTCTCATGCCAAGATGCCTATTCAAAGGACTCGGAATGAACGTATCAGTTCTTGACGACGCAGGAAATGACGTATACGATAAGGTGGGATATCTTGTATCAAAAACACACTGCCCCTCAATGACGAGGGGGATATGGAAGCAGCCGGATAAATACATGGAAACATACTGGTCAATGTTCAATAACGTATGGGTTCAGGGCGACTGGGCGACTATGGACAGTAAAGGATACTTCTTCCTGCTTGGCAGGTCTGACGATGTGATCAAGGTTGCGGGAAAAAGACTTGGTCCCAACGAAGTCGAGAATGTTGTCATGACCGTAAGAGGAGTGGCTGAAACGGCGGTATCCGGCGTGCCTGATGAAATAAAAGGAGAAGCTGTGGCTGTTTTCTACACAGGAGAGAATAATGATGCCGCCAGAGCTGAAATCAGGTCCGCTGTGGAAAATGAACTCGGGAAATCGTTTGCACCGAAATACGTAATATGGCTACCCCAGCTCCCCAAAACGAGAAACGGCAAGATAATGAGAAGAGTCCTGAAGAAAGCTTTTCTTAATGAACCCCAGGGTGATCTGAGCAATATGGAAGATACCGGTGTGCTGGATTACATTAAAGAGATAGGGATGATATATTATAACCCCTGAACAGGTGTTACCATGAAATTTGGCGAATTTAACGTGGAATTACTTTCCGATGGCTTCTTCTCGCTGGACCCGGGAGCGTGCTTCGGCATAGTTCCGAGACCCCTGTGGTCAAGGTCTTTCAGGGAAAATGGAAATGGCAGGATACGCATGGCCCTGAACATCCCACTTATCGTCGGCCGGGATTATTCGGCCATAATTGACACGGGCATTGGAAATCCAAGGGAAGATAAGCTGTCAAAGATTTTCGAGTTTAGTAAGGAACGTGACCTGATATCGGAAATGAGGAATTTTGCGGATCCAGAATCCATAGATTTTCTGATCCATTCCCATCTACACTTCGATCATTTCGGGCACAGCCTTGATAGAACTGAAAATGGCCCCCTTTTCAGAAAAGCCAGCCTGGTTGCACAGAGAAAGGAGTTCAACGGATATAGGAGACCGATAGATTTCACGAAAGGAAATTACAGAAGTGAACCTGACGTTCTGCGCAAAGCAAAGAAACTGACGGTGAACGGGTCAGCACGCATTACTCACGAGATCAGCGTTATTCTGACAGGCGGGCATACTTCCGGGCATCAGGCAGTAGTGTTCAGAAATGGAGATCACGAAATAATATACATGGGGGATCTTGCGCCCACGGCATTCCATGTGAAGCCTTCCTACATAACTGCGATTGACACGTACCCGATAGACACAGTGACAATGAAGAAGAAACTCATTTCAAAAGCTATCAGGGATCACGCCATATGTATTTTCAATCATGATGTTGAAATCCCTTCAGCGATCATATCAGGAGACGTGGGCAACCCGAAAATTGAGCCAGTTCAATTATGATGTGAGCGAGAACTGTTCCTGGTTGCCGAGTATCATATCCATGGCGAGCTCTGCAATATCCGTTGCGTAAAGTGCTATTCTCAGAACCTCTTCTGAAGAGGATGAGATTGTGTAAGAGAATGCCGGCTCGTGTATCGATGTCAGAATTTCCTGCTTCTTGTTTATGAGTTCCGGCTTTCTTTCGATGATCCCGTTAAGTTCATCGAATTTCCTGGCATAGAATGCTTCTGAGGCTTTCCTGTACATGTTCAGGGCAGTCTTGAGAAATGATACAAAGGAATCTTTATTCTCCTGATTGATGTCTTCCCTCATTTTCCATAATTTACAGATGTTTACCGCATGATCTGCCATTCTTTCAAGAATCCTGGAAAATATCAGGTAGAAGACGCTGTTTTCATTTTCATTCTTTCCGCTCTTCACTTCACGGTACACGTATAGCTGGTAGCGATCCACTTCATCGTCCCTGTTGATAACGCTGTCAAGAAGTTTTTCGTCGGATTCGTTTATTCCGCTGATCACGTCCTCAATCATTGTCTCAACATTCAGGGACATGCGCCTTATGGCGTTTGACAACGGGAACGACGCGGAATCGAGGACGTTCTGGAGAACTACCGATCTGGAGGATTCCTCGAAAATCTCTATGCCCATCACCAGCCTCGCAAACCGTTTCACAGCTTCACGTAACGGCTGATCTATGTACTGTGAACTTGTTATTATGAGGGTGTCGAAATCCGATATGTATAATGAAGTGATGGCCCTCTGGAAATGTTCCAGGTTGACTTTCCCGTCTATATTTATTCTCTTTACATTTTCCGCTTTCCTGTCCTCCCCATACGAAATGAGAAGTTTGCCTTTGTCATCTTCAATTGTTATTTCGCTACCCTTTGTAATTTTGTTTTCTTTAACCCATTTTGAAGGCAACGATAATATGTATGTTGATCCACCGGTAAGCTGAACTCGTCTGGTATATGAGATCATATATATGTATAATTACTGAGAACTATATATTATTATGTCAATTATCGAAGAGATATATACGTACCAAAAAAGAATTTGTCAATTGCGTGGCTGGTCGATCAGAACAAAAAAATTAGAAAAATTTCTTCTTTATTGCACTATTGACTTTCTGCTTCAGATCGTCACTGATTTCTGTCATTTCATGCGCTGATTTTGCATGATCTGCTATCTGGGGAATTAGATCTTCGGCCTTTTTTGCCGACACTTTAAAATCACAGTCCATTCCTATGTCCTGGCATTTAAACTGATAACTTGTCATTTATTCACTTAGAATATATTAACAAAAGCTGATTTAAATTTTTCTGATTTTCCTTTAGCATGGAATCGAAGAAAATACCAAAAAAAATCAGGAGGGTATCATTGTCATAAGTCGTTATTTACCGGCATTCTTATCCGAACTTCGCCTCATTGAATTCGAAATGCTGCGGCCGATGAATATTCCTGTAATGAAAATGAGCTCGAAATATACAATATATATGGTTGAGTAGACCGGCAGGAGTGCTTCTATCAGGTAATATACAGGGGCGTTGATGGGACCGCTCATATCTTGCGTTGTAATGGTTCCGTTCTTCTGTGCCGTGATATTGAACTGGTATATTCCCTCTGGGAGTCCCTTGGCGATATAATAGAAATGTTCCGAACCATTTGATAACGCTGGATTGAGTCTGGAATATGGGATCATCTCAAAAGTTTGGCCGCTCCTTATGTTGAGTTCTACAGAACTGTATTGCAGAGTGCCATTTGGAGAGATCGTAAAGCTAAAATTGTAACTCCCGCCTGTTCCGGAATAGGGGGATACTGAAGCGGTAACACTGGAACCGTCGCTGAGGGATGTGTGATAAACAGGGCTCGAATAATAAGCCACATCACTGTATATACCAGTAAAAATGAAAGCTACTGCGAGAAATATAACAATACTTCCGAGTATTCTCTTCTTAATCCTGTAGAGTTTTGTGTAATGGAATGAAAGGAATGATATGACGGGCACGAGGAATATTATTTCGCCATAGATGTAAATGGCCATGAAAACAACTGGAATTGATATTATGATGGCTATAAGCGGGGCTGTAATGTTGTTTTTCTTGATGATCAGGTCCTTTATATCCGTCAACAGGACATAATCAGGAATGCGTATAAATTAGTTACAGATGCGTTTCAAGAATCAACGACTTCGTCAGTGAAGGATTCCTATTCCGGAATATTACCAAAGGTAATTTTGAATATGATAATACTTAATATATCTGTAATAATTCATTCCGTCAGAGATGTTGCCATCCATTGAAGAACTGAGGAAAATGCGAAAAAACCTCGGGATCAGCCAGAAGGAGCTGGCCAAGATCAGCGGGGTGAGCCAGTCATACATTGCCAGGCTGGAGAAAGGCAGTATTAATCCCACCTATGACAAGGTCAGAAAGATCTTTGATTACTTGAATAAAACTGGTCAGAAAGCAAATTCCATTGACATGACTGCCGAGAAGATAATGAGCACTTCAGTCATAACCTGTTTTCCAACTGATTCTATAATTTCTGCCCTGAATGTTATGAGAGAGAGGGGCTTCTCACAGCTTCCGGTAATAACAATGGACAGGAAGGTTATCGGGACGGTTTCCGAGTCTGAAATAAATGACCTTCTGCTCAAGGGTGCCACCCCTGATTCTCTCAGAAACCTTATTGTCAGGAAGGTGATGGGCGTAACTCCGCCACAACTGGACAAGGGTTCTCCCATTTCAATGATATACCCTCTCCTGAAGTATTCCAGTGCTGTCCTCATAGTTGACGGGGGAGAACTAAAGGGAATTATAACCAAGGCGGATATCCTGAAGGCTGTAGAAGAATATGCCTGACATTCCTTTTCTGATCTTTTCCTCGTTCGTTCTGTTCATTCCAGCATTTGTAGCCAATCCTGCCGCTGTTATCACCGGAGGGCACTTCCCGATGGATTTCGGAAGGAAATTCATTGACGGGAAGAGGATACTCGGTGACGGAAAAACATGGTCAGGTTACTTCGGTGGTTCTTTGTCCGGAGTCGTTGTCGGGCTTATTCTTTATGGAATGTTCCTGCTGCTTGGGCTGCAGAACTACTTATCATACGGCAACGGCATTTTATCAGTCACTGTCACCCTATTTGCAATGTCATTCGGATCACTAACCGGAGACGTAATGGGCTCATTCATAAAACGCAGGATCGGAATCGAGAGGGGTGGAAAGGGTTCACTGCTTGACCAGTGGCCGTTCGCTCTTGTATCCTTCCTCTTCCTGTTTATTTTCTCCACGAATTTCTTCATGACCTATTACGGAAACATAATAGGGGCTGTTTCAATATTGATAATAACTCCTCCGTTACACAGGCTAGTAAATATTATCGGATTCAGGATGAAGAAGAAGGAGGTCCCATGGTAGGCACCGTTAAAATGGTAATAGCTGTCAGGAAAGACCTGGACCTCGGTAAAGGGAAAATAGCTGCACAGGTTGCGCATGCAGCCGTTCTCTGCGCACTTAAAGCTGAAAAATTCCAGAAAAAACTTTTTGCAGAGTGGATCAGGACCGGCCAGAAGAAGATAGTCATCAGGCTGGATAATGCAGATGCCCTTCTTGAACTTAAGAAGAAAATAGATACCATGGGAATTCTCACTGAGGCAGTATTTGACGCTGGCCACACACAGGTCGAACCGGGAACATTAACGTGCATAGGAATAGGGCCGGTTGAAGAATCTGATATAGAGCCTGTTACCGGCGGATATCCTCTTCTCTAAACAAAAGCCAGTGCAGACTCAATATCCAATATCAAATCCTCAGGATCTTCTATTCCGCAGGAAAATCTCACCAGACCATCGTTAATGCCCATTTTTAAGCGTTCCGCACGTTGTATGTTTGCGTGGCTTGTCTCCAGGGGAAGTGAGACCAGGCTGTCAACGCCACCAAGGCTTGCTGCCACACTCGCTATTTTAATGTGCTTCAACAGCCTTTTAGCACCGTCCAGGCCGCCGGTCACCTCAAAAGAGAGCATACCGCCAAATCCGGTGAGGACTTTTTTTGCGATATTGTGATATTTCGAGTCCGGAAGACCAGGATAAAATGTCCCAGTAACTTTCTTGTGCTGCGACAGAAATTTTGCGACTTCGAGTGCAACGCGATTATGTTTCTCCATCCTCAGCCCAAGGGTCTTGATGCCGCGAAGAGCAAGATAAGACTGCAATGGATCCATGGTGGGGCCTAGAGTGGTTCTCATGCGCAGTATCCTATTGTGGAGTTCGGCACTTGATGCCGCTACCATCCCAAGTGTCACGTCGCTATGCCCTGAGAGATATTTTGTGCCGCTGTGTATTACAACGGAACAACCAAGATCAAGTGGTTTCTGGTTATACGGGGAAGCAAAGGTAGCGTCTACGACCAGTGGAGTGTTATTCTCATTGCAAAATTTCGACAATTCAACCAGATCAGTTACCTTCATTGTAGGATTTGTAATTGATTCCACATATACGGCCGCATAATCCTTAAGCTTGAAGTTTAATGAGTTGATCTCGTCTATCGGGACAAAATCTGTTCTTATCTGATATCTGGGCAATTCCTCGGAAAAGAATCCGTGAGCCTGGCCGTAAAGTTCATTCAGCGAAAGTATCCTTGAGCCAGAAGATGTGAGGGATAGAACAGTTGAGGTTATTGCCCCCATTCCAGAAGAAAATGCCAGAGCATGATTGGAATTCTCAAGAGCAGAATATTTCTCCTCCAGTGCCTGTATAGTAGGATTCCCCCATCTGGTGTAAAGGTATGGCGAACCTCTTGTCGCATCAATGTAAGCAGCATTATCATCATTGGGATGCAGAAATGTTGTCGTTTCAAAAATCGGTGTTACAACATTTCCAAACCTGGAGTCTCTCAGTTCGCCTGAATGAACAGCACGGGTGTTGAAACCGCCATAATGAACCATTTGAATTACGAGAGGGGTTCTCGTTATAAATCTTTACACATCGGTTTTTCAGAGTTCCTGAGAGTTGAATACATTAGATGTAGTATTTTGTTAAAAATGTTTTTATATATTAAGTTCTTGAATCATAACATGTCAAATATAATTGACTTACCGGAGGTCGAAAATGCCTGACGCGATGGAGAGTTCTTTCAGTAAAGCATTCGGTGCAGATCCCGCTCCGCTGGGACTGGCTGGTTTTGCTTTCACAACTTTTCTGCTGAGCTTTGTGAATGCAGGGATTCTCCCTGCTTCGGGAGCGTTTGTTGTTGTGCCTCTTGCTTTCGCTTATGGAGGTCTTGGGCAGTTGCTGGCAGGCGTATTTGAGATGAGGAAGGGGAACACGTTCGGTTTCACTGCGTTCTCCAGTTATGGTGGATTCTGGATATTCTATGCACTGCTGGTCACGTTGAGTGCAGCGAAAATAATATCTCCCCCCGCAAGCGCCATAGGCATGGCGTTGATATTATGGGGCTTCTTCACATTATATATGTGGATCCCGGCAATGATGGCCAGCAAGGCACTCAATCTTACCTTCTTCTTCCTGTGGCTTGCCTTTTTCGTCCTCGGCGCCGGAGCACTCATGGGCAGCAGTTATCTGACAGTTCTTGGCGGATATCTTGGTTTTCTTACAGCATTTTTTGCAGCATACACGAGTTTTGCCATAGTCACAAACTCAGTAAGACCCGGTACGATGCCTCTCGGAGCTGGGGTGAATATAGGAAAATACCTCAAAAAGTAAGGTTTTACCTTACATTTTTTTAATTTGTCTATTTTTCGAAACATTTTGCGGGTAATATTAATATATAATCATTACTTTGATTTCCGTATGACTGAGGTAAAAACTCAAGAAGGCGTCCTTCCAACAAAAGAATTGTATCATCCGAATATCGGAAGCTACCAGCAGGCATACAAAGAGTCCATAGAGAAGCCGGAAGAATTCTGGAGCAAACAGGCTCAGGTGCTTGACTGGCACAGGAGATGGGATAAAGTTCTTGATGAAAGCGATGCACCGTTCTACAAGTGGTTTGTCAACGGGAAGATAAATGCTTCGTACAACGCTGTGGACCGTCATGTGCTCAGAAATAAGCGAAATAAGGCGGCCTATATCTGGGTTGCTGAAAATGGCGATGAGAAAATAATCACTTACGATGGACTTTACAGAAGAGTTAATAATTTTGCCAAGGCCCTCCTCGAGCTGGGTATCAAGAAAGGCGACAGGATAATTATCTATCTTCCAATGATTCTTGAAGCTCCCGTCGCTATGCTGGCGGCTGCCAGAATTGGAGCTGTTTTTTCGTTTGTTTTTGCCGGATTTGGTGCCGGTGCCCTTGCGGAAAGAATCAATGACTCAAAGGCCACAATGGTCATTACAGCGGACGGTGCCTTCAGGAACGGAAAAGTCGTGAAACTGAAGAGTATTGTTGATGAGGCGATCGAACAGACCTCGACAGTCAGAACAGTCGTGGTGGTTGAACGAACAAAGATCGATGTGCAAATGGAGGAGGGGAGGGATATTTGGTGGCATATCGTTACAAGAGATTCCCATGCATACGTTGAGCCAGAGTGGATGGATTCCAATGATCCGCTCTACATTCTGTATACATCTGGTACAACTGGTAAACCTAAGGGTGCTGTGCACGGAAACGGAGGATATTCAGTATGGATAGCAAATACACTTAAATGGGCATTTGACCCGGAGGATGATGACAGATGGTGGTGTGCTGCAGACATAGGATGGGTCACCGGACACAGTTACATAGTCTTTGCCCCGCTATTCCTTGGTCTCACTTCCATAATGTATGAAGGTGCAATCACATTTCCTGCACCGGATCGCATGTGGGAAATTATCGACAGATACCGGGTGAACATACTTTATACGTCTCCGACGGCCATAAGGACTCTTATGAGATATGGAGAAAAATATCCGAAAATGCATGATCTGTCCTCCCTGAAGGTTCTCGGGACCGTGGGAGAGCCCATCAATCCTGCAGCCTGGAAATGGTACTACGAGAATATAGGCAAGTCGAACTGCCCGATCATCGATACATACTGGCAGACCGAAACGGGAGGTTTCATGATTTCTCCATCCTTATCCCTTGGTCTTCCCCCTCTTAAACCAGGTTCTGCAACGTTCCCTATGCCCGGAATAGACCCGGTAATCTTGGACGATAAAGGCAATGAAGTACCGAACGAAGAGAAAGGATTCATTGCATACAAGAGACCCTGGCCAGGAATGTTCCTGACATTGAACAACGATCCGGAAAGATTTAAGAAAACGTATTTCGAGAAATACAAGGGAATGTATTATTGCGGAGATTATGCAATAAGAGACAAGGATGGATATTACTGGCTCCTCGGAAGAGCCGATGAGGTCCTGAATGTCGCGGGACACAGGCTCGGAACCATTGAGATTGAGGATGCTCTGATAGCCTCCAGGGAAGTTGCAGAATCCGCAGTATTCGGCAAACCTGATCCGGTAAAGGGTGAGGTGATCGTCGCGTTTGTTGTGCTCAAGGAAGAATTCGAGCACGATCGGGATATTGTAACTAACCTGAGAAAGAGAATCAGGGAAGATCTTGGACCAATTTACGTGCCGGAAGAAATACACTTGGTGAAACTGCTGCCGAAGACAAGAAGCGGAAAAATAATGCGGAGAGTAGTGAAGGCCGTTGCCCTGAAACAGCTTCCGGGAGACATAAGCACACTGGAAAACTCCGTATCAGTAGATGAGATAAAAGCGGCAATAGAAAGTTTCAGAAAAGAGGCGGGAGATTAGTTCTCCACATATTTTTTTAAATTTTTGTCGTCGTTGGTTCTCTCCGATCCTTGATAAATTCCAGATTTCCGAATTTCATCATTATTGCAGAAATAACTACACCCAGAATCATTAGGGGACCCCACATCATCAGTGGATTCCCGGAAAAGCTGGTAAGCAAAATAGTTCCTATTACAGGGGCTATGGGCATTACAAGACCTATAATCAGCTGAAAAGCCCCGTAATACTGCCCCCTCTTTTCCGCAGGAGCCATTTTTCCTATGATGCTGTAAGCAACCGGTGAAAGTATATTCTCCCCTATTGTAATGAATATTACATCAACCAGGAGAAACAGGATGTTTGAGCTGAAGGCAAGGGCAAAGAAGGAAAAAGCGTACACCAGTCCCCCAACAGCAATGCGCTTATAGTCCTTGACTCTTGAAAACAGCCAGTTTGTAGGTATCTGCAGAAATACAACAGCTATTCCATTCACGGCATAGAGCAGTCCGATCGTCGTGTTGGAGATGTTGTCCACCCTGCTCCAGAAAAGCGTCAGAGTAGTACCCCACTGCCCAGCCACAAACCATACTGATGCAATCAGGATGCACAGGATAACAAATGGCCGGTCGGATGACGGGAACTGGAGCTTTCTCATGGATTTGGCGCTTGGTTGTTTTGTCTCCGTGATATACCTGAGATACAGAAACCATTCCAGAACCGTGAGAATCCCAGGGACAAGAAAGACGTATGAGTAATTGAATAGTGAAAGGATGCCGCCGAGTGCCGGTCCTATCGAAAATCCCACATTCCCTCCTATCCTTGTAAGGCTGAATGCATCGGTTCTTTCAGATTCTGATGTTGTATCCGTAATGACAACATTATCAAGGATGCCCTGGATTGTTGTAAACGGTTCTACAAGCAGAAATGTCGCAAATAGAATATAATCGGGAAGCCTGAAGTAAATGACGGTGGCTATCGTCATGAACAGGACTATAAGTATTGGAGGAAGCCAGACAGCAGCTATTCTCCTTCCAATCCTGTCGATAAAATTGCCTCCGTAGATGGAGAATGGAAGTGTTATCATGGCTGTAGCGAAAAACAGGAGACCCACAACGACGTAAGGAACCCCTCTGATGTTCGCGAGATACAGCGGGACGAATATCCACGCCTGTGATCGCCCGAGAATCCTGATTAGCTGGACGATGGTTATTGTCCCTACATATTTGTTTCTGAGAAGCCCCAGATTTAATGTGCTTAATTTCATAAATCGGATCGACGTTCAGGTTGCATACAAACTGCGAATAAATAATTACTCAATCGTTGAAATAAACGGATGCGCTTCTTTTAATAGATTTTTAAACTTGTACCCTGACGTATCCATGTTTGTCGCAATTGAGGGAATAGACGGTTCAGGGAAGAGCACTCTCGCCACACTGTTGAAAAATACGCTTGATCATAGGCACATCCCCTCTTTCCTGACCAGGGAGCCGACCGGAAATTTTGTCATGGATGAACTGCTGACTGGAAAACGCGATCCTGAATCTGCGCTGAAACTCTTTTTCAGGTTCACAGAGGATCGTTTCAGGCATCAGGAAGAACTCAAAAGTCATCTGGATGCTAATGAAGTGGTGATTTGCGACAGATACCTAATGTCCTCGTTAACCTATCAGGGACCCTTGCTAGCACCACTGTTCGACGGAACACACGATGCTTTGGACTGGATGCTTTCTGTCTCTAAGATTATTGGAATAAGGCCGGATGTCACAATATACCTTGATATCGACCCTCAATCCGCAATGAAACGTCTCAGTAACAGAGCAGCCAGAACCGGATTTGAGGAGACAGAGTATCTGGAGAGAGTCAGGGACATATATAGAAACCTGGACATGGACGGTAAGGTAACTTTTGACGCGACGAGGACCATTCAAACGGTATTAAAAGATGTAATTGATTATCTGGAACCAAAACTCAGGAAGTAGTAACCACTATTTCATCGGAGAGTATCATTACAGTATGTTCAGCCTGTGAAATCAGTGATCCCCTGTGCTCCTTCAGCACTGCGAATTCGCTGAGTTCCTTTGATTTCATCATCTTCCTGATATACTCATTGTAATTCGGCATAAGCTTGGCGACCCATCTCTGGGCAAAAGGTACTGTATTGAAGCTCTGGTAAAGTGGCTCATCTTTCCTTATTTTTGTCCCGCTGAGAATATATATGTTACCGCCGGGACCGTTGTGTATCATTCCTATTCCGGTGCTGGCAAAAGGTTCTATTGCTACGACCATGTCAGGTTTCACAGTAGTTGCATTTCCATCATCATAGTTCGGTATGAATATTTCTGAATGCAGGTCGAACCGGTTGATTCCATGTCCTCCGAGATTCCTGATAGGCTTGAATCCGTGAGAACTGATCACGCGATCTATCTCTGCACCTATATTTCTTACCTGGAGATGAGGCCTTAATTTTTTAATGGCAGCGGTCAGAGCCTCTCGTGTGGCATCTATTAAATCCGAGTGGTTTCCGGCTTCTCCAACCTCGATGGTAGTTGCATTGTCAGAAAGATACCCATCTACCTGAGCGCCCACATCAAGTTTCACAATATCTCCTCTGGACAGTTTCCTTTTGTCTCCCTCAAACGGAGTATAATGTGCTGCTTCATTATTTATGGATATGTTTACTGGAAAGGATGGTTTTCCCCCAAGTTCCCCAATATACTTTTCAATTCCGTTCGCTATATCGTAAAGATACACGCCAGGTTCAATCAGTCCGGTTCCAAATTCAAGAGCCTTCTTTCCTATCGTTCCTGCGAGTTTGTATTTTTCCTTTACCTGCTGATCCAAACGCTCACCATACTATGAACTAAAAATGCGGACGTCATATATAATTTGATGCGGAAAATTATAAGTGCAAGATTGCATAATTAGTGCATGGCATGGTATAAAGTACTGAAAGACGGAGTTATGAAGGATGGGGATCTTTTCAAGTCTAGGATAGGAGACAAGGAAATATTGATTGTAAAGGACGGAAGTAACTATTTTGCGACTTCCCTCTATTGCACTCACGAGGAATATGATCTTTCGGAGGGGTTCATGGATGAACATAATCTCATATGCCCCAACCATTTTGCGACATTCAATCCTAGGGACGGATCGGTTATCTCTCCTCCGGAAAGTGCCGGCGACATCTCTCCTCTTAATTCTTACAGAACAAAGATTGAGAACGGAGAAGTACTGGTGGAAGTTTAGTATTCATATTTGGGACAAAATTTTTCGTTAGGTCCCCGTATCTTTTTTCATCATCCTCTGTTAACTCCGTTTTTCCAGTATAGAATTCCTGTGAGAATTACCGAGATATTCCACAGCCGTATTCACATCCCTTTGATTCAGGAGAACTGCCCGTCCTTACCGTCAATTATGCCATTGTGTCAATATTTACCTGATACTGGGAGGTCGAGAGATGAATTCCCCAGTCTCCTTCCCTGGATCGGCTGTGTTCCTAACGAACTCTACACCGTTAAATGAGGGGGTAGCGATTCATAAATAGTGCCGGTCTGCATGCTTTAGCCATATTACGACTTTACATCTCTGACTGGTGGAATAATTTGAGAAACGTGTTTTGATCTCTCCATGACCAGATCAAATGAGGCTGGCGTGAGATGGATCGGGACAAGATTTCTGCATTGACTTTCTTCCATCACCTTCATTACGGAAGAATAGGTGGAATGCTTCCAGAACCTTGCAGTCTCATGGTCTTTATCTGTGTAGGTCATTTCGTGAAAAAGGTAGTCAACGTCCTCAGCTGCCTTGACGACATCCTGGCTATATGCCGTGTCACCAGTATATACAAACGATCCGTCTGGATGATCCACGCGATAAACATTGTCTGGAATTATGTGATTTCCATTATATACGCTTATGAAGTCCAGTTTTTTCTCCTCTACGTATTGCACATTAATCTCATAATGGTCATTAACGGGCGTATTTATCAGTCTCATGAGTTGCTCTGTAGTACTTTTGATGCCGCTGGGTCCCATTACAACCAGTGTTTCCTTTATTTTTCTGGAACCCCTGTGCCACAAAAGTTCCGGGAGACCCATATAGTGGTCGAGATGCATGTGTGTTATCAGCACTTTTTCAACCTTCCCTGGGTCTATGCCTTTCTCCAGTAATGATTCAATTGTGTGTGGACCGATGTCAAAAATAACTTTGTCGTCCAGTATAATTGAGGAATTTCTCTGACCACTTCCGATGTGAGAAGACCAATTACCTAGGAATTTTATGTGCATTAGATTCCGTCCTCGGTTACCGTTTCCCCCTCTATGCCTTTTTTAATTGGAAGGTTTTGCACGGAGCTTTCTCCGGTTATTTCCTCAAGAGTTTTACCCTTTGTTTCTGTTCCTAGGAATAGCGTGGAAAGTATGCCGACTACCGCGAAACCCATGAAGAATAAGAGACTGGTGCTGATACCGTAGGATGCTACTATGAATGGAAATGTCGTGATTCCAAGTATTGCTCCAACTCTACTTACTGAGGTACCAAACCCCACTGCGGTGGCTCTTTCAGAGGTCGGAAACAGTTCCAATGGGTAGACAAAATCTGTCGAACCAGGACCAATGGCCTGGGTGATCTCGAACATCAGGAACATGGCAAATACTATCGGAGCAACCGTTGCAACCAGACCCGCCTTCGTGACAAAATGTGTTATTAGTGCAAGAACGAGAAGTGAAATAGCCATTCCAGAGAAGCCTATCAGCGTTATGGTTTTTCTTCCAAGCCTGTCAATGAATACCATGGCCAATATTCCACCAATCACCGCAAAAAGATCAAATATCGCGGACCCTAATATTGCAAGATTTGAACTCAGTCCTAGAATGGTAAGAATTGTTGGTGAGAATATACCAATCCCGTAGAAAGCAACATCAAACGAAAACCAGAATATTCCAATGAAGAGTGTACTCTTAATGTATTTCCTGCTGAACAGTTTTAAAAATGAGGTGCGTACATTCGAGGTGGTTTCGGGAAGGATGTCTGATTTGCCCGTTATTTCCTTTTCCACTTTTCTGGCATTATCTGTCTGACCGGATTTCGCCAGCCATCTCGCTGACTCTGGAACGTCCTTTCTCAGAATAAGCACTACTATCGCCGGGATTATGCCTAGTAGGAACATATATCTCCAAGCATCACTGCCAAGCGGCAAAAGAAAATATCCAACAAATGCTGCCACCGCTGATCCAGTAAACCAGGAAAGAACATTGGTCACCAGCAATTTTCCCCTTGTTTTTGCTGGTGAAAATTCAGCTATAATCGTTGAACTAATAGCATAATCAGCTCCAATAGCAATGCCGAGAATAAACCTGAAAATGAACAGGGATTCAAAATTGAAAGATATGCTGATAAGAATGGTCATTACAATGAAAATTACCATGTCCCATACGTACATCAGTTTTCTACCTTTCAGGTCTGTAAGGTATCCGAAGATTATTGCGCCAAAGAACATGCCAATAACAGTGGATGCCGCTATCAATGCTCTGGCGTCTGGGTTGTTCAGGCCAAAGGTTGGAACAGTATACAGCAGGATGAGGGCAACTGATATTATGGAAATATCATAACCGTCAAGCATTGTTCCAGCGGCGGATAATGCTGTTATCCTCAGGTGTGTTTTACTTATAGGAGCGTCGTCCAGAGCGTCATAGACTGGACCAACTCCATTTTCTTTATCTTTCATGCAGTGAAATTATATGATGAGGTTACTTAAGTCTAATCAATATACTATATAAAACAATTAATAGATATATAGTGTAGTCTGTAAGCATATAGTTGTTTTTTTATTGTCTTTGTAAAACATCCACCATATCGTGCCACAAGGAGACAGTATTGCAGGAGGAATCTGGACATTTGACACAAATGATCCCGGATAACACGGAAAGCTGGATATGCTCACAGATCAATGGATAAATATGCAAAAAGAACACAAGCATCGCAATGATCAATTGTCATGAACCTTTACCATACAGGATTATCTGGATTATACATGGAAATTGAGAGCCTTGGCGATCCCCTCACCGGCATTTCTGATCGCATTGGCTTTGAGAGGGGCAGGCCGATCCTCTCCGATCTCTGTGAAAACGATACAGAGAAGGGGGGAAGGCCAAATTATGATCTCGTATTAATGGTCAAAATGCTGAGGAATAAGCGAAATAAGGCGGCCTATATCTGGGTTGCTGAAAATGGCGATGAGAAAATAATCACTTACGATGGAATTTACGGAAGAGTGAATAATTTTGCAAAGGCCCTCCTCGAGCTAGGTATCAAGAAAGGCGACAGGATAATTATCTATCTTCCAATGTTTCTAACAAGACAAAGATTGAGAACGGAGAAGCACAGATGGAAGTCCGGCATTCCGCAACGTTTCAGCCTGGTTTTCTATTTCAAAAACCTATTTTTACCATTTATCAATTTTGAATATTCCGAGACGGAATTAACTCCGTTCTAATTCAGCTGCTGGTTTGTATGATTCACTAAATTTTGTCGGCACGGTTAAGACTAATTATCTAATAGTAGAATTATTATACATTTGTATCTTTTCTCATGGAATTCAATGTTGACGATCGCATTAATACTTGCAGTATTGCCTATTTTTATGGTAATATTGCTTCTGCTTCTGAGAATTCCGCCACATATCATCAGCTCCGTTGCCCTTGCAATAGGAGTACTCGAACTGTTTTATTTCCATACTCCTCTGGTGGTTGTTTTATACAGTGAAGAATCAGCACTTTTCACGGCAGCTGAGGTTGCTATGATAATTCTTGGAGGAATTCTCCTTTATGAGATAATTAAAGCGTGTACTATTGACCAGACCCTCGCCGAATGGTTTGCCACTCTTTCTAAAGACCCAACCAGGCTAGCCCTTCTTACGGTGCTTGGCATCACCCCATTCATGGAATCTGTAACCGGATTCGGAGTCGGCGCCATATTTGCCATTCCACTGCTGCAGCGTATGGGATTCAAGCCGGAGAAAGCAGCTATTCTCGGACTACTTGGATATGTCGCCGTCCCATGGGGAGCGCTTGGTCCGGGAACTCTTGTTGCAGCAAGGATCACAGGAATTTCTTTCCAGACACTCGGCGTTGTTTCGGCATTTATTTCTCTTCCTTTGTTTCTGATCGCAGGATGTTCCGCCCTGATTATTGCCGGAGGGCTGAAAGCGCTGAAAAGACTTGACGAACTTGTGATTCTCTCTTTTTCCCTCTGGGGAGGTATCCTGATCACAAACATAGTTTTCGGAACTCCACTTGCAGGAGTATTCGGGAGCATGGTTTCTATTGCCACAGGTGTTGCAATCATACTGATCAGAGAAAAACGGAGGATACCGTATTCACGCGAACTGATCAGAATCACTTCACCTTACGGAATTCTTGTTGTGCTGCTGTTAACCTCCAGATTAGTCTACTATGGGACTACATTGTTTCATCCAGGATTACTGACCGGTGCAACCATTGTGAGTGTTGTGCTGGAAAGCCCGGCTACATGGCTGCTGGCAACCTCCTACTATGGGACTACATTGTTTCATCCAGGATTACTGACCGGTGCAACCATTGTGAGTGTTGTGCTGGAAAGCCCGGCTACATGGCTGCTGGCAACCTCCTTGATTACTGTTATTCTTCTTAAACAGAAAAAGGAAGTTCTTGTGCAGGCTGGAAGAAATGCCATTACCAGATGGTGGAGAGTAGCATTTACAACATTCTGTTTTCTGGCTCTCGGGTATCTTATGGTTGCTTCCGGTATGACAGGAATTATTGCTGGAAACTTAACCCAACTTGGAAGAGGGTATCTTCTCATGGTTCCGTTCATAGGTGCTCTCGGAGGACTGCTCACTGGATCGAACACTGGAGCCAATGCTATGTTTGCCCAACAACAGGCTGAGGCAGCATCTGGAATAGGATATTCGAAACTCTGGGTGGTAGGAATACAGAATGTGTCAGCCTCTCTCTTCACTATGGCCTCAGGACCGAGGATTCAGCTTGCTATGAGCCTTTTTGATGGCAAAGATAAGGATATTAGTGTTTTCAGGACTGTTTTCCTGATCGACGTTATGGTCGCCTTGACTATGATAATTGTCCTGTTCCTGAGGACCTGATAACAGCAACTGATGAATATTCCCGGAAAAAAGTAAAATTATTGGGGTAGAATTGCGAGCACAAATGTGCATGTGGTATCCCCGAAGTTTGAAATGGTATGTGTTTGATCCCCTGAAATATTAGCGATGTCTCCTGCGGACAATTCGATACGTTGCGCGCCTGCCTCGATTACAAGGCTACCTGTTATGACAATAAATACTTCCCTAGTACCTGGAGGATGAGGCTTAAATTTACCGGTTTCCTTTCCCGGTTCAATTTTATACCTCACAAACTCATTGCCATGAAATGAGGGGAACAAGGATTCTCGGCTGATGCCGCTTTCGGGGTCCATCAGATTTTGACCCTGATCTTTTCTGATAATTATGACAGACGGAATTTTCTCGTTCACCAGAAGGTCAGAAAGCGTTATTCCAAAACCTTCAGCAATCTTGAGGGCATTCTGGAGGGTCGGGGTGCGTTCTCCTCTCTCTATTTTTGAAAGGGCGGCAGTTGATACTCCACTTCGCTTAGCCAGATCCTCAATAGTGAGACCGATTCTCTTTCTTTCCAGTCTTACTCGCACACCAAAATCTATTCTTACACCCCCAACTATAGTGGAATTAAGTTCCCGCAGTAGAATCCGCCACACATAAATAATGTTGGTGGGACGACTGCTATTTCATCACCTGGAATACTATTACTCATGTTTTAGAGCGTTGTTCGTGGGTAAACTCGCTCCTGAAAAAAAGTAAAAACGTTAACAAGATAGCAAGAGTTGAATAATACTATATATCGAATGGACATTTTTCAGTGAATGAAGATCTTAGTTTTTGCAAAACAGATTCCTGACGTCAATAAGATCGATTATGATCCAGTCACGAATCGCATAATCAGAGATAATGTGCCCCTATCAATGAATTCATTTGACAAGAAAGCAGTTGAAGAGGCAATCAGGTTAAAAGAAAAAAATGGATATGAGACCATGGTGGCCACTATGGGCCCCCCTCAGTCAAAGGACATACTGAATGAAGCTCTAAGAATGGGCATAGACAGAGCGTTCCTGATATCGGACAGAAAGTTCGGCGGTTCAGATACTCTTGCCACGTCCAGAATCCTTTCAACTTTTGCGAAAATAGTCTCTCCTGATATCATTCTTATGGGGAAATATTCGCTCGATGGCGAAACGTCCCAGGTTCCACCGGAAGTGGCGGTTTTTACTGGATATTCATTTAAATCCTCAATATCAAAGATTGAGGTGGAAGATAATGGCAAAACCCTGATAGTGGAGCATGAAAGTGAGAACGGCCTTTCTAGAATAAGGATTCCAACTCCAGCAGTTCTCTCCGTAAGTGAAAAGATAAACAGAGCAAGAGCAATAAAACAGGATACTCCCGACATGTTTGAAAAAATTGAGGTGTACGATTCCGTGAAACTCGGTATAGACATAGTTGGAAGCGAATACAGCCCCACCGTTGTCACAGGAACAAGAAAAATAGAGAGTTACAGGAATGTGGAAATGCTGGATTTTAACGCGGAAGTTTATGACAAGGTCAGCAGGATAATAAGAGAGAACAGGGAGGTAAAATCCGGCGTTGACATGATCGCCCTTAAGGATTCTGGGGAGAAGGCTGAAACTATTCTTGGAGTTGCCATTAACGATAAACGAACAGCGGGAGAAATATCCTCAAAAATTTCTCAACTTGCCAATGAACACTCCCTTCACGTAACCGTATTGGGAAACATAGACTCCGAAAGTGATTCCGGAATAATTTCCCACGACTACTACTACCTTAACACGCGCAGCAATGAAGAATTTGCAGAGGGACTCACGGAATTCATCAATGAGAAAAAACCGAGATACGTAATTTTTCCATCAACGGTTGACGGGAGAGAAATTGCCGGCACTGTTGCCGGAAAGCTGGAGCTCGGTTTAACCGCAGATTGCGTTGATCTTGAGATAAGGGACGACAAGCTTATTCAGTATAAACCTGCATTCGGAGGAGGGATTGTTGCTTCTATCTATTCCAAGACCAGCCCGCAGATGTCAACAGTAAGACCAGGTATGTTCAAACGTTTGAAGTCCAGCAATAAACCGAAGGTAATTGAGATCAAAAACCTGTTTAAGTCACGAAATGAAGTCCTTGAAAATACACCTGTACCTTCGGAATACCTGCCACTTGGCTCAAGCAATCTGGTAATAGGCGTTGGCCGTGGCCTGAAGAAAAAAGAAATGCTGAAGGAAATTCTTGGCCTGGCCGGGATACTGAATGCCGCTGTCGGAGGAACCAGACCCATAGTGGATATGGGCTTCATGCCTCGCCAGCAGCAGATTGGACTAACTGGATCGTCTATATCTCCGGGAGTCTACATTGCACTGGGCGTATCCGGGCACGCAAACCATGTGGTCGGAATCAGGTATTGTGGCAAAATCCTGGCAATCAATTCTGATCCTTCGGCGGAAATATTCAAATTTGCGGACTACGGAATAATTGCGGATATTCAGGATTTCATACATGGATTCACGAATTATCTCAGTGAGGTCAGGTCCGGTATCCCAGGATCTTAAAACGGATTAAAGCTGTGGGGGAGCTATTTCATTACCTTGAATACGAAAATATATTCATGCCTGAAGACATAGAAACCGGATTTCAGCGCCCTGTATCTCCACAGGTTCTCATTGGTTCTTTTGGCTTTTGTATTCTGGATGTCCTTTACAACTATACCCCTCAGCTTCAGTCCCAGATCCTGAAGTGCAGCCATGGTTTTGAATCCCAGGGGTATAACTTCGCCTCCCCTGTACATGTCGCCTATTACGAGGCCGATGTGCGATTCCGGCTTCATGGCTGGTAGCATCCGCTTAATGGTTTCTTTAAGCTTCAGCACAAAATCCTCCAGATCAGGAGAGTTTGAAAGATCATCCGGATTATCAGAGAATTTTATTATGTCCCAATACGGGGGATGGACTATAGAAAGCCTGAAGCCGTCAATGTCGTATTTTGCAAGGAGTTCCGTAAAATCGTATGTCAGGGAGTTGCCATTTGTAACTTCAGAAACATACAAACTGTTATCTCTCTCGCTGAGGAGTGATTCCTTCACTTTCCGGTATATGTCAGGATTCAATTCTATTCCAATGGAGTTCCTTCCCAGATTCCTTGCCTCAAACAGTGTTGTTCCTGAACCACAGAATGGATCCAGCACCCACTCCCCTTCTTCTGTATATCTCGATATGAGCTGGAACGGTATCTGCGGTACAAAATTGCCCCAGTACCATGCTTTGTGATAATCGTTGCTGACCCTCTTTCCCATTATCCAAAGGCTATCTGTGTAGATATGATCGTAACCTTTCCAGAGATCCATATTGATCCCCTGCTTAATGTTCCAGTCGGGATTGGCAAGATTTCTGGAAAGTATCCCGAGATAGTGTTTCGCCCTCTCGAGAGTCTGAGACTTAAGGATCTGATTAATTTCCCTGAGAATCACAGATTTGTAGGAATCGTCAAGACCAGAATCTTCCGGGAGTTCTATGTTTATGAATTTCTGTTTTAATGAGCTAAGATTCCTTTCGTTGGAAGCCATTTCACAGATTTCCCGCAAAAATTTGATTGATTCAATTTGATTATTCTGAGGTAACAAGATCCTCCCTGACTGGAAGAATATGCATTGTTAACCTTAAGTTTTTTTGGTTTTTAACGGTATTTTGTTTTGAATCACATAAAACTCGACATAATGTTTTTTAGTTTATGCGGTAGCAAATTCCATTTTTACAAGACAGGGGATGAAATCGTGCGAAGAGTTCATAGATTGATAAGAGCCAGCTTGGAATTGAAACATTAAGAGAATACTATTATAGAAGAGAAGAGATATAAGAAGAGCATGCGAAAACAGATTCTGCAGGCAACTGAGGTCATTGGATGGGTGGCATAGGCATGGAGAAACCGGAAGAGCTCAAATATGTGGAGAGAGGCATTCCTGAAATTACGCCCATGGAGATCAGATCAATACCTGAAAGAGCAATCCTGGTTGTCGAGATGGAAGGCCCCCGTTAGCTGAGGGAGGATGAACAGTGCCTACTCAGATTATATCAAAGGACAGGAAGCCGTTACTCAGCAGAAATGTTCTCCTTATTGCCTTTTCTGCATTTTTTGCCGACATGGGTTATCAAGTGATACTTGCGGGTTTCCCTTATTTCCTTGTGTTCGTGATAGGAGCCCCGTATTATCTTTACGGTCTTGCAGAAGGCCTCAATTACGGCGTTGGATCGCTATTCGCTTTTGCCGGCGGAAAGCTTTCCGACAGGTATGGAAACAGGAGAATAGCCATAATCGGCAATGCCCTTATTCCCATACTATCGTTCACCGGATTCTCATCGACAGCAATAGAGGCAATATCAACGAGGGCAACAGGCTGGTGGTTCAGGAATCTCAGATCGCCTGCACGCCGATCCTTGTACTCACAGTCCGTCAACAGGGAGAACCGTTCAAGGGCTTTCGGGCTCCTTCATGGCCTTGATGTCGGCGGGGGCCTTCTTGCTACTTTCATCCTTCTTGGGCTGCTTTTCTATCACTGGCCTTTCAGGTACATATTCCTGGTAACTGCCGTACCACTCACAATATCGACACTTCTGATAATATTGACAAAGGTACCGGTTCAGGAAAAAACTAAAACTACAGTGGAAACCTCCAGGGAGGCGAGCACAGCAGTGATGGGGATATTTGCGTCCTCCGCACTCTTCGGTTTCAGTTTCTACAGCATGGGATTCCCCATACTTACGGTTTCCCAGGACACCCATAATCCACTTCTCGGAATTTTCACCTATACCCTTTTCATGGGAGTTTCCTCACTGGCTGGCCTTCTTTACGGAAGGATAGGAATAAAACGTGAAATCCCGGCACTGGGCATCCTTGGTTATATGATGGCCGGCATCGGATCGCTGGGTTTTGCAATATCGATATATTTTAACTTGGATTTTCTTTACTTTTACCTGTTTATCTCGCTCATCGGTTTTTCCACCGGAGCCATAGAGACACTGGAACCAACAATAATTTCAAAGGCAGTCCCCTCGCACAAGACAGGGACCGGAATGGGAAAACTTGGGGCCGCAAGAAGCATGGGACTGTTTTCTGGCAACCTAATAATGGGAATATTGTACTATTTCAGTTCCGAGTATTCGTACATTTATGCTTTCCTTGT
This sequence comes from Thermoplasmatota archaeon, assembly GCA_023488885.1. Taxonomy (GTDB): domain Archaea; phylum Thermoplasmatota; class Thermoplasmata; order Thermoplasmatales; family Thermoplasmataceae; genus JAJZOM01. Next base: position 46,987 of record JAMDDH010000037.1, on the reverse strand, counting down.
GGCAATAATAGCCGGAATAGTGGTTCTGATCTCGGGAAAAGGTTATCAGCGGCTTACTTCATCCACCACTGATGGAACTATCTGAGAACTGCCCTGCATGGGGCACCGTCCAGATTCATCTTCAATGGAAGACACAGCAATTCGTAGTTTCCTGGCTTCACACCGCTCAGGTTAAGTCCTTCCAGTATCACCGTATCTTTCTCCAGCAGAATCTTGTGGATCTTCATTCCTTTCGTGCCAAATTTCTCGATGGACAGGTAATCAAGCCCTACAAGGTCGACATTCTTTGAAACAAGTTTTTCTGCGGCTTCTTCGGTGATGTAGCAGAAATCAGTACTGAAAGTATTGTAAAGCGACGAATTCTTCGTCTTGAAAAGTATCCTGCTGCTTGATGTGTCAGGTATGTCCGACGCTTTCACGGAATCCCCCACGACTTCAACAACTGTGACAGGGCCTACCATTTTTTCCATTGATATCTCGGACGATTTCCTGCCATTCGGGATAGCGTGCAGAGGAGCATCGAAATGTGTTCCGGAATGTGTTTCCATTATTATTCTTGTAATCTGCACACCGTTCTTTTCATGCGTAAAATAGTCGTACTGCTCGTATCTGGCATCTCCCGGGTAAGTTATAAGATTCCAGTCCAGAGGAAGTGATATATCAATCATCGTCTGCTTTCATTGCCGCTTTCATTATAACTTTTTACAGTTCTCCTGATAGAATGACCGCAAACAGGACAATCCTTGATGAATTTTGAGAATCTTCTGCCACAGCCTGTACATCTGAAATTCCATTTTATGATCCTCCTGATCTCTTTGAGATCCGCCCCTACATATGGGATACCCAGTTTTGAAGCCACATTCTCTATGGCAAAATCATCTGTTATGATTGTTGCCTCGTATTCCATGGCGAGTGCTATGACATCCAGATCGGTTTTACTCAACTTATTGAAATCTCCGCTTTCCCTGGCAACACGGGATACATCTTCCAGCGACTTGCCCTTTGGTTCCCGTATATCGAGGTCTTCCCGCAGCCATTCAATGTTCCTGGCGGTCTTGCCAAGGCTGATTTCATCAAGAACAGAAGAAGGAAAAATGAAATTTTCCTGGTTTGTGTTGATTCTTCCGGAAAGTATTGCGGAAGTATCCAGAACATAGAGACCGGACGACACTTTTTTGCACTTCGGAAAAATGGTCAGTCCCTCTCGTTGACAGGGACGTATTTTTTTGGCCCAGTTTCACCGCTGTATAATGCCTTGGGCCTGAATATCTTGTTGTCGCGTACATATTCCAGGGCTCTTGCAACCCATCCCGATATCCTGCCCACCGCAAAGATCGGGGTGAATATGTCGGGATTAAACCCTATTGAATAATAGAGCATTCCTGAATAGAAATCCACATTTGGGAATATTCCCTTTGAACCAAGCCGGCTTATCATAACCTCTTCTATCTTGTTTGCTGTCTTGAACAGAACCTGCTGTTTGTTGGCAGTAGTAACTCTTTCGGCAAACTGTTTCAGTATTTTGGCACGTGGATCATAGACTTTGTATACCCTGTGCCCGAAGCCCATTATCTTGTCTTTCCGGTCAATCATTTCACCGATTATCTTTTCAGCATTTTCTGGAACCCCGACCTTCTGGATTAGTGAAAGAGCCCTTTCGTTTGCTCCCCCATGTAATGGGCCCTTCAGGGCCGATATGGCAGAAGTCGCAGAGGAATACATATCGGACAGCGTAGATATTGTCAGCATGGCAGCGAATGTAGAAGCGTTCATTCCATGATCGGCATGCAGAATCAGCGCAGTATCCAGCATCTTTGCTTCTATTGTGCTGGGCTTCCTTCCAAGCGACTGATAGAAGAAATCTGATGAGTATGAAAGATCCGGATCTGGTTTCACAAAATCGAGTCCGTTGTGGGCACGGTTAATGGCGGCAACAATAGTAGGCATCTTCGCAATCAGTTCCAGGCCAAGATCCTCCTGAACCGCCACGTCTGGTTCCACTGTCCTTGGGTCTTTTGCCCCTATATACGATACAACGGTCCTCAGGGTTGACATTGGATGTGAGACCTTTCCTAATTTCGATATAAGATCATATTCGTCCTTTTCCAGATATTTAAGTTTCTTAAGTCTGGAAACGTAGTTGCTGTACTCTTCCTTATTGGGCAGCTTACCGTTGAGTAGCAGATAAGATACCTCTTCATAATTAGACTGTTCAACTAGAGTGGAGATGTCGAAGCCCCTGTATACGAGTCTTCCGAGATTTCCATCTACAAAGCCAATCCTGGTTTCAGCGGCTATTACCCCCTCCAGTCCTCTGGCGAATTGAACAGTTGTCTGTTGTGCATCAGCCATATTCGACACCTGCCTTAGTAGGATGTATTAAAAATTAATGAACTTTTAGACTTTTGCCCTTTGAAAATTTCCAAGGCTGCATATTTAACTGCCACCTCTGCAACAATTCGAAAATGTAGGAAATGTTGAGTGCTGCAACTGCTCCGCTATGAAACTGCCAGGTTCGTAATTTGACGTTATAGTCATTTTCTCCTGTAAAGCATGAGACCCACAATAAACATAACGATGCCAAGAGCTGCAAGTGCCGCATACAGTATTTCAGTACCTGCCTGTGACCTGATCTTCTGGAAAATCAGGGTCACCGTCTGATTGCTTCCTTTGACCGTCACGTTGTCTGAACCAATCAGTGTTTTGTTTCCTAATACAGCGGATGCAACATAATGGTATGTTCCGTTCTGGACTTCAATAGATATTGTTGTATTTGTCGTTTTCAGGACGTAATTGTTGATGTTAACTTCCCACATAGACCCTGAAGGCAGGCCACTTTCAACAAATGTTATAAAGTACCCGTAACTGAAATTCAGGTATACTGTCTGATTTTCGCCATTGGTATTCAGGCTAACCACGGTATTGTTGGAAATATACCTTCCAGCTGGAAGAATGTTGAATGTATAATATCCTCCAAACAGAGTGAAAATGGTCGTATTGCCTGTAGAAGTTTTTGTCTCGTTGGGAAGCTGTACTTTCCATTCCTGACCAACTGGAAGGCCGGTTTCGATGAAAGTTACATTGAAAATCCCAAGCGTGAAATTGAAACTGACATTTACTCCGGTCCCGTTTACAGTGAAATTACCATAATATCCCCTGTAGTTTGGATCCAATGATATCGCATGATATACAAATGTTCCATTCGGAAATATAAGAGTCATTTTCTGGTGGGAAGATGAAACGGAGTAATTCCATGCATTGATTAGCCATTGCGTCCCGTTGATGAGGTTATGCTCCGTGAAGTTGACTTCGTATCCTCTTACGAAGCTCAGATTCACAACTACAGGCTTTCCGGTGACGTTGAATGTCCCTGCGACAGGGTTTGCCACCATATTTCCGACAGTTGGAACATTGAAATGATAGGTTCCGTTTGTGAGGCTCAGATTAATGTATTGTGTACTGGAGGAGTAACTGTGACCAGAAATGGTTACGTTCCATGGTGATGCCGGTGCAAGCCCGGTTTCATTGAAAGTTACATTGTACCGTACTCCGTTCAGGTCTGTCAGGAAATTTACCGCATCAATTGATCCCATTCCAGTGACAAGATCGTATCCTGTTAGAGCGTTGTACAGATAGTTACGTCCCTGAGTTATATCGAAAAATGGTGTCTTTACAGGGTTACCATATTTGGATGGATCATATTGTTGAGATCCGAACCGGTATATTGCCGGGTTTATGAAGCCGAGAGAAGGTTCCCCTATAGCTGAAAGATTCGCGTCCATCGCCGCGATGATACCTGCCACAACTGGAGACGAAACGCTTGTTCCGGATGCAATGTAAAGGGCACTGGCCGTTGTATTGTTATACTGGACAAGGGTGTTGTTTCCAATGGCGGCTATGTCAGGTACGCCTCTACCATGTCCTTTCAGTGTTATGTTTGCCTGGGAATTGTTCTGCCATGAAGGTTCTTGGTAAACTGAGCTTATTCCACCGGTGGATCCGATTGGATGACTTCCTGGCACGTACCAGACCTGTTCATTGCTTATGGTCAGGGACGATGAAAGCGTAAGATTGGTACCCCCGACGGCAGTTACGCCATAGTTGTTGTAAGCTGCTGCAGACGGAAACTGGACGTAATCAGGTCCTCCGACATATTTAGAACTTTTGTTGTTGTCTCCGGTGTCTCCACTGCTTGCCAGAACAGTTATGCCTCTTGCCTGGGACTCCTTGAAATATTGATTCCATGTATTGCTGAGAAGATCGCCCGAACCCCATGAATTCGATATTACGGTAACATTGTACAACGGTGATGAGGACGGAGCTGAGAGTATGGCATTCATTGCATCCGATAGATCTGCAAGAGTGGCGTTAGGTCCATACACATTATAAATAGATGCCCCCGGTGCCAAACTTCCTGCCATTTCCAGGTCAAGAGTGTTTTCAAAAACGGCACCTGATGTATCACTCAGAGCGGAAGAACCGGGTGCAAAAGCGCCGTCTACCGGAAGTCCAAATATGTGAGGCAGCGGTTCCCCCTGTGGGATGGTTTTGTTAAGGTAATAATTTACAGTTCCCGGGTCATACGGACCAGTGGGAACGGGTTTACCTGAACTATTGTCTGAACCACCCCATAAAACGGTGGCTATGACCTGACCTTTCGCATAGGTTTTGGTGAACAGGCCGGTTTCATTGTATGCAACCTGGAGATCACTTCCGTAAATATACTGAATTCCTTTCTGGGTTTGCGGTGCTGGATAATTCTTCAAAGGCGGGGATATATCCTGCTTCACTGCTGAGCTATTGAGGATTCCGTTTACCTTCAGGTTCATGTACATAGTGGCGCCGTTGCTAAGTCCTATGACCTGGTTAACCGAACCGGAAAGCCACTCAGGCAGTTCCGGGGACGCGGACGGACTGTAGATTGACTGCCCGTTTTGCGTGCCGGTTGTGATATTTGTATGGAACGCCAGTGAGACGTTATGGGAAGAACCGTACATGGATAAGGTCAACCTGTTGCTGAATGTGTGAATATTGTACATTCCATGTTGCTGGAAGTATGATACGGCAGAATCGTACACGCTTCTGGAAGGAGCGTACATAGAATCAAACTGGTTTCCAGTAAGGTATTTGTGATACTGGGAACTTGACGGATTAGATAAATTTGAAAGGAAGGACGTTAATCCATTCTGATTTGAAAAATTGAATATTATATCAATGTGCATTTTGCCGTTGTAGTCAGAACCTACCGGAATAATCTGTCCGTTGAACGCTACCGGAACATATCCTGTTGGAGTACTGATGATATTCTCTGTAACTGGATGATTGATGTAAGCATTATTAACCTGAAAGGCTGAGACAAATATAATCACTATCAAAAATATGGCCACAACCATCCTGAAAATTCTGGATGTGCTTAATTTGGACATTACCTCCGCTAACATTGATAATTGAAAAACATTTCCATGGTGCAATATTTATGGTGTCTGGATAATTGCCAATCAAAAATCACAGTGAATTTATCGGACGGTTGACAGCTGGTGTAATATTTAACGCTGGCAACAACCTCCAGCATCGCATCAGGATTTCCGGCTCCTCGTTTCCTCAAGAAGCTGCCTCTTGAGAATCTTTCCAGCCATACTTTTAGGAAGCTCATCTCTGAAGTCATATCTTTTTGGTCTTTTATAAGGTGAGAGCAGGATGGAACATGTTTCCTTGAGTTTTGATTCACTTGTAGCTTTAGTCTTCCCGGGGGATATTATTGCAGTTATCTCTTCATTCCCCTTACCGTTATCTATTCCGATTACGGCGACTTCCTTGACTCCTTCAACGGTCGCAATTACTGATTCAATCTCATGTGGACTTACAAGTATTCCACTGGATGATATTGCTTCCCTTTTCCGATCCTCTATGAAATACTGTCCGTCGTGATCTACCCTTGCCAGGTCCCCGGAATCAAAAAAACCATCTATGAAATACTCGGAACCATCTTTCGCACCGGAACAGTATCCTATCATGAGTTGCGGCCCCCTTACCAGCAGGGTACCTCTGGACCCGCTTTGTATAATGTCTTTTGTGGATTCGTCGATAATTCTTGCTTCAACACCGGATAAAGGTAATCCTGGACCTCCCGGTTTGCGTTTGCTTCTGTCCGCAGACTGCATATGACTGACTCCGAGCAGCTCGGGAATCCCGTAATATTCAATCACCGGAATCCCATAATTCTTTTCGAATGCTTCCCTGACCTCTCTGGAGAGAAGATATGAGTTTGAGAATACACCCTTTAGACTCCTGATTCCCTGATTGGCGACCTTGTTCTCAAGCATTTGATTCAGGTCATACGGAGACGCGATCATATAATCACAATCAAAAAGGCTGCAAAATCTCAGGAGGCGCCCGTAATTGGAACGTTCGAATGTGCATATTACTGTGCCTCCCATGAATATTGGCAGTGTAACCGAAAACTGGAAGCCCGCCGCGGTGAAAACGGGAAGCATCGATGCTATCCTGAAACGTCCCTTCGCAGGCAATAGATTTCGAGATATTCCGCGTGCTGATGATATAATGTTCGAACTTGAAAATATCAACCCGGACAAGTCGCCGTTTCTGGATGGAGAAAATATCATGGCGGCGGCTGCTTCGTTTTCTGCGTTTGCGTCCGATAATTCACCCTTGGGTCCGTAGATAAAGTCGTTGAAATCTCCAAGCTCTATGCTTTCATGGAAAGAGTATGATTTCCTGAAACCTGATCTGGAAGTTGTCAGTACTGCCTTCTCAAATGGCAGGAAATCCTGGAGTTTGGTAAGTATAATGCCCCTAATTCCTGCACTGCCGCCGATCTTAAGAGAAGTCGTAGTAGCGCATATCAAAACCTTTATTTCACATATACTTAGTATTTCTTCAAGCTCGTGTGAGTTTATTCCGTGATCCAGCGGGACTGCAACTGCGCCTATCTTTTGGGCAGCGAGGAAGGAAATGAAGAATTGCGGGCTAAGAGGCAGAGCTATGCCAATGTTCTGTCCTTTTTCAATGGAGAATCTCTTGCTGAGGGATTCTGCCATGGAATCGACCATGGAAAGAATGTTGTAGTATGATACGTGCCTTCCGTGATAAATTATCAGGGGATGACTTTTGTTCTTTTCCGCATTCTGCCTGAATATTTGATAAATGCCTGATTTAGTCAGAGTCGGATCCTCGTCCCTTTCCCTGTGTAATTGGTCATCCGTTTCCATAATTTACCTCACCATGGTTACGTGGCTTAAATATTCCTGTGTGACCCGAAGTACATTCCTATCCAGGCTTATGCGTGAAGTTGTACCTTTCATCCTCAGCCGGCGTGAATACCGGAGTCCTGTTCCCGGCAGAATTGGATTTCCTGATCGCCTGAGTTGAATATTGTTTGGGCATTTAATCATTCCAGGGACATTTTCATAACTTCCGGAATGAAGTTGATCATATCATCCAGATCATACCATAGAGCTCTCTGCCTATATGCCATATCGCCTGCTTTCTTGTTTATGAATGCGGCCAGGCACGCCGCCCTGAACGGATCTTCACAACGAGAAGATACTGATGCCAGGATTCCCGTTAATAGATCTCCGGTTCCTCCCATTGTCATTCTCGGATTACCCCCTGCAGAGTACATAACTCTGTTACCGTCAGTGATTATGTCCTCAACCCCCTTCAGGATCATTGTGCAATTTTTCCGCCTGGAAAATTTAGAGGCATTTTCGGCATTTGGTTCTTCACTTGTCAATTTCACGAACTCTGCTTTGTGTGGTGTCAGTATAAACCTGGAATCCTTGCACATATCCCTTACATAATCAAATTTTTCCAGGCCTTCTGCGTCAAGAATAATTATGCCCGGATAATCCCCGAGCGATTCCAGCACTCCATCAAGGTTTTGATTTTTTCCAAGTCCGGGGCCAATAACTATCACATCGCTTTTTCCGACCTCACGCACAACTTCCGGTTCATCAAGGTTCCTGACGATTATTGACGGGTTGTGTGAGGCAATTATATCATAGTTTCTCGATGTACAGAATACCTTTACAAGATCTGCACCGGATCTGATGGCACCCATGGCAGAGAATATTGCAGAGCCATGAAATGCCCACCCTCCGACCAGCGATACCGTTCCATTCATCCCCTTATGCGAATCTGTCATTGCCTGCCTATAATATACAAAATCTCCGGGTCCGCAATAATCAAAGACCTTCTGAGGGATGCCGATATCTGTAACGTATATCTTTCCGGAATTTTCAACGGTCATCTCCTCCTTCAGATCAGTAAACGTAACGGTCATGTATGGTTTTACCGCAATATCTGATCCCATGCCGGAAGGAACATCTATCGACACTATTTTCCTGCCGGAATGGTTGATTGTCCGGATTATTTCGTCGTATGGCTTTTTCGGAGTGCCCGTGAACCCGGAACCGAACAGAGCATCCACCACTATATCACACTCACCAAGTTTATGGCGGAATTGCTCCTGATCAATTATCTCTCCGGAATACTTGCCTGCTGCCTTGCGACTTTCCGGATTCCTCAGTGAATCCTTACCCTTGACCGGGAACACGGAAATTTCGTTGTTTTCCGAGAGCAGTCTTGCTGCGACCATGCCGTCTCCGGCATTGTTTCCCGTTCCGCAGACTATGAGAATCCTGTTTCCGGATCCAAATTCGTCCGTTATTTTTTCGCTCACTCTCTTCCCGGCATTAAACATCAGGCCATAGAGATCTCCGAAGAAAAAACCATAGTTCCTGTCAGCCCTTTTTACGTCAAGGAATGAAAGCATTATTGTATAACATTAACAAAGAGATAAGTTTACTTTATAATCTTTCCAGTTGCAATCTTCCACATGTAAAGATCAAGGATTCCCGGTTCCAGGTTGATGTTTCTCGCCATATCCAGAATGATCTCTTCAGTATTGAGATACTTCTTTCTTGAAGTCGCCTTGATCTCCAGCTCCGGATTCTCGGTTCTAAGCATCCCCAATATGTGCTTGTCGAGAATGGCGAAGTCGAACACCCCAACGTTTCTCAGGAAATGAGATGCCTCCTTGTATCCAAGTCCCCGGATATTTTGAACGAGAAATTCCCTGCTCTCATAGGTGTCACTGGCATTAACCAGAGATGGTAGTTTATCGACTATCCATCTTGATTCGACTATGAATTTGCTTCTCAGGTTGTAGAAACGGTATTTCACGCGCTTGAGTTCATCTCTCAGCTTCGTCTCGTCGTAATTGAGGAATCCGTCTATACCTATCATCTGCTGTGTCCTTACACCCATTTCGGCGGAAGTGTTTGCCGTCAGAAGGCAGAAGCATAATTCCCCAAAGAGGAACTCTTTTGAGCCCTTTCCTGCAGTTCTGAATTCCATCCTCTTTTTTTCTATGTCCAATGACACTGGAGAATCCATAAGTTGCTTAACTTGAAAAAGAACTGGGGCCTCCTGGAGGGCTGTTTTAACTCCGGATGAGGCTTTTTGCATTAATATCAAACTGTAAAGTGTTATAAAAATATTATTTGAAGATTTCGTACATCTTCTGTGCTTTTTGCAGTTTTCCCTCGACGTCGGACCACTTTACGTTCTTCAGGAAAGCGTCAAGATATGGTGCCCTTTTTGGTCCATAATCGGTATAGTATGCGTGTTCGTATACATCCATGGCCAGGATTACTATTGCATTCCATATTCCGTTTGTGTTATGGACATCCGCGCCTATGTTCCTCAGTTTACCGGTGTTGAGATCGAACACACAGAGACTCCAGCCCCTGAACGCTATACCTGTTGCCTTGAAGTCCTCCACCCATTTCTCATAACTTCCAAAGTCTTTTTCCACGTGCTTCTTAAAAGATTCCGGCACAGCAGAATGGTCTTTTGAGAGGTTTCCAAAGTAGATCTCGTGAAGCAGTGCCCCATCATAATTGAACGTCTCTTCAAGCTTCAACTCTCTGAATTCACTGTAATTCTGGTTAGCCTTGCTTCTGTCAGCGTTCGGCAGTTTCTCCCAGATCTCGTTTAGCTTGTTCACGTATCCTTTGTAATGCGTCTCAAAATGGTACTCTACCTGCTGATCTGAAATGCCGTCCAGTCCTTTTGGTTTCACTTTATCTTTTGCTTGCCAGTTCTCTGCCATTTTTCACCTTTTCAACATTTACTACTGGTTTAAAAACTTAATTAACAGCAATTATGAATTAATAGGAGCAATTATTTCTTACAACTGGTGCGTAACGCTTATTCGAATTTCCTGTCGTCGTGCTTGAACCAGACCTTATCAAAATTTTCCAGTGTGGCAGTCCTTACGGCGTGACTGAACTCAGATCTCGTTACGGAAAACCTGGACCTCAAAAGCCATTCTTCAAGGGTTTCATCGTCGCTGGTCCTCGCCCTTGCTATCTCCGCGGAGCACGTTGAGCAGTACATCCCACTGTAAATTAGATAGCTGCAGATTATACAGTGATGCTTGACTGCCATTGACGGATTAACGGCGATACCTTAAAACATTTTTCTGAATGCTACCTATTGTACCGTAACCTTTAAAACCGATTTTGGGAAGGCTTTAAATTGCGAAGGTAAAAGTGTGGAATCGGCATTTTTTAATTCACATAAAATAAATTTAGGTTAATCATCGCGATACATAGTATCGGTGTCAGCGCCTCCGGTAAAGAACAACGACATCTCGCTGTAGATATCCTCAAATCCATAAAGTTCACGTGAGGATATGGGAAATATCTTGCTGATCATCTGGGTCTCCTTGAACGTATTCAGCAAGGACAGGAAATAGTCTTTCACCATTTCCTGTTTTTCTTCCATGAATGCATCGTTAAGCAGGTCAGGTGATTCCTCCCATGAGATTATATTTTTAAGGTCTTCGTCGGAGATGAGGTCGGTTTTGTTCAGTACAAAAAGCATTGGCTTGTAGAATCTGGACATAACCGATCCATAAAGCATTTTCTGGGATATGAAACCAGAAGGGGAACTGGCTATAACGGAATCGGTAACGAAGGCCAGCATAGCCTTTTTGTCAGAGAGTGTGTCCACAAGTAGCGGGCTTCCTGGCCTGAACGTGAAGAGCTCGATCTGTCCGGGGGTGTCAAATATCACGTAATAATCTTCCAGTTCGTCAAGATATTTCTGTATCGGCTCCAAATTCTCAAGTATAAGATCCGCTGCAACAATCTGTGCTCCGTTTGGCCCCAGATTATATTCAGACATGATCTGGCTCAGTGATATGGTCTCCCTGATGTCTACATCTGCCTCATAGGGAATGAATTCAGATCCAGGATCAAGATTAACCATGGCAACCCTGTAATCGTTTGATATCAGCCAGTCTTTGTATGCAGCGCAAAACGTTGATTTTCCTGTTCCCGCAGGCCCGGTCACGAAAAGCGATCCTATCATGCCTCTTCACCTATGAATCTGCGAAGAGAATTATCTGCCTCTTCTTCGTCAAAATTAAATGTTCCCCTGATTGTTCTCACAATGTTCTCTATCCTCATGTCCAGATACCATGGAAGGTTGAATTCTTTCGATATCTTGATCGTTTCGTCCATATATTTCACTATACTGCCCTTATGGATAGTAAGAGATATGCTTTTGTTTCCGCACCTGAAGCATTTCCCGGACAGCGGGACCCTCCTGTACTTGGTGTTGCATTTCGTGCATCTGAATTCCTGCGAGAAGAACCCCCTGAAATTACCGTACATATCAGGAAGAAAATGCGAATTGAGAACACGTGTTGCCACGTCATCTTCGTCAACTGCCCTTATTTTTCTTGCGAGAGAGAGTTGACGTTCAATCTTCTCTTCCATGGAAACAATCGACTTGTATGAACATACCAGAACTCCGCTGTTTATATTGCCGGTCCTGGTTGAGAAACCGCTGCCCATTATGGTCCCGGTCTGCTTCAGCCTTATCCCCATTGTCATCATGAGTTCCTCAATTTCCGATGGTGATTTGCCTTGATCTGCTGCAGAATAGAATTCGAGCGGATAATCCCATAACGTATCCACGTTCATAGCCTCCTTATCCACCTCTTCCGGATTTAGCTGCACAGTCAGAACCAGAGGGGCATCCATTAATCCTCCCCTCGTGGAAGGCAGGTATTCTTTTGAAAAGTTGAGGAGACCGTCCATAAGAAGCATTATACTATCCTCATCACCGTCGCAGTTTCGTCTCTTGGCTGCATGGAAAAAGGGGTGCGCGTAACAGCCGCTCGCATCGGAGAAACCAATAATTCTGCCAAGTATCCCTCCTGAAGTATGCGGCGCCAGTCCGATTATAAGCTGGCCGATAAGATCCTCCTTTGACCTGCACCGGTAAAAAGGGGCGAGTCCGTAGTATTTCATAAGGAGATCATCAACAAAATTGCATACATTCAGAAGGTATTTCGCAGATGCTTCCGGTATTATTATGTCCTGAGGATATATTTCATGATAGAGTTCGTCTCTGTAACCAAGCTGGATAAGTTTTTCCTGTGTAACCCCTGCTTCTTCTGCCTTGAAATGGGTAATCGGAATATCCGACATATCATACCTGCAGGTTCCGTCCTTGTTGGTAGAAACATCGTTCAGAGCCCTGAGGTAACCTTTCTCTATCGGTTCGCTGACCTTATCTCTGGACATAAGTTTCTTGACGCCTTTGATCTCAAGTTTGTCCGGAACTTCAATATTAAGCCGGTGGATTGCCCGATCCATCAACCCATTCAGGTCGATCTTTATTTTCTTGGTTTTTCCTGATGATTTGGCCATTGCACCGCATTCGTGGCATATGGGGTGAGGAGTTTCCAGGCCACAGGCAGTACACACCCTTACGCATACTTCTACATCATAGCCTTCAGTTGTATTTTTTCCGGCGTTTTTAAGCGATCTTCTTGCATCGCCATAATTCTCTACGGGGAAAAGCACGTGAACTTTTGGCTTCATTTTCCTGTCTCCGGCTTTTTCCGGCCTTCCCAACCTGGCCCCTACCCTGGTAGGTGATCTCGGTTTTATCTCGATTCCGGACAGGGAGTTAACCAGTGGCATTGGGCCGGATTCGTCAATTGTTCTCTCAATTTCTATGATTGAGTTCTCAGCTACATCGAGCCCGAGCGTTACAATCAGCGGGTAGTATTCATCAATGAATATTGCGTTTCCTTCGACTGTAAACGGAACGCCAAGGTTAATCAGAATCTGTCTTACTGCCATATTCCTGATAATGAGCGTGTTTCCGGACAGGGTTGCACTGGCCATTTCCTTCCTCAATTCAAGTATCTCTTTTACTTGTAAGTCGTGCCAGAAATAATCATATCTGGGATGAAGCGGGATACCATGAGTTCTTGACAGTTCAACGGCTTCAAACTGATCAGGTATCGTTTCCCAGAACCTGCTCTTCAGTCCCTTCTCGTCGAGATACAATTTCCACCAGTCATGGTTGAATGATCCGGGAACAAGTTTATGGTTATTTTCGAGGAAGTCTCCGTATGAAATGAGTATCTCCCCGAGATCTGTAATTTGTTCCACTTCAATGAATATGTTTTCTGCCTCTTCTTGAGTGTCAACCCTCACATGGTTCCCATTTTTCAGAAGGACCATAGGACCGTCTATTCCGTCGCTTGGAGTGACTGCGGCTGCCTTTCCAGGTAGTTCAACTTTTATCTGGGACCCTATTGCGACGAATCTGTCCAGGGTGAACATGCTTGCAGGACTGAGGGAAGCTGCAGCCAGCCCTGAGACTCTTGATCTCCCGTAACGAAGGCGGAATCCACCTGGCCTTCCCGGATGGCCGAAAACTGGCCTTCCAGCAACAAGATCCTTCAGGAACTTGTCGGAATTTTTTGGCTTGGCATCCACATCTTCCTCCTTACCGGAATCTTTCTTCCCGAGAAAATTCCATTCCGTGAGCCCAAGCTTCGCAGTGTGTTTCAGTACCTTCTTTGATTTCTGTATCAGTCCCTCGCAGAGAACAAGACACATTCCTCCACGAATCCTGTTTGTCCTGATCCTTTGCATGTCTCTGTGTCCGGATACTTCTTCCTCCTCACTGCCTTCTCCGTCAATACATACAGGCGAATTCAGAATCACCTGCCTTATCTCATCCGGGGACGGGAGATACTGGAGATGTTTTAGCCTGTTGTATGCCTGGACCTCTTCTATGTATCTTTCCACTTCGTCGTCCGTTGGCTTGAACGATCCTATTCCAAGATCTCTACGGACTATATCTGCTATCAGGACGCTGAGAGCCTGTGCAGTTCCGCCGGCTCCCCTGATAGGCCCGGAGTACATTACAGAGACGTAGTCCGTGCCATCCGTATTGGCTTCAATATTTACATCAGCTATCCCCTCCAGGGGGGCAACAAGAATTCCTTCGGTGAGAATAGCCAGTCCAACCCTTACTGCCTTGTCGACGGCTTTTCTCTTTCCTTCGCCTTCATACATAGCGGCTACTTTTCTGGAAATTTCGATAGATATTTCTTCCCTGGAGTGAGTTTTTGCAAGATTTCTGATGTCACCGGCGATCCCTCTTATCTCGATTAACTCTTCAATCCTGTCCGCCATATCTGATGCCAGCGGCATTTCCACTTGATCTGTAACATCTCTACCAAGGGATCTCGCTGTCTTGGCTATATCATAACAGATGTTTACCTGATTCCAGAGACCTTTAGTGTATAGTTCCAGTTTTTCCTGATAGTTCATGACAATAACTCTGCCAGTATAAGCTTATCAACAAAAGAGGATTTTATCCTTATCCTTCCCTTGGAATAGGCATCCATGGGATTGCTCCTCTTCTCCATTATGTCTCTGATTTCCTGTTCTGAGGCGTAAATTGTTATTTCCGGTTCCTGGGGTTCCTCCGTGACTGTAACCATGCCATTGGAAATCAGGAATTTGACAGTGACAACGCCCATGTCGAGAAGAAGTACTTTCTTCATTTCCAGGAAACGCTTTGGTAAGTTTGCCGACTCAGACAGTTTCCTGTTTATTTTTTCCAGGAGTAGAATTACTGCCTCGTTCAAGCAGTAGCCTCCAGGACCTGTTGCTTGTATTCAAGAGCTTTATTTATCAGGTAAAGGTGAACCCTTGAAGGATAAAGAGGTCTGGACTTGAATTCGCTGTGATATTGCACCGCTATGAGGTTCTCGCTGTCCCTGAACTCTGCGATTTCCATTCTGATGCCGTCCTCATCGACTCCGGTAAACATCAGCCCTGCGTTCTGGAAACGGCTTATGTATTCAGGATTCACTTCATATCTGTGCCTGTGCCTTTCGTGAATTTCTGTTACCCCATAAATCCTGGAAGCAAGTGAACCTTCCTTTAAAAGTACTTTTTTTGAGCCCAGTCTCATTGTACCGCCCTTGTCTATCACTCCGAGCTGCTCGGGAAGGAGGTCTATAACAGGATACGGCGTCTTGGTGTCAAACTCAGTGCTATTGGCATTCTTGAGGCCAAGGACATTCCTGGCAAATTCCATAACGGCAACCTGGAATCCGAGGCAGATTCCAAGATACGGTATTTCACGTTCCCTTGAATATCTGGCTGCGGCTATCTTGCCCTCTATGCCCCTGTAGCCAAATCCTCCCGGAATGAGTATTCCATGAACATCCGAGAGCTTCTCCTGGCTGTTCACAAGGTCATCAGAGTTTACCCATTTTATTTCAATGCCTACACCAGTGTTTCCCGTCACATGGGAAAACGATTCCTTGTGGCTGATATATGAATCCTGAAGTTCTATGTATTTCCCGACAAGGGCTATTTTTACGGTTTCTTTTGGATTCTTTATATTTTCCTTGTACGAAGCCCACCTGTCATTGTATTGATCGCACTTAAACGAGAACCGCTTTATGATAAAATCGACAATGCCCTGTTTCTCCATTGCATCCGGAACAAGATAGACATTCGGAACGTCATTGACACTGACAATTCCATCAAGGGGGACATCGGTGAAAAGCGACAGACGTTTCTTTGTCTCCAGTGTTAATGGCTTCTTTGATCTGCAGAACAGTATATCTGGCTGAATTCCTATCTCTCTCAACGCCTTGACACTGTGCTGTGTGGGTTTTGTCTTCTGCTCCCCGACACTTCCGATTTCCGGAACGAGAGTCACATGACCGAACAGAAAGTTATTGCCTCCTTCTTCCCTGTTAAGCTGCCGAACAGCTTCAAGGAATGGCATGGATTCTATGTCTCCCACTGTTCCGCCAACTTCGATCAAAACAACGTCGAAATCCTCTTTTGCGGATACAAGCCTTATTCTTCTCTTGATCTCGTTTGTTACGTGCGGTATAATCTGTACTGTGCTTCCAAGGTATTCCCCGCGCCTTTCCTTCTCAATTACCTCTTTGTATACCTTTCCTGTTGTGATGTTGTTGTCTCCAGTGAGATTCGTTTCCAGAAACCTCTCATAATTACCTAAATCAAGATCAACTTCACTTCCGTCGTCAAGAACGAAAACTTCTCCGTGCTGGTATGGATTCATTGTTCCAGCATCAAAATTGAGGTATGGATCGATCTTCATTGCAGTGACCCTGAGGCCATGTGATTTGAGAAGATAACCCAAGCTGGATGTAACCGTACCCTTTCCGAGCCCTGAAATTACACCACCGGTAACAACTATGTAATGCATTCAAAGAGAGAGGATGAAAATTAATTAAGTTTTTGGCTTAGTAAAAATTAAAAAAAAGAGGTGACCACGTGTAAAATATTTTTGTTTCTCTACCGGTTCTTCATAACATTGCAGTTCAATATTCCCTGGTTTTCCCGCCTCTGGTAACCGATCTCTGGATACTGTTGAAACCTTTCTTCCCGCATTTTGGGCAGGTTGTAACAGGACCGGCACGCTGCCTGAATATGTCAAGAAACCCCAGATGTATCTCGAAGATGTTGCCACAGCTGCTGCATTTTATGACTAATTCCACGTTTTACTATTATCTACTCTATACTTAATCTTTCCCGGTGATAGTTTGTGCAAGCTGAAGTCAATCTGGTGATTTTGTTCAATAAATGGATTGTTGTCGAGCTTCCGAAGATCCCACATGCCCATTATATGATAATTAGTAATTGTGATCAAGATGTTTTCCCTACCGCTTTTCTACGTTTATCTCAACCAGGATGACCCGAAGAAATCGACCATGAAGAAACTGGATCGTTTTGGGCTTGTGAGACAGATACCCATGGGAAAGGCTGCCAACTCAATTGTCCTGACACCTTTTTCTGACCACTACCTCAACATTGGTGATCGGGATACAGCGGAGAACAGGGGGATATCCGTAATAGACGGATCATGGAATCTCATAGACAGCATTAAGGATTTGAAACTCAGGTTTCCCAGGAAGCTTCCTCTGCTTGTTCCGGTGAATCCCGTTAACTACGGCAAGCCCGGGAAACTTTCGTCGGTGGAAGCCATGGCTGCTGCATTGTTCATACTCGACTTCAATGAAAATGCTCAGGAATTGCTCTCTAAATTTCACTGGGGGGCTAATTTCTATGCAATGAATTCGGAGCCCATAACGGAGTACAGGAAATGCAGAACCGCTGAGGAAGTTGAGAATGCCCAGTCATTGTTCTTTTAACTCGTCTTTTCTTACCCATTCCTCGTTTTCCATTACGAATTTTCCTGATGAATATTGTTCAATCAGGTTGGATATTTTGTCCCTGAAATTGCCAGGAATCTTCTGAAAAAACGTTTCTTCATCCGGCAAACGGTGTATCCCTTCCACATGTTCAGGCGGCACGAAATGATCCCTGATGAAGCCAAGCCTGAATTTCATCAGGTTCAGCTCGTCGGTGTCAAGCCTCATTCGTTCCCTTGACACAAGCTCACCGAGATTGCTGATTTCGGAATCACTGTAAAGTATCTCCTTCGGGTCCCCTCCGGCGGCCATTGTGAACATCATTATTCCGAGACACTTGGAGCACTTGCCGCATGGAATCATTTGACCATCTACGGGCCTGCAACTGTGGCATGAACGCTGGAGCCTGAACAGATCCGGATATCTTTGTATAAGCATCTTCTCCACAACTGAACCGGATACAGGGTAGACGGCGGACCAGATTTCTAGAGGGATTCCCTTCGCCCGGAAGTAACGGCTAATCATGGAGTTGAAGTCATGAGACTGATCAAATATCCCGTAATAATGCCGGAATCCCCTAAAATCAGTCATTTCTCGCGGGTCATCGAACTCATCGCCTAAAACTGCATTGCTGATTCCATATTTCAGGACTACAGGGATCATTGACATTATGTAAACGGGAAAAATGAATAACTGGAGAGGATAGGTATCGGTCTTTTTCCTGATGGCAGCCTGGTCTATAATGGGAAGGTTTCTAAGACAGAATCGATAGAACCGATCAACGTTTGACCAGACCTTGTGAACGTTCTCAAAGTTTCTGGAGTAGTAATGGAATGCTGTTTTGGCTGTGAACCAGTGTGATCCGGATTCGTTGAAATAAAAAGCATGGGTTTCGGCGCCTGTTTCCCGTAATATACCATATGAGAGGAGGCTTTCCTTCCCTCCTGAAGAAAGAACCGCAACTGAGTTGTTCCCTGTGCCGGTGTGTGCTTCATCAGTGTATGTTCCTGACGATGCTACCTCAGTTATACCGTCAATATTTTCTGCAGTTATGTCCGATTCCTCCGGCAGATACTCTTTTTTGAAGAACTCGTATCTTCTTCTCAACAGCTTGTTTATGAAAACTTCCCTGTTGTTAATCCTCACAAGTTCCCGGACATTCCTGAGGTCAAGATCTGAAACCGGGAAATCGAGAATAAGCCTATTTGTGAAAAGAGTAAAATTGATAACCGGCATTGTGAGGATAAGGCCAGCCAAATTCTCGGAAACGTTTATTTCATCCGAATAGGAAAAAATGATCCGGTATTCCTTCAGCAGATCACCGGATTTTATGCTTACAGTCCCGCTTATTAAGCGTTTTCCAATCTGTAGAGGCTTGATTCTTATCTCATCGAAAACAGAAATCTTCTGAGCATAACTCATTCGATATCAGTGCTCTGCAATCTCCAGAAGTATTGATGGCTGAGCGCTCAGCGGATCAAATACCGGAATGCCCAGTTTGCCCTGCAGAGTCTCTATTTCTTCCCTGACCTCGCTATCGGTCATGTTCTCCCTGTTCAGTGAAATAGCTATTACTCTTTTTCGAGACAGAAGCTCAAGAATTTGTATGTACCTCTCAAGATCAGGTATCCTGAATTCCGGGAAACCGTCAAAGAATTCTCTCTTGGGAGCATGTTGAAGGATTATGGCATCAGGTCTGCAGGCGCCTATGATCTCAAAGCTCCCCGGATAGGCTGGATGCAGCACTGAACCCTGGCCCTCAATGAACATGATCTCCGGTCTCTCTTCTCTCCATGCTTCCACTGTTATTTTTTCAAGACCGCCCGGTATGAAGTCGTTTATCATGGAATCGACAACCACTGTATGCTTGAACCCCTGCATCCATGCCGTCTGTCCTGTTCCTATCATCAACGAGGAAATGCCTTTATCCTGAAGTGCATTGGTCATGATTACTGCAGTGGTCCTCTTGCCAATCGCACTATCTGTGCCAAGCACTGCAATTCTGTATGAACCAACCTCCCTTATTTGTCCGGTATAAGGGGGCTTAAGATCACGGAACAGTTTCCTGACATCAGTTATGGTAGATCCCGTTTTCATTGCCAGTCCAGAAAATTCCAGATCGTCGCTGATGAATTCGTGCAGTCCGCTCACCACATTCAGTCCATTCTCTATGGCAGACCTTATGAAGCTCCTGTATTCATCAGGTATGTAACCTCCATCGGTCGCCACACCGACGACAAGGGTATCTGCACCAATTTCCAATGCTTCGCCTATTGAAGAAATTATAGGGATTCCTCTTGTTTTCCCAGTAAGAACCTGGCCGGCATCGTTTCCTGCTCTTGTTGAATCTATGACCGATCTCACATTGTAACGTTTAGTGAACCTGACAAGCCCGTTTGCAGTCTTCCCGTAAGTGGTTCCAAAGACTCCTTCAGCCAGTACTACTGCGTTGTCCACATTCTCGACCTTCCGGTGAGTACCACGACTATATCCCTGCTGTCTGACTTCCTGTTTATGACCTTATCCACGGCGGCCAGCGATGATGCTGATGCAGGAAGTACTGATAACATTTCAAAGTGTTCTATCAACGTTGAATAACGGTACATTTCTTCATCTGTTACGTAAGTGGCAAAACCGTTGCTCCGGTATATGGCGTTAAGAGCTTTCTGCCCGTCGTAGGACCTGTATGAGACAAGCGGCTCTGATGCTTTGGTCTCCCTTATGGTTGACGGGTCAAGTTCCATTACAGTCTTTCTCCTCTTTCTCCATGAGGCCACAATTGGATTACCGTTCGGTGTGCTGGAACCTATGAATCTGGGGATTTTTCTTATTGTTCCCCTGCTGTACATCTTATCAAAACCGGAATATATGCCTGCCAGAGTTGTGCCATTGCCCAGAGGTACTGAAACAAATGATGGTGCCCTTCCGAGTTGAGAAACTATCTCGTAGGCTATGTTTTCATATCCTTCCAGATCGATTTGGGAATTCTTGGATCCAGGGCTTGAATCATACCAATTCTCGTCGTTGGAGCGATCTCGCATGTACTCCACAAGGTCTTCATATTTAGCGGAGACCTCAAGAATCTGTGAACCGTTTGCCCTGATCTCCTCATTCCGTTCTCCAGCATAATATTCGGGCACTGCTACCACGGATTTGAGTCCGTAGATATTTGCAAAATGAGAAATAGATGCACCATAATTTCCGCAAGTGGCGAGAGAAATTGTATCGTATCCCATCTCTTTTGCCCTGAGAACATGCAGTTTGGAAATCCTATCTTTTTGTGTCCCTGTAATTCCAGCTCCCTCGAATTTGATGAAAAGGTTTTTTAATCTGAGGGCTCGTTCTAAGTTTTTGGCTCTAAAAAATGGCGTTCTGCCAGGAGGTTCGTCTTCGTCCATTCCTTCCATTTTATTTCACTCAGGCTTTATGCCTGACTTAAACCTTTAAGCGATGTAAACTATTTAAACATATTCTTGTCGGAAAAGAATCTTTTGTCGCTTGTCGAATATGTGTTTCCCTGACTCGGTACGCATATACACAATAATATATATATTAAAATATGCATTGATTTTTATGCGTTCATGTTGTTTTAACTGATGCACCCCTTAAACGGGAATTATAGTCGTTAAAATAACGGTCCTCTCTATAGGTTAACAAATGCCTCTACCAAGTTTTCAAATGTTTTTCGACAGCGTATATTCCCCTCTGCCTATGGAGCTGGAATGACACACATGGGTAAGTGGTCACATAAGCGACAATAAAGGAGTCACTTTCATTTCCAGTATAAATTCCATGGTTGTTCTGCTCATACGTAAATGATTTCGAGATTGAGGTTTTTGGCGATTTTCGTTATCATTTCTTTCGGCTTTGATTTTGTACCTTTCTTATCCATAATGAATCCAGTGCAGTTACCTGTTTTCCGGATACTTTCCATTATCAGGCCCTCGTTTATGTTTTCAAGTGCGTGCTTTGATATCATGTGTCCTATGTTCACATGGTTTTCAAGAGCATATTTTGTTATTTTTGGCATGTAGTGTCCGCCGCCAACGCCGACAAATGAATCCAAGTTAGTTTCAGCATTTGAAAAAAGCCCGTGCACAACTATGTCAAGAGCCTCCCTGTTTTTCCACTGTTCACTTTTGGTGCCTATTTCTATAAAGAAGTTAGGTACCCCGAGAAGTGGGCCGTGATGGGTTGCCTCGAAGGTCACGCTGAAGTCGCTCCCTGAATAATATTCGGCCATAGATCTCAACGCAGATGTCATTTTCCGCGGGTCGCTCACTGAAAGGGTGTTTTCCATTCCTCCAAGTTTAGCTTCGCCGTAGTTTCCAGTCGGGTGAACCGTAATTGATTTCACGTCCGCTGCGGAAGAATGCCTGGAAAGAAAAATCACGTCATCAATATTGCCCCTGATGGATCCGTACTTGTGATCAAATTCGTTGAAGAAGAGATGTCGTTCTTCTATGTACGAGAAGAGGTATTCGCCGTGTTTAAGTATATCAGGTCCGAACCCATCTTCTGTGAATTCTACGGTTTCAAGCAAATGACCAGCCATAGAAAGGCTGGCTTCGTCCTGTTTTGAGGCTATTATCAGATGCATCATTACACTTATGAATTATGATAGCTTTGATTCGATAAAGTCATGGTATAATCTGTCAGCTTTTGAAGCCATAAGCTTCTTTGCTTCTATTATTTTCACAATGAATTCTTTCGTCTTAGCATTTTCTATCTTCTTTGAATGCGATATAGTGGCGTCAAGTGATTCCTGCTCTGACTTCGCTATGAACAGCAAAGTACTTTGAAGACTGTTCAAATCAGGGTTTTGTTCTGCCATCAGGTGGTACGTAGCATGAATATTCTTCTGAGACTGTCCTGGTTGCGGGACTTTATTTTGAGGCTTCACTCCAAATTGGGTCAGCTGTTCGATTATTTCTTCATGACTTTTCATGAAAGTTTCAAGGAAAAACCGAATGTTTTCCTGCACCGAATTCATGAGAAGACCCTCATATACATCCCTGATTCTCTCTTCCTGGGCTATGAATTCAGCCAAGGGTTCATTATTTTTATGCAACCCCAACGGCTGTCGTATCTCAATTAAGGTAATTAAATTATGACCTTTTTCTGATCGGTATAGGAAATCCTTTTAGTTATTCAAAAATTAACCTCTTGAATGGATATAGACATACCCGGAATAGAGAACAAATGGAAATCATACTGGTCACAGAAATCTATTTACCGGTTTGACCCGAAAGTTGATGACAGATCTAAATGGTTCGCAATAGATACTCCCCCGCCCACCATTTCCGGCAAGATGCACATGGGGCATGCCTTTTCATATCCGCATCAGGATTTCATCGCCCGTTACAAACGCATGCGGGGATATAACGTCTACTACCCATGGGGTTTTGATGATAACGGCCTTCCAACTGAAAGATTCACAGAGAAGTCGCTCGGAATAAAGGGGGAGAAGACAGAACTCAAGGAATTCATAAGACTATGCATGATTGAAAGTGAAAAAGCCGAGAAGGAATTGTTAAAAAACTGGAGCGACCTCGGCTTCAGCGCAAATTTTGAGAATTATTACAGGACCTTTTCCGATACTTCTATTCGCGTCTCCCAGAGGATGTTCCTTGATCTGGTAAGAAATGAGAGGACTTACAGGGAGGAAGCCCCTGTTGTCAGATGTCCAACATGTACCACTGCAATATCACAGATCGAGATGAAAGATGCCAGCATATCCACAGACTTCGTATATATCAGGTTCGGAGATGAAACGCGGTCTATTACGATTGCAACTACAAGACCAGAACTCATAGGCGCCTGCGTTGCATTGATGGTAAATCCTGACGATGAAAGATACAGATCACACATTGGCAAAAATATCAAGGTTCCACTGTATGGATACGATGTCCCGATAATTGCCGACGAACTGGTGTCGATAGATAAAGGAACCGGGGCAGAAATGCTCTGCACCTTCGGGGATCAGAATGATCTTCTCCTGTGGAGAAAATATAACCCTGGAACAAGAATAATTCTCGATGACCATGGAAAGCTGAACGAAAACTCGAAATTTCTGAAGGGACTGAATATTCACGATGCCAGGAAGAAGATAATCGATGAGCTTAAGACCAGGAATCTTATAGAAAAAACTGAAAGGGTAAAGCATTTTGTGAACACTCACGAAAGGTGCAATACTCCAGTAGAGATAGGAATCAGCAAACAGTGGTTTGTCAGATACCTGGATTTGAAGGATCAATTCAAGAAAATTGCGGCATCAGCGCAATGGTTTCCCGACCACATGAGGCTCAGACTCGATAACTGGATTGATGGTCTCAAATGGGACTGGTGCATATCAAGGCAAAGATTCCTTGGAGTGCCGTTTCCAGTATGGTATTGCAGCTCTTGTGGAGATACCATATTCGCCTCGGAAGAACAGTTGCCCGTTGATCCTAGAATTAACAAATACAATGTACAGTGCAATAAATGTGGTTCTACCGACGTGATTCCTGAAATGGATGTAATGGACACATGGGCGACATCTTCATTGAGCCCGCGTCTTGCCCTTGAAGCAGATGGCCTCTTTGATCTTCTGTATCCCATGGATGTGAGATTCCAGGGTCACGACATAATAACTTTCTGGGCTTTCACAACAATTGTCCGTTCAAGCATACATGACAATTCTGCTCCATGGAAATCAATTTTCATCAGCGGGAACGTGTACGATCCGTATGGCCAGAAAATGAGCAAAAGCAAAGGGAACATAGTTGAACCGGGTTCCCTGATCACACAATACGGGGCTGACGCTGTCAGATACTGGGCGTCCACCAGCGTGCCTGGAGACGATATAAAGGTAAAGGAACAGGATTTTGTCCGTGGGAGAAGAACTGTTATCAAGATCTATAACGCCGCAAAACTTGTATCGATGATCACTGAGGACAACGTCATACCGGAAAACTGGGATCACCCCGAATATCCTGTAAATGTTTGGATAGTCAGCAAATTGAACCGCCTCGTGGAACTCTGCGCCCAACTTATGGATACTTATCAGTTTTCCCGCTCAAGGGCAGAAACTGATAATTTCTTCTGGAACACATTCTGCGATAATTATCTAGAGATCGCCAAGAGCCTTTCCAACAAGAAAAACATGATCAGCAAGGCTGAGATTGCAGATACCGTAGGAACTCTCCAGTATGTTCTGCTTCAGATCATGAAATTATATGCACCTATTATGCCGTTCATAACAGAGGAGATATACAGTTCAATGAAAATCAGAAAACTGGACAGTATTCACCTTGAGAGGTGGCCGGAAAAACTCATGAGAGAAAACATGGAAGTTCACGAGACGGAAATCGACCAAGTTATTTCCGTAATTTCCGGCATCAGGGCCTTCAAAACATCTAAAAAACTCCCTATGAGTGCAGAACTTGAAAAGATTCTTATCAGGGGACAGAAAGAAATTCTGGAGAAACATGCCGATCTGATGAAAATTGTGATGAACGTGGGCACGATTGAATTGGAAACTAGTAATGAACTGGAAGTCCTTGAAGTTACATAGAAATTTATCTATAATTTGCAATTTAAGGATGAAGTGTGATTGAAAATGTTCAGACCAAGAAAAAAGAAGCTCCTGAAATTTGCGGTACTGCTGATCATTGTGTCAGTAACCCTCTTTTCATACTCTGTTTACTCCATAGAACAGGGAATCACGAAACAGACCAACGTAACGATAGGACCAGGATCGGTCCATACAATAAAGAAGATCAATGTTTCTGCAGGCGACGATCTGGAGTACTCAATTAATTCACAGGGTTCAAGAATAAATGTTTCTGCGTTTCTTATATCACCCGATAATTCCAATGTTGGATACCTGAACGTTTCTGATTATTCTGGTTCAAAGGTAATAGTCGCCACATCATCCGGAAACTGGACACTCTTTATCAAGAACAACGGAAATTCTCAGATTGTTGTTGACATTTCGCTTGGAGACATAAGCTATCTGACATTAGTTTCCACAATATTCGGCTTTGTTCTACTGCCGAGCGGAATAGCTCTGTTGATAATATATTCGTATGCCAGAGTCAAAGAAAGAAGAAGAGAGAAATTAAGGGACTTCTCTCAATAAAATTACAGTATAGGGAGATATCTGTCCAGTTCCCATGTTGTCACATAAGACCTGAACGCGTCCCATTCTCTCTGCTTTACTGTTATGAAGTTCTCAAAAATATGGTCTCCAAGCACTTCTCTCATTAACTTGCTGTTTCTGAAATGGTGCAGAGCCTCTCCGAGGCTTTCCGGCATGGACTGAATGCCATTTTTCTCTCTCTCCGCCGCTGTCATGTGGAAAATGTCCTTCTCTACAGGATCCGGGGGGTTGATTTTATGTTCTATACCGTCGAGACCCATTCCGAGTATTACTGCAAACTGGAGATACGGGTTTCCAGCGGAATCGGGACATCTTAGTTCCATACGCTTTCTCATGCCGTTTCCCGCTGGTACTCTTATGAGCGCAGATCTGTTCTTGTTGGCCCATGAGATATAAACCGGAGCTTCGTAACCGGGTATGAGACGCTTATATGAATTTACCCAGGAGGCGAGAACGGCTGAAGCCTGATTTATATTCTTAAGAATCCCACCCATATAGTGCATTCCAAGTTCGCTCATTCCATATTTGGCCTTTGCGTCGTAGAACAGATTCTCCTTCTCTCCCGCCGACATTATGCTCTGGTGTACGTGCATTCCTGAACCGTTTACTCCGTTTATCGGCTTTGGCATAAATGTGGCATACATGCCGTGTTTTTGTGCAACGTTCTTAATTATGCTCTTGAGCATGGCAACCCTGTCAGCCATTACGAGAGCTTGGCCGTATCTGAGATCCATTTCGTGCTGTCCGTAAGCTACCTCGTGGTGGGCTGCTTCAGGATGGTATCCAAGATCATAGAGATGTTTCAGGATGTCCTGCCTTATTTCATTTGCAGCGTCTATTGGCGTATTATCAAAATATCCGCCGTAGTCACTAGGTATTGCGGTTGGGTTTCCGTTGCTGTCTCTTTTGAAAACGAAGAACTCAAACTCGGGACCCACAAAGAAATCCATATTCTTTTTCTGCAGTTTCTCCAGAATCCTCTGAAGTGCGTATCTGGGATCTCCCGGAAATCTTTCCCCGTCAGGAGTATATACATCACATATATATCTTGCCACCCTGTATCCGCCTGCGCTTTCAGGCAGGATGGTATAAGTTGCCTGATCGAGGTGTGCCCTCATATCAGACTCTTCTATCTGAGCATATCCTGCAACGGAACTTCCATCAAAAACTACTCCCTCTGTCAGAGCACTTTCAAAGCGGTTCTTCGGCAAAGTCAGAGATTTTACGGCTCCGACAATATCCGTGAACTGTACCTGTAGAAAGTCTATGTTGTCCTGTTTCAATCTATTCAAGGAAGCCTTAACTTCATCTTCCATGCTCTGACTGATTTTAGGTATACTTATATATTTTTAGATTCTGTATTCTATCATAAAGTCAATGATCTTGCGGTATTCCGTCAAATTATTGTATTTCAGGAGAGTCATATAATGCATTACATACAGATAAACGCTAAATACTCCCATTTAGATTGATCGTTACCTGCTTATGAGAATCGAAAAAAATTCGCGCCTACATAAGCGAAACGGGAGTGAGCCGGAACCTCATTCGGTAGTGAATGTGTGACAGGTTAGCATTAAGGAGGATTGGTTAATGTGTATGTTGAGGGAAAAAGAATGTTTGAGAAGCTTAAAATGAAAGTAGATGAGATTGACATACAGAAGATCAAGCCGAAACTAGTCTTGTCCACCGGAGTATATTCTGTAGATTAAGTTAATTATCTTCCAATAAAGAATCAAACTTTTCTATTAGCTCAAACGAACGAGCATATTCCCTAAATTTCTTAGTTTTATCATTTAGGACTGTAGCGGGATAGTCATAGAGTTTTATGAGACGTATGTATACGGATAGACCTTCAATGAAGGAGACTTTCTGTTTTTTTACCATGAAATTCTGTTTCATTTTCTCCATGTTCTTATCTGCAGAATCAAGGTTCTTTGTCGCAACATCATAGGCCATGTATGTTAAATAACAATCAGCAAGACCGTTAGTATCAAAATTTCTCCTGAAGTAGTCAAAAGCTTTCTCTATATAGTCATAAGCATCACCTGGTCTCTTCGTATAAATGTAAATAAGGGCAATGTTTATCCCAGAAAGGTGCTGTATCCTTTCGTTTCCCGTTTTCTTTGCGAGATCATGAGCCTCAACGACAGCGTCTATTGCGGCGTTGTATTCACCAAGGGAGAGAAGCACGGCAGATTCGTTCTGGTAACATGATTGAAGATGATAGTTATCAGAAATTGAAATGAAGTACTCAATGGCCTGATGGTTCAAGGTGAAAAATTCCTTGATATTACCCATCTTCGCAAGCGTAAAAGCCTCGTTGATCTTCACCTGGTTCATTCCTGACAGGTCATTTTTTTCCCTGAACAGCAGCGAAGCTTTTTCAAAATATTGGAGTCCCTTTTCCATATCCCCTTTGTATCCATAGAAAGAACCAAGTCCGAGATACGTCTTGGCAACGTTCTCTATGTCGTCAACGTTTTCCGAATAATAGGTTGCTTTCTCGTAATGATTCTTCGCGAAATCGAGGTCCATTTTGTAAAGGTTTATTGTGCCGTATATGTAGTGGGCTTTTCCCAGTATCCTTGAATCCGCCTGTTTATTTCCAAGGTCTATGAGATTCGCTGCCATATCCAGGGCACGAGTATAATTACCGGACTTCAGAAAGTAGTCCGCGAGAACCATTGTTTCATCTGGTAGACCTTTTTCATTCTTGAGGTAATTTTCGAGATATTTCTTGATAAGATTCAGTATTTTTCCGTTCTCTCCAATGTATTTTTCAGTGAGTCCATTTTCAAAAACATCAATCCCTGTTTCAGTAGGCTTGAGGCTGATCTTATCTCCTTCATCGTATGATATGTATATCCACTTGAGGTCCCTCATGAACTGTAATATGGTCAGGGATTTTTCCTCCCCGTAAACATTGAAATCCACTTCTTCCAGTAGTTTGTATTCTTCAGGAGGTATCAAATATCTCGCCAGCACTTTGGTACCTGGTGGAGCTGCTATATACATAACTACCTGACCATATTTCGAATAGATAAAAGATGGATGCTTACCATCAATGCATGAATGCGAAATTCCTTAATTTTCAAGAACCAACCTTCTGAGCACAAACTGTAATATTCCACCTGCTTTAAGATATTCTACTTCAACAGGAGTGTCTACTCTTATTGTCACTTTGCTCTGTTTGACTGCGCCATCGGCCTTTTCCGAGAACTTTATGGTTGCAGTTCCTCCAGGAGTTATTCCGTTATCGAATATGATGTCTATAGGCTTCTCTGGATCTATCCTGAGTTTCTCCGCACTTTCTCCATCCGTGAACTGAAGTGGAACCACTCCCATGCCAACAAGATTGCTCCTGTGTATCCTCTCGTAACCGACCGCAATCACGGCTTTCACTCCGAGGAGGTATGGGCCCTTTGCTGCCCAGTCCCTGGAACTTCCGGTACCGTACTGATCGCCGGCAAGCACTATAAGAGGAACATTTTCCTGAACGTATTTCATTGAAGCATCGTACACGCTCATTTCCTTCTTGTCTGGGTAATGTAAAGTGTATCCTCCCTCCCTTCCCACAAGGGAATTTTTAATTCTGGTGTTTGCGAATGTACCTCTCATCATTATTTCATGGTTGCCGCGTCTTGTGCCGTACTGGTTGAAATCTTCCGGTTTCACGTTGTGGGAGATAAGATATTTTCCGGCCGGGGTATCTTTTCCGAATGAACCTGCAGGAGATATGTGGTCTGTAGTTACGGAATCTCCGAGCATCAGCAGGGGACGCGCATTCATTAATTCCCTGTATTCCACAACCGATCCAGGATTGAAATTTTCGAAGAATGGAGGCCTCTGTATGTACGTGCTGCTCTGATCCCAGGAATATGTTGTGCCTGAGGGGACCTGTAGGTTTTTCCAGTTTTCATTGTATTGCTCAAGATCCCGGTATTTTTCAACGAACATCTCCTTGCTTATTGATCCCTTCATCGTTTTGAGAATCTCATCTGAAGACGGCCATATGTCCTTCAAGAATACATTCTTTCCGTCCTTTCCTATTCCCAGAGGTTCGGTGTTGAGGTCAATGGTGACTTTTCCTGCAATTGCAAACGCGACAACAAGAGGAGGTGACATGAGGTAGTTTGCCCTGACGTTTTTATGTATTCTGGCCTCAAAATTTCTGTTTCCAGAAAGAACTGCGGTTACACTCATTCCGTTCTTTACTATTGCATTTTCTATACTCTCGTTCAAAGGCCCTGTGTTGCCTATACAGGTTGTGCATCCAAACCCAACCAGATAGAATCCAAGTTTGTTCAGGTACTCCTGTAATCCCGCTTTTTCCAGATATTCAGACACCACTCTCGATCCCGGTGCCAGACTGGTCTTAACCTTATTGTTTACCTTGAGCCCTTTTTCAACAGCCTTCTTTGCAAGCAGTCCAGCAGCCAGCATTACCTGAGGGTTGCTTGTATTTGTGCAACTCGTTATGGCAGCTATCACAACGTCTCCTTCGCTGAGTGTTTCTTCCTTCCCGTCGATATTTACAGCAGCCGATTTAAGCACTACCTGTTTCGGGGACTTCCCAGAGGTTTCCACCGTTGAACCGTTTTCTTCCATAAACTTCAGGAAACTGTCCCCTATCCGTTCCAGATCGACTCTCTGTTGAGGCAATTTAGGGCCAGATACGCTGGGTTTAACTTTGTTGAGATTGATCTCTATAACCTGAGAATATTCTGTGCCTGGTTGCGGCCCGTATAGACCCTGAGCTGTGAAGTATTCTCTGACAAGCTTGATGTGTTCTTCAGATCTGCCGCTGAGCTTCAGGTATTCCATGGTCTGGTCGTCAACTGGAAACATTGCAATTGTTGCCCCGTATTCCGGACACATGTTTGAAAGCGTAGCCCGGTCAGGTATGGTGAGTGATGGTACTCCGTCACCGAAGAATTCAACGAATTTTCCCACAACTTTGCTTTTTCTCAGGATCTCAGTGGTTGTAAGGACCAGATCTGTTGCAGTGACGCCGGCGGGAAGAGTGCCTTTGAGATTCACTCCGACGACTTCCGGTGTCTTGAAAGTGACAGGCTGATTCAACATAGCTGCCTCCGCCTCAATGCCACCTACGCCCCATGCAACGACGCCGAGGCCGTCAACCATTGTCGTATGGGAATCAGTTCCGACAACTGTATCCGGGAAAGCCCATAACTTGCCTCCAATTTCCTTTTCCATTACTACCTGCGAAAGATATTCAAGGTTTACCTGATGTACAATCCCTACTGAAGGCGGTATGATCCTGAGATTGTCGAAAGCTTTCTGTGCCCACTTGAGAAACCTGTATCTTTCACCGTTTCTCTCAAATTCCTTTTCCCTGTTGAGATTGACGGCATCCGCAATGCCGTAAAAATCAACCTGAACGGAATGATCTATAACGAGATCAACCGGAACCTGCGGTTGAATCAGCTCCGGTTTTTTCCCGAGAGATACTGCCGCATCCCTCATAGCAGCAAGATCCGCAACGGCAGGCACTCCAGTGAAATCCTGCATTACAACCCTCGCCACCTTGAAAGGTATTTCGTTGTCTCCGGGATTCTTTGAATTCCACCCGATAAGATTCTCTATGTCCTCATCCTTAACTTCGTTGCCGTCAACGTTTCTTATCAATGATTCTAAGATTATCCTGAGAGATGCCGGGAGTCTGGACAGGTTGTAACCGTCCATTTCCAAGCTCTTCAATGAAAAGTAGTTGTACTCTTTATTCCCAATCTTCAGAACCGAGTTTTTCTGGAATTTAGAAGTCATGCAGATCAAACGTGTATCCTATTTCGATAATTATGATTTTCTAATACAGTTAGAAACTGGATTGTATCGTGATGGCACGAAACACCAGATAAAACATTCTGTTAAATAACTATTTATGTGTTGTGTCCCAAGATTCTGTTACCCTGATACCCGATTACCTCACCTGAGCTTTTCTTTACTGGGTTCGTTTGCTCTTGCATATCCGGGTTTTCTTGTGACTGAAGTATTACATTAACACTGGCATCCCCTGTACCATGGCTTTGTTTTTCGGGGGTCGGATATGTGTAATAAGTTTCCTACTATTATGATAAGTATTAAATATGACAATTCCATAATTAATGCAGAAGATGAATGAGAGGATCAGCATATCACTCGATGAGGGCCTCCTGAAACTCATCGACAGAGAGAGAGGAGACGTTCCGAGGAGCAAGTTCATAGAGAGCTTGATAAAAATGAGGATCAACATATTCCAGGCACTCTGGATCTTCGATGATGAATTCGATGAAATATCTAGGAGAGAGAGATGGATTGAAGCACACGCTTCTCAACCCATAGGCAAACCGCTACACAAACACAGCGGGTATGTAACTGTGGATGAAGAAGAGCTGAGATTCTATGATGACAATCTCGTTAACCTGTTCGTCATAAAAAGAGAGGAAGTAAAGGATCCTGTGATAGGATATGACGAAAGGTTCAGGAGATTCAGGGATTCTAGAGGGCTGATCCCTCCATTTCACATTAACTGGAACGGGAAGGAAATATATATGTTCACCAGAACCACCGGGAAAAGAATCTTCTATGGAAATAATGAATCATTCATCAATGCAGTCGTTTCAAAAATGGGCCTTAAAATCGATGAATATTCTCCAGATAAGTAACACTTCCTTCAATTAATCCAATCAATTGTCAGGGTAAAAGAACCTTCGGCTGATAGATTTAAGTACCATTTCACTGATTTACTTCCATGTCTTCGAAGATCAAAGATATTGAAATTCTGGAACTTGGAGAGAAAGGCAGAGAGATATCTTCCCCATGGAGTTCCACAATACTGCTTGTGAAATTTACTACTGACGACGGCCTTGTCGGTTTCGGTGAAGCTCCAACCACGTTGATGACCCTACCAGTGAAAGAGAGTATGGAAGAAGTAAAGAGAGTTTTTCTCGGAGCGGATTTCTATGATGTTGAAAGGAATCTGAAAACTTTCTACAAGCACTCGTTTTATCTGTCTAAGTCCATGGAGGCAACCTCGGCACTCAGCGCCTTCGAAATCGCCAGCTGGGACCTCATTGGAAAGGCCACCGGTACGCCTGTTTTCAAACTTCTTGGCGGAGAATTCAACCCGCAAATCAGGGCCTACGCAAACGGATGGTATTCTGACTGTGTGACCCCGGAGGATTTCGTCAGGAAAGCGAAGGTGGTTGTATCAAAAGGCTTCGATGCCATGAAATTTGACCCGTTTGGCAACAATTACGACACCATATCAAGGGAGGGGCTGGCCAATGCAGTCAACATCGTTGGTGCTCTCAGAGAGGAATTTGGAGATAAAGTCGACCTGCTCATTGAGTGCCATGGGAGATTTTCCACCAGAGCGGCAATTGCAGCAGGAACTGCCCTTGATGAATTCAACCCGCTTTTCCTTGAGGAACCGGTTCATCCGGAACTTGAAATGGGGCTTCTCGAGGTAAAACGGTATGTCAGGACACCGATTGCCCTCGGCGAGAGGCTTTTGAACAAGTCCGATTTTGCGAGGTACATATCCCAGGGCCTGGTGGATATTATACAGCCGGATCTGACAAATTCCCTTGGAATACTGGAAGCCAAGAAAACTGGAGCAATAGCCGAGGCTTTTGGAGTTCCTGTTGCCTATCACAATGCTTTTGGGCCAATACAGACAGCGGCTACCCTGAATGTTGATGTGACACTTCCGAATTTCCTGATACAGGAGAGCTTCGAGGTTTTCTGGCCGGACTGGAAGAAAAACCTTCTTCAATCGGGCTATACCCTCGAGAAAGGGAAATTCAAGCTTTCTGGAAAACCCGGGCTTGGCGTGGTAGTTAATGAAAAAATCCTGCAAAGCAGTGCAGTTGACGGAATGGAACCATTTGACCCAGTGGAGCCGCCATGGGTTGTTTCTGGCACGTATAAACCACCAGAGTGAGAAATAAGATGAGTGAAGATAACAAGCCTATTGAGGAATCCCTGCAGAATCTTGTTACGCTCAGGAACCAGCTTAAGGACCAGCTTGGCAAGACGTTCGAACTGCTCAAGGATGTCGAGGGTGCCATATCCACAGTTAACCGGCAGGAAATTGTGGACGAGAGTACAGACCGTGGGAAGGGTAATTTCGGAATCAAGCCTGCAGGAAAAGTCAGCACCGGCACTAAGAAGCTTGACGATCTTCTATCTGGTGGTTTCCCTGAGCCGTCCAATATCCTGCTGAACGGCCCACCGTATTGCTCAAAATACTCCGTTGCCAACAACTTTATCAGTTCTTCAATACTGGACGGGTATCCCGTCATAGTTGTCTCGCTGGACAGGGATGTGACCAGGATCAAGCAGGACCTCTTCGGAATATCAGATTCTGTCGAAAAATATGAGAATTCGGGAATGCTGAAATTCGTGGATGCCTATTCCAAGGTGATACAGAGTGAATCCACGGACAAGAATGCCACGGTGGTTGAAGGAGTGACGAACACCAGTAATTTCCTCAGGACTGTGGACAGCATTTCAGCTTCCACGAAAGCAAACAGCGGCCCATATAGAATGGTTGTATTCTCCCTGACAGGATGGATAACTCAGACAGAAGAGAAGACATTTTCGAAGGCTTTTCAGCACTTCTCCCAGAGAAGGAGAATTGAAGGTGCTGTTACACTGTACACTATAGAAGACGGAATTTTTCAGAGGAGCCTCTATGAAAACGTGAACTATTTCATGGATGGATCGATTGAATTCAGATCCGAAATATCCACGGAATACCTCAGGGTGAGAGGATTGAAAGATACCAGATCAAGGGACTGGGTAGAGGTTTTCAGTGACGGTGACAAAATCGACCTTGGATCATTCGATCTGAAGAGAATCAGATAATGGTCAGATCAATTCTACGGATATTATCAGAGTGATCATGAATGCTGCAATCATGTATATCATATACCAGCCGATAGAACTGTTCATGAAACGAAGAGTTATGTATTTGCACACCGATTTGTAAGCTTTTCCCGTTCTCAACATTGCATACCAGAAAACGTCCATGACGGTTATTGACTGATTCTGGTTTCCAATCCTTGTCCGGAGTATTTTGCGAAGCATCAGCCTGATGTTGTTTGAGTATGCGTATGAAGTGTATATGTCTGCAATGTCCCTGCCACCGTTCCAGACCGGAACCGTTCTATGCCTGGGCTTCCTGAATATAGCATAAGCCAGAATGGAGAACACAGATATCAGGAGAATTATATAATCCGGAGAAAGCACTCCGAAATCAGCACTGCCAAACTTCGAGGTGATCATGAAGCCATTGAAAATCAGAACCCCGGGTATCCCGCTAATAAATGAGGACGGGAAGACCAGAATTGAAATGCTTAGCATAAACACAAGGAAACCTCCCAGGGCCATTACCGTGAAGGATCCGATACTGCGCCTTCCCCTGTTGGACCTGTGAAAGAGATTGCCAAAGGACAGGACCTTAAGCAATGCGCCAGTTGCCATGCCTTCTCCAAGCGCAAGTACCGATCCGACAATTATTGCCATGATTCCAGTGAACCCTCCCGAGTAGGCCTCCATGAAGAAGGATTCGAGGAGCATCCAGACACCAAGCCCGCCAATTGTCGGAAACAGTCCGGAGAGAGATATTGTCGTAAGGAATGTGCCGACATTGTTCCATCTGTTCGAAAAGCCAGTTATTTCTCCGAAGAACTCTCCTCCAGTGTTTCCAATTGCGAGGAACAGGCCGGTTTTCGAAAGGGAATGAGCCAGGCTGAATATTATGATCACGATAAGAATGAATGATCTCAGCGTTGGTGAAAAAGCAATTATGTACAATCCGATTGCACTCAGTATAGATGCATTGTTTTCTATTGTGCTGAAACCCGCAAGCATCTTCATGTTTTCAGATATATATGCATAGATTGCAGCGAAAATTATGGAAAGCCCGCCTATTATAAGGAAAAATATTCCGATATAGATTACCAGCGGGCTCAGGAATACAAGTCTCATTATGACAAAGACTCCCATGAGAGTCATGGTAGAACTCAGAACTGCCGATGCGTTTGCAGGCGCATTACCGTGGGCTATGGGTAGCCACTCACTGATCATGAATGGAGTCATACCCATTTTTGTCAGTCCGGCAAGCGAAATCAGCAGCATCGGAAGGTAGTCATTCAGGGCGATGATATTTAGCGTGCCGGATATGCTGTAAGCATAAGCTACGCCGGCGATAAGAAATACCGTGCTGAATTCGCTGAAGAGCATGAACACTGCAGCCGGCATGTCCTCTTTCTTGTTCAGTGCTATTATTACGTATGATGGTACCGACATGATTTCCCATCCCGTGATCAGCACAAGATAGTTTGTTGAAATGAGTATCAGAGCCATGCCCATAATTGTGAGTGGCAGCATGGAAGAGAGCCATTTGCCGTAGTGCTCGCCATACGAAAATGAGTATATGGCAACAAAAACCCAGACAAATGAGGATATGAGTGAGAAATATGAGAGATAACTGGCCGGTGTGAACTGGACCAGCCCGAAGATCACAGCGGATACCAGCATTCCGGCATAACCGAGCTTACGGTTCAATGCGCCGAGAATTGCTGCAACTCCAAACAGTAGCACGACAAGTAACTGAAGCAATTAATCACCCCTGGCCCTGGAAATAGCCTTCAGTATGGTATAAGGAGAGGGTGGGCACCCGGATATCTCAACGTTGTATTGATCTCTTGGAAGGGCAGATTTACCTATTACCCCACCGGATATGGCACACGTTCCGAGTGCTATGATCAGCTTAGGGTCCGGCATGGCTTCGTAGGCCTTTTGCAGAGCCTCCTTCATGCCATCAGTCATTACACCCATTACAACAATTGCGTCAGCGTGCCTTGGGGTGTTGGTTGTGAATATATTCAGCCTGTTTGCGTCATACTGTGGATCGAATATTGTTCCGAGTTCGACATTGCAGGCTCCACATGATCCGCTATCCAGTTTGTAAAGATAAAATGACTTTCTGAAAAGTTGATTCGTGTCCTTAACGGTGAATATGTCCTGATCGAGTGAAGGTTTGTAACTCTGCTCGCATCTCCTGCAGAATACGCATTTACCAGAATCCCAAGCGTTGTTGTCTATTGCATTTGTTGGGCAGTCCACTTCGCCTTTCCCTTCCAGCCTGGATGGCCATAGAGGTGGTTCTTTTGGGGAAGCTTTCGGAAACTTCTCCGTTTTTCTGCCTTTTCTTATACCTTCCAGGAACCAGATGCTGCTCATCTTATCTCAACTCCTATCTCAGATACCCAGATTCCAAAACTTTCCCAGTTGAAATGAAAATCAGTGAATATGTTTCCGACGATTGAATCTTCGAAGGCGAGTATATTCATGTAGGATGGGGATACCATTTTCAGGTCTTCCACAACGCCGTCCTCCAAATTGACATAGTAGAAAAGGTCTCCCTGAGGACTTTCCACTCTGGCGGCTCCTTCGCCGCTTCCTGAAACGGATATATCAGCCGATTTGAAATCTCCCACGTTCTCCAATGATCTTATTATTTCCGCTGACTGGAAAATTTCCCTGCTTCGTACCATGAATCTGGCGAAACTGTCAGCTTCTTCCTGCAGAACCGGATTAAAATCGATGTCTTTATAAGATATGGTCCCGGAATCCATCCTGGCGTCCACACTGAGACCTGAAGCCCTTGCTGCAGGCCCCAGCAGATTGGGATGATGTGCCCTCCCGTTATTTTGCAGCCGGTTAAGGAATATTTTTGACTGCAGAAGGCCCCTGAATATGTGATCAAACTCGTTGACGATCTTATCCAGTGCGGGAACAATTCCGTTCGCATTGAAGTGAACCGTGCCGACGCCGTTTGAACTGAAGAAAAACCTGTGTCCTGTCGCCCTAGATATTATCCTGGAAACCTCTTCTCTCAGATAGCCGATTTGGTTGGACGGCACACCGAATCCGGCAGGTTCGCATACGCGTTTTACCACTTCCAGATGGCTTCGTATTCTCTCAAGTTCCATCATTAATATCCTGGTGTGACGGATTTCATCGCTTATTTCGATACCCAGGGCATCTTCCACTGCGGACGCAAAAGCAATTGAATTGGACACAGAATGAAAGCCGTTAATTCTCTCGACAACTAGAAGCGCATCCTGGACACTTTTTCCCTTTACCTGGAGTGTCCTTTTCTTGAAGTTCGGATCGACATCGACATGATTTATGAGCTCCCCCGGAGTGAAAAGGTCAAACCCCACCGATTCCATGAGTCCACCGGTGGACGGGCCGTAAGCAAACACGAATTCCCCGGGAACCTTGTGATAATTAACACGTTTTACTGCAGTGCTGTCCTCGACTTCAAGTATTGAATCAGAGTGTACTATGAACTCGTCGACCTGTCCTATGAGCCTTCCGGAGGGTTTTCCGAATTTATACCATTTCAATTGTCATCACCAGGAAAATTATTCCTATCACGATGGGCATGACTGACGAAACCATGGAAATCAGCGGCATTACCCTGTCAGGTTCGGAATAGTCAGATTCCCCTCTGAAGATCATCTTTGAAACGTTGAGGTTAACCGAGATGAATGCAGTCATAAGGAAAAATAGTACAATTACAAATTGAATGTAATAATGCAGCGTCAACAGATTGTAAAGTATCAGGAATTCGCCGAAGAACGTACCGAAGGGAGGAGTTCCAGTTACCGCGAGAGAGGACAGGAGCATGGAACCGGAGGTCATGGGCATTGAGTTCCAGAGCCCGTTTATATCTTCAATCCCTTTCTTTCCGGTAGCCTTCAGGACATTGCCCGACGAGTAAAATGCACCCGCCTTGCCGAAGCTGTGTGATATAAGCAGAAGCAGAGCCCCGGTTATTCCGGCTATGCCACCGCTGGCAAAGCCTATCAGGGCCAAGTTCATGTTTTCCATTGTCGAGTATGCGAACATTCTCTTGTACCTGGTCTGGTATCCGAGGAATATTGAGGCAGCAACCACGGATATGACGCCGAACCACACGTACAGGCTTCTTAAAGGATCGATCTCGAATATACGGTAAAGAACATACAGTGCGGTTGGAAGAAGAACTCCGGAGAACATGGCACTTACGGGCGAAGGTGCCTCACTGTGGGCGTCAGGTAACCATGTGTGGACCGGAAACACGCCGACCTTTGTGCCAAATCCGATCAGGGCAATGGCGACCGCTATCTTCAGGATAGGTGTGGATTTAGTTCCGGCTGTGATTGCAAGCACGCTTGACACCTCAAGCGTTCCGAGGGAGTAGTATATCAGAATTATTGAGAAGAAGGCAAACGTCACTCCCGCAGATACGATGACGAGGTAGCGCCACGTAGCTTCCAGCGACGTTTCCGTCTTGTCCGTAATGAGGAGCAGTGCAGATGATATTGTGGTAGCCTCTATGCCCACCCACATCAGCCCGTAATTGTTAATCACAAGGCTGAAGAGCATGGATGTGGTGAAAAGGGCCATCAAAAGGTAGAAAGTTTCTTCCTTTATGCCCATTTTTGAGCCTTTGAAGTACCTCGTGGCATAAAACGATGAAAGCAGGCTGATGGCGGTAACCATCATTATGAAAACCCATGTGGTAAAATCCACAAAGAATAAGCCGACTGGAGGACGGAAGAAGTAGAGAAGAACGGCGATTGAGGTGTTGATAACCCCTCCCGCTATGTTGGCGGCTTTGAGGCCGGCAAAATAAAACAGGAATGCGACAACCGGGACAAATAGAGTCAAGATTACAAGAAACAGTCCCGGACTCATCCGATCAGCTCCTCAACTCTTTCATGCGTGGATTTCTCTATTACTACAATGGAGGAAATCACAACAAGCGCGAGAACATCCATGAACACGCTCGCCTCTATGATTATTGGTATGGGAAGCAGGAACAGCGCGAAGAGAACCAGCGCATTCTCCTCCTCTACATATCCAATTATCTGGGCAAATGTTGTGCGTCTTGACGCTATAAGAAACAGTCCCTGGAAGAAAAGTGTCAGCGGGAACACCAGGATTCCATTATTTCCGATCAGTGATTTTATGGAGATGGAACTGAATACAATGGAATAGATCAGGAATACCGCTATTACGATGAATATAAGATCAACCAGAAGCAGATAGGCCACGTCGACTTTCTTTTCATAGAAATATACTTTCTTGGATGGAACGCCTTTCTCAAGGAAATAAGTTACAAGGGCCCCCCTGAGAAACACTATGAAAATACCGAGAATAATAAAGTCAATATTATTCTCAGAAAATCCAACAATGAAGGATACAGCTGCAATGAGAAGTGACTGGATAAGTTGCCCCCTTATCATTGGCCTGATGAATTCCTGTCCCTGCATGTAAAATGCCGAGATAAGTATAAAGCTTGAAATCGGGTAAGCGAGAGTGCCTGCAATTGAACTCACACTATCACCTCGCTGAAAATCAGGAATAATATTGAGAAGGTGAAGGCCGTTGCCAGGTAGTCAAGAATCCTGAATAGCCTCAATTTAGCAAGCGTGGTTTCTATCGCGATCACTATGAATATCAGAAGCAACCACTTGAGAATCATAACCGGAACATCCAGGAAGAATAAAGGATATGTTGAGAACAGACCCCAGGGCAGGAGGAATACATTTAACAGTACCGAACCCAGAAGGTACTGCTTGATGTATGATCCCCATTTGTTTATTGCAAGCAATTTTCCGCTGTATTCGTAATTAAGCCCTTCTTCTATCATTCCCAGTTCCTGGAGTCCGGAACTTTCAAGTGGCAGTTTTCCGGTTTCATAAAGGAAAAGCATCAGGAAAGCCAGCGTAGCAAATATATGGTCCAGGGAAACATTCTGAAGCGGATTTGCTACAAGGAAGTGGTTGGTTACATAGGGATTGTTGGTTGCCGTTATGAGTGAAACAGCAAAGAATACCGTGATCAGGGTGCCTTCAGACAAGAAGTTGAAGGATATTGCCCTGGAAGTTCCCAGAGCAGAGAAATTGCTGTTTGAGTTCATGGCAGCAGCCATTTTCATGAAGGCCGCTGTGGAGAAAAGAATGGCACCGCCAAGGAAATCTGCTGAAGCCGTGAAATAGATAGGTTGCGGAATCAGTACGGGTATGATGATGCTAATGAGCGAATAGACTCCGAATGCAACATAGGGAATGTATTTGAAAAGCAGCCCCGATCCTTCCGGAAGGAGTGTCTCTTTTCTCAGAAGCTTGAACAGATCATAATAAGGCTGAAATATACTGGGTCCCTTCTTTGATTCAACTTTGCTTTTGAAACTTGCCAAAATCCCTGCAAATAACGGAGCAAAAAGTACTACGAAGAAGTACTGGAGCACTGTTTCTACTAATGTTACGTACTGAACGTCAACCACCTTTATTGAAAGCAGGCGTCATCAGCCAGCTATCGCTGGCGGTTAACATACTAGTGT
This sequence comes from Thermoplasmatota archaeon, assembly GCA_023488885.1. Classification (GTDB taxonomy): domain Archaea; phylum Thermoplasmatota; class Thermoplasmata; order Thermoplasmatales; family Thermoplasmataceae; genus JAJZOM01. Next base: position 5,884 of record JAMDDH010000037.1, on the reverse strand, counting down.
GGAAACGCCATTCCACAACTTATACCAGACTGTGATAGCGTTGCCATATATATGTATTATGAGCCATGAAGCCTTTACGACGCGTCTTTGTACCATAAACGTTTAGAGATAATTTTCAACTCACTCGTCAGGAGGTAAAATATGATATCATTGATGAGCGCAAAAGCCATAATAGCTATCCTGGCTCTCGCATCCGCAGTATCCATTACTGGAGCGGCCGGACACGCGACGATAGGCAATGCGATTTCAGATCTGGCTGGGAATAGTAATCTCACGGCAGCGGAAAATGTAACTTTATCCTATGTAGATACCCATTACGCTGGAAACGGCACTGCTAAGATTCTTAAAGTTGAAAGCGACACTGAAAATGGAACTGCTGTATTTGACATAAACGTACTGGCACCCAACGGAATGGTGTATGTTGTTCATGTTGACAAAGCCAACAATACTGTGATGTCTGCACACCTTGCAGAGAACCAGAATTACTCAAACAGCAATACTGATGACCAGAAAGAAAGCAAAGAAGGAAATGAGCAGGAACACGAGAATCAGAACAACACCAAGGATAACTGATCATTCCATAGTCTACGCTATTTTTTGCTTGGCACATTAATTTTTTAGGTGCCATTATCTATTTATTCAGGATTTTTCGAGGTAAGGTTGAATTGAAAGAACCACTCAGTCTGCCCGTCGATCATCATTTATTCAGACAAGGCTGAATTCATCACTGTGGTCTCTTGTCTAATGCATAAAAACTATTTCTGCATTTTCATATAGTTATTCTGCTGATCTGATACTCGCAGCAGAAGATTGAGAGAATGACCCTAGAAATTTCTGATGACGACAGAAAACTCGTGCAAATGGCCCAGGATGCGATTGCGTCCAGATTCAAGCCTGGATGGCATTCCATTGGATCAGCACTGCGAACGAGAAGCGGGAAAACATATGTCTCCATACATATTGACGCAAATGTCGGTAGAATAGCTGTCTGTGCAGAAGCAATAGCCGTTGCCAATGCCATCTATGATGGTGAAACTGAATTTGACACCATAGTCGCCGTGCAGCATCCAAAGAATCCTGACGAGGAATTCAGGGTTGTTTCTCCATGTGGAATGTGCAGAGAACTTGTTACCGATTATGACAAAAATACAAAGGTGATAATTGACGTTGGGGACCAGTTGAAGAAGATGAAGATGATGGAACTTATTCCTTACAAGTATCTATGAGCTTCCACCCATGTATTATGATAAAATGTCAAGCTTATAATGTCATGTGTAAAAGTATTCAGATGGTTCTCAGTCCCTTGCAAGTGGCTCCGTTAAATTTTTATTTTGTCAACACTCTCTTACAATCCGGGGGGCTGTGGGGTAGCTTGGTATCCTACGGGCTTTGGGAGCCTGAGACTCCGGTCCAAATCCGGGCAGCCCCATCTGTTCTATGTCCGGATTCATGCATTTTGACCAATTGCATCATTTTTCCACTTCCTTGCAATATAATTGTCCGAGCGATTTATCGACTGTCCGGACAAAATTAGAAATTGTTTTTAGGCAAAGGAATCATGTAGAATTGTGTCAAAATATGTCATCGACTACGATGCCCAGGCTGATGCCGCTTACATAAAGATAAGTGGCGGCAAGATAGAGGAATCTATTGAGGTGAATGAAGGGCTCATTATCGACATAAACAAGAAAGGGCAACTCATAGGAGTGGAGATCTTGAACTTCTCAAGTACTAAATTGAGTATTAATGAGTTGCTGACCAGACAGTTTGAAAATCTGGTTTCCGTGGTTAAATGATCGTAATCTACTCCAAACACGCTGAAAGGAGGATGGAGGAAAGAGGAATTTCAAGAACAATAGTAGAAGCTGTTATAGGAAATCCAGATACGAAAGAAACACAATCTAACCAGAAGAGAGCAGTCAAAATTGTAGATGGGAAAGCTATCATCGTGATATACAGAGAAACAGACGGTCTTAAGTTCATTATTACCGCTTTTGCTTCTTCCAGGACAAAAAGATACGTCTCAGAATCCTAAGCCTAGATGTGATCTACCTTCTTATCCCAGTAATGGCATCTTTCAGTTGACTAACATAAACCATCAATGAAGGGACAGAGTACCCAATATGGTTAGAAAATCACGTATTCGGGCAGCCCCATCTGTTCTGTTTCCGGATTCATGCATTTTGACCAATTGCATCATTTTTCCACCTCTTTGAGAGAACAGTCACTCTCCTGTGATTCTTCATTCTTCCGGCTTGTTTATGCCTGTTAAAACCTGATACACACAGTGAAAAGGTTTTTATTCTGTCTGACGTAAATGCTGATATGTCCAAACAAGCCCTGGAAAACGTCACCAACTCCCTGAAAGGAAACAAGGAGATTCTGATGAAAAAGAAAATAGTCTCACTTGGAAAGAACTACACCGTCATGAATAGCTCCCATAACCCCCTGTGTTATGTCAGGCTGAACTGGGGCTCCAACGTTGGAGGAGCACTGGTATCCAATTATATGGGCAAGTGGGCGGGAAGAATGATGAACTACACCTACACCGTGAATGATGAAAGCAATCAGACTGCCCTCGAGATCAAGAAAGGCGGCGGATCATGGAGTTCCAATTTTGATGTAAGAGAGCCGGAATCAGGAGAGCATATTGGTATAATTCAGTTTAAGCGCAGTTTCCTGATTGGCGGAATGAGGGCCAGATGGGTTGATCCAAAAACCGAACAGGTGCTGATAACAACGCAGGGGAACGTAATAAGAAGAAAATACAGAATGATGGATGGATCCGGAAGAGAGATAGCAAAAGTCAGGCATAAGATTGCTGCTGTGAGGGATGTGTGGAAACTTGAGGTATTTTCAGGGAACGAGAATCTCCACGCAGTGATTTTTGCCACAGTCCTTGACTTCGAAAAGGAGATGTGAGGGCTCTCGGGTAGAGTTTACATCGTACGTCTTTTTCAGACTGTTTTTAGCCTTCGTTCCTTCCCACCGGTAACATACCTTTGGAACCTGCATATCTAAGGTTCTGGAGTGCGTGAAACTCTGCGCCACCTGTGGTTTCCTCTCATTTCTGAAAATGTATGAAACCTGATTTTTACATCTTTCAGTGTACATGAAAAGATTATTCCCTTGCATCTTTATTTCTACCTGCACATGAGCAGCGATCGAGAAAAAAGGAAGAAATTAAGGAGTTTTGTCAGGAAGGTTATCAATTCCGGTCTCGACATCAGGCTGGAAGATGCAAAAAAGGTCGTTTCCATAGGTAAGGAGTGTTTGCCAATTCTATCTGAATTTCTCAGGGACGAGAAAAACTGGGAGACTATGGCAAAAGACCCGAATAACATTTCACCATTGATCGCCTTCTGTCTTATAGGCGCGATCGGCGCACCAGAAGGTCTTGACGATATTACCTACTCAGTCAGAAAGCACATGGACGATCTGGATCCTGTGGAGGGATTCATCTCTTCTGTAATGGCATCATGCGCTGATGGCAGGTCGGAAACCCTTCTGGATATCGCTTTAAACCCGGAACTTGATAATATTGAAAGGATGACATGTTTGGAAGCTCTCGTAGATCTGAGCTTTCTTAACCCTGATTCCAAAAGTAGAATAGAAACCAGAATGGTCGAGTATCTCAATGGACCTTCGGTAGACCCGGAGATGAAAGGAATTGTAGTGTCAAGCCTTACAGACATGAACTCCATTGCCTATCTTCCCGAGATTGAAAAGGCATTCAGCCAGAAACAGATCGATGAAAAAGTTATAACTTTGGATTTTGTGAATAGGGAATTTGCAGATGAAAACCGCCGTGATCACCTGAAAGAGATGTATCAGCCGCCGCTGTCATTTTTCGAACCCTCTTACATTCAGTCGCTGGTGAGTGAGGAGGAGGAAGACTTGGACTATGAATCGCAAATCTCAGAAGAAATTGCTGAATTGAGAAAAAATTTCGATAGAATGTTCCGGAAGACTGGAAAGAACGAACCGTGCCCATGTTACAGCGGAAAGAAGTTCAAGGATTGCTGTCTTCCATTGATTGACGAGAGGAAAAGAATAGATCCCATTGAGGATCACCTCAGAAACGTTATCATGGAATATGTTGACGATCCGCATAACAAGAAAAGCAGAGAAGAAGGGATCGAACATTTTGATTTCGGTGATATGATTGTCATGGAGAATGAAGTGCAACTGCTAATGGACTGGTATGTCCATGACTTTATTCCTTCTGGTCAGGTCAATAGCGTTATTGAAGATGTCATAGTGAAAAAAAGAAAGGATATCACTGAAAATGAAGTGAGAATATTACAATCTTGGTCAGAATCGGTTTTCAATCTCTACACCGTAATTTCAATCAAGAAAGGGATTGGGTACACCGTCGAGGATCTGTATCTGAACCCCGGAAAAAAGATATTCGTGGCTGACGTGAGTTCCTCGCTCCTCTTAAGGAAGTATGAACTCCTGTTTGTAAGAGTGTACGATTTTGGGGTGATCAACCGGTTCGCAGGAGGCGTAGTTAACGCCCCCTATTCCCTGAAGCATAGTTTCATAACCATACTCAATGACTCCTATGACAGGTACCTCAAGAGGCATGGGTATTCTACTGATTCCGGAGACCGTGAGACAAAGAGGAAATTTTTGAAAGAGGAGAGCCGAAACCTGATCTTTGCCTTCATTGAATCAAGAAAAATGTGGGGCAACAAGAGACTGGTTACTCCCGAAGGGCATGATGTTAAGTTTTGCAACGGTGTTTTTCAGTTGAAAAGCGAGCGAATGGCGATAAAATTGATCTCGTCTAACAATTCCTTCCTGAGGAGTGATGACGAGAGAAAAATTTTCTTCAACTGGATAGATGCAGGGTCGCGTATCAGCAGGAGCCCCCCTTCTAGCCGTGGGGAAGGGAAGCAGGAACTGATGATCGAAAATAAAGTACTTATTCCCGGGTCCGAAGATCCAAAATTCAAGGATGGTGTCACAATATACGGGAACGTTGAGATAAATGCCGGTACATTAATAATTAGTACGGTTTCAGAGGAAAGATATGCTGCCCTGAAGGCACTCTTGTATGAAGTCCTTGGAGAACAGATAGTTAAGAACCTGATGGAGAAATTCACCGAACCCGAAGATAAGGAAACTGATTTGGATGAACCGCTGGAAGATGAGGGGGATGAACCTGAATCCGCTGCATCGGAAGAAGATTCTGAATGGCCAAGTAATGAAAAAGTTCGTGAGGCTTTAGAAAAGGAGATGATCTTGATGAATTATTCCCGAAAGTGGCTGGACGAGAAAATTCCTGCCCTGGAAGGAAAAACCCCGCGGGAAGCTTCAAAGGACCCTAACCTGAAGGAGAAGCTGAGAGACCTGATCAGAGAATTTGAATACAATAACATTGACAAGACATTTTTTGTCATTCCCATGATAAAAGAAGAACTCGGCATTGAGGAGGATTAGCCTTAATCGAATTAGCTGCGTGACTTCCGGATAAAATGTAATAACTCCGTTCTTGTGGTGATTACGCAGAAGTATTGATTCCAGCGCATTATACATAACGAAATAAGTAGCGCCGCATGTATCCCTCACTCCATGTGACACAGTGTCTTGAGGCTTCCATTCTCTTCAGACCAGAGCAGGAACTGCTTTGCAACCACTTTTATAACTCCCTTCAGGTCAGGAAAATACTGGTTATGTAACCTCAGTTTTTTCAGGAGCTTCCATACCCGCTCTATGGGATTCAGTTTTGGGGAGTATGGCGGGAGAAAGTCAAGAAACAGGAACTGTTTCTGATCCTCAAGCCACTGCTTGAGCAACTTTGCATGATGGTACCTGGCGTTGTCCAGAATGATCTGCATCTTCTTTCCCTTTCCTCTCTTTTTCAGGACGGCCAGGA
>JAMDDH010000056.1 GCA_023488885.1 Thermoplasmatota archaeon | reverse complement strand
GGGATGACAAGCTTTTCACGCTCTGCGCCATATATTGCCATAATTTCTGTATAGCCCAGCTTAAACGAAATAAGCGGATTTTTAATTGCTTCCGCAGCCACAACGATACCGAGCTTTATCCCTTCATCCAGTCCCATCTTCATGCTGAGGCCTAGATATAAACCGGCCCTGAAAGAATCCCCTGCCCCCAGAGTGTCATAGGGATTATCCACCTTCAAGGTCCTGAAACTCCTTTTGTTTCCTTCCATGTACAGGTCAACGCCTTCCGATCCCCTGGTTATTATGAGGTTCTTACACAGATCCGGCAGATCTGAAACTTTGATTCCAAGAAGTTGAGAGGCTTTTTGCTCCTCGTTTTCATTAAGTATCGTAGTATATGAAATTTTAAGGAACTCGCCCAGTTGAGCAGGGGAATATCTGTAGTTAAGTTCCTGGCCGGGATCGAATACTATTTTAGAACTTGCATTCTTTTTTCCAATTTCAAGAAAATAATCAGGGGGGCCGGTTCCCAAGTGAATGTATTCGTAGTCCATTCCATTGGAAGTAATTCCGATAGAGAACGGTTTACCCATGGGCCCCTGATAAATGTAATAAATCTGCTCCTTTCCAGTTGTAACAGCATAGCAGACCGGCCCATAATCTTCGTTGTCAACGATTATGTGCGAAGTGTCGACACCAATTTGACTGAGATATTCAAGATATTTGTCATGCGTCTTCTTCGACACTGCCGAATAGAGGCTGAACGGAACACCCAGCCTTGAAGCAATTATGGCGAAATTGCCGGCAGTTCCTCCGAAGTTCTCACCAAAGTTTATTATGTCTGCAGAACCGCTTCTGGGTAATTGCTTGACCCTCATTGTCACATCAATGTTCAGATGCCCAAAAAAAGCGAGAAAATTCCCTTGCACCTGCACTAATTGAGATACAAAATATAAATTTAGAGGTCTATCTGAACCCTGGCCATGTTTGAAAAAATAATCTGATCGGATTCAGCATCAATTTCAGGAATGCCTGGATTCTCTGATATTCTCAGATAATTTCCTGTGCGAGCGATGAATTTATCAAGATCTATCTTCGAACTGTAGACAATGATTATATTCGAAGACTGTTCCGATATTCCAATCTCCATCTGTGCCTTGTTGATCTGATTCCTTCCTGACAGTAACATAAGAAAGATGGATTCCGGTTTTCTGGCTTTCCCTGTGTTTCTAAAGAGCTTCATAGCCCTATCAAAACATATGAATACCTGCTCGAGGGATCGAATCTTCGATGCATCTAATATAGAAAAAAAATCTCCGGTAGCATCCTTCAGGAATGATGTGATTTCCTCCAGATGACCGGCTTTCAGAATATTTGCAAAGCGGATCTCAGGCTGCATTTGTTCCAGGTCTGCCCTGTTTACCGCCGAATAACTTGGGATTGAAGAAATCTGTGACTCTCGATAGGAATTTCTGTTTCTCTGGGCTTGCGGTAAGTGCGTTTTCCCATACCTCACTTATATTGTTTACAGGTACTATTTCGATTTTATCCTTGTGAGCCTGGTCAAGAACTATGTCTCCAAAGTTGGCATTCGGCACTATTACTTTCTTCATACCTGCCCCGATAGCTGCCTCCACCTTTGCAGTTACCCCTCCAACAGGAAGTACAGCACCTCTAACGCTCAGAGAACCCGTCATGGCGACTGTCTGATCGATTGGTATATTCTCTATGGCAGATATAACTGCGGTAGCAATCGATACACTGGCAGAATCTCCCTCTACTCCTTCATATGTCCCAATGAACTGTATGTGTATATCCAGATCGGAAATGTCTTTGCCACTGAGCTTCTTGAAAACGGCAGAAACGTTTTGAACCGCTTCCTTGGCTATTTCTCCTAGTTTCCCCGTTGCCACAACGACTCCGTTGCCTTTGTGCTGAGCCGGTGTAACTTCAGCGACTATTGGCATGACTATACCAGTATAATCCGCCATCCCTGAATTTGGACCAACCACGGCGAGACCGTTGACCATTCCCACAGACGACCCCTCGCTCCTGAATGTCTGATATGATTTTCGGATTTCTATCGATCTATCTGCAACCTGCTGCTCGAGAGGTTTGCTTAGGGCTTTTGCTGCCATTACATGTTCAGAAGTTACTATTTCGGCTTTCGTGCTTATCGCAATATCTCCGGCGACCCTTATGAGTCCCCCTAGCTCCCTCAGCCTTAGGGTTAATTTGCCTTTCCTGCCCGATCGTTTTTGTGCCTCTTTCATGATCTCAGTGATTGCGCTGATATCAAAATGTGGGATTTTTTTATCTTTTATGATCTCCTGGGCAATGAACTGAACCAATTTCTGACGGTTTTCTTCATTGTCTTCCATTGCATCGTTTACGTATACCTCGTAACCGTAACCCCTTATTCTTGATCTGAGTGCAGGGTGTATTCCCTGTACAGCATCCAAGTTACCAGCTGCAACGAGCACGAAATCACAAGGGACCGGTTCTGTCTGAACCATTGCTCCGGCACTTCTCTCGCTTTGGCCTGATATGGAGAATTTCTTTTCCTGCATAGCTGTCAAAAGAGACTGCTGGCTTTCGATCCTGAGGAGATTCATCTCGTCCACGAACAGTACTCCTCTGTGCGCCTTGTGTATATTGCCTGCTTCCACTCTGTCATGAGAGGGAGTTTCAAGACCGCCTGACTGGAAAGGATCGTGTCTCACGTCGCCAAGAAGGGCGCCAGAATGTGCCCCTGTCGAATCAATAAACGGTGGTTTATCATTAGGTGTGTGAGAAACGAGTAATTTAGGAACAAGAGCGCGTTCCATTCTCATGCCAGGATTGACTGCCATAGCCATGTATATAAAAACTGCAGTGATTATTGCAAAAAACGCAATTGTGTAGTTGCGAAGGGCTACTGATGCTATTATCCCCATAAATACCACCGAGAGTATTATGAACATAATTCCCCTGGATCTGTCTTTCTTTTCCCTTTCAGCTTTAATCTGATACTGCCTGACGATTTCTTTTCCCTTCCCTGCAGGGAGCGTCTTGACCTTAGGTCTGTTGGAATCTTCAGGATTAGGGAAAACAAGGATATCTTCCAGTTCATCCTTTGGAAGAAAATCGACCATAGACTGCGCAAGCATTGATTTACCAGTTCCAGGTTCACCGATTAGCAGAACATGCCTCTTCTGAAGAGCGGCTTTTTTAACGACCTCTCTCGCTCCCTCCTGTCCGATGACCTGATCATAAAGTATCCTGGGTATCTGAACATCTTTGGTAGAGTTTACGTTCAGCTTCTTAACCCATTCATCAATAGTCTCTTCCGTATTTTCCACCATCACTCTATCTAAATTAGATAATTAAGTCTTTCTTCTGAAATATAGCCAACGACCACTCCTGACGAAAAGAGCTTGTAACTTACCCTATGATACAATATGGTGGTTCAGAGTAGCCAAGTTTCATAGATTAAGAAGATCGTGATCGTCTCTGCCACCATATAATTACATTGAATGTATCTGTAGAAAAAACATACCTTCAGCATATGTGAAATTTGTTCCCCAATACTTCCGCAAGATTGCGTATTGGGTTTCTTAGTGGGATGAGGGGAATATTAAGTTTAACCTATCTCGACAGCGAAAACCTTCTTGTGGTTAAACATTGTCTTTAATGCCTTTACATCTTCAACGAAATCATTGTTGACTTTGTAGTACTTGAATCCGCTTTTGCTCTGATCCATAGCAACGAGACCAAGCCCCATCAATGATTCCTCTCCTGTATACCTCACTCCAAGACCTTCCAGGCACCCCTTGACATTTGACGGATCAGATTTTACCGCCCGTGAAATTTCAGAAAGGTAGGATCTGTAGGGATAGATTGAAAGCAAATAGAAGAGAACCTTGCGTCTAAGTTCGCTTCTGTTTAGTGATCTAATGATGTTTCCATCTGCCACCAATTCCATAACGTTTAATCAGTTTAGATATATTTAAATCTTTTCTGGAAACTCTTTACATGAGCCAATATCTACACAGTGCAGAACATATTTACCTACATAGAATGTCAGACATGTGCTGACATTCCGCATTTGTCCTATTTTCATTTTACACATCTTATAAAACACTAGATAATCGGTATGATGAAACGAAAGACTGCGATCGATGCGGCAATGCTTGAAGGAATCGTCAAGATTATCGTGTATTTAGCCATCCTTAGAGAGTTGAATGCCGAATCTATGAGACGTTCGTATGTATTCTCTTCACCCATCTTCACCTTCACGAATGCTGTTTTCATACCAATTCGCACTTGAGTGATATCATTCTTGGCCATTATTACCGTTCTCTTAATCAGGTCCGATATGATCCCCGGATCAGCATTCCTGCCCAGTGGGTTTATATCAAGATTGCTGGCATTCACATAATGATTATCTGTGGTGTATATCTCCAGACTGTTCACGTCAGAGGACACTGCTTCCCTTGATAGATCGACCACTTCGCGAGTGACGTTATTTGAATCAGTGAGAACTACAGCTTGAAATTTGTCGCCAGTTTCCGTAACTATCGCTTGTATGCCCATTGCTCCCAGTCCGGGCATTGGCTCATATATCCGGTAGTATCCCATTTTCGCAGGAAATTTTGACTCCAGGCGGTTGAGTTCACGGGAGAATGCTTTTTCCATTCCTTCACAGTTATCCAGTTCTGGTGCTTTTTCTACAAAGAAATTCTGAGCGTCCACTGCGGCGAACTCTTTCAATGCAGTTCTCTCAACATGGTGTATGATCCTTAATCCTTCCTTTAGCTTAACATCGTCAAATGGTTCTCTTTCCGGTATAATGGCACCGAACCCATATCGTCCAAATTTCTGCATCCCTATGGAGTATCTTCCCACGTTTATTTTCTTGAAACGCGACATAGTGTCAGTATATTGCATTCCTTCAAGACACTCCCTGATACCTTTAGCTATCTCGTCAAGGTCTGAATCACCTGAGCAATTATTGCTGTTTGTCGTTGTTGTGTGGAACACCATAAGATCTGTACCAAGGTCGGCAAGTCTGTGCTGTAACCGTAGAGGAAGATCACTTGAACCCAGAGTTCCAAACGGTCCGGGGTGGATATATGGAAAAACCATTGAAACCATTCTCGAATTATCGATTCTCAGAACATCGATCACCTTAACAGGAATCCTCCTTGAGTGTGCGTAAATTTTACTGAAGAATTTATTGCCTACATCATCGTAGTCCGTAACGTGGTTATAATTCAGAAACATCTGGATTATCTTGGTTGCGTTTTCCCCGTATTCCTTGGAGAACTCTCTTGTTGAACTCTTGACAAAGGCTATGCCCCCAGCAACATAAATTGCAGAGGATAAGATAAAGGGGATAATGACCATAACATCTCTATAAATAATAGAAAGCGAAATTATTGCTGCATATGTGTAATTAAGAGCAGGCATGAAAAACCTGGAGGGGCGATCGGAATAATATGTGTAAAAGATTAGTACCCTCAGCAGTGTAGCAGATGAGATAGAAATCATTAACAATGTTTCAGTATCCGGGAATAACTTGATGATAAAAATTATCCAGAAAAACATTGATGAAAACCAGAATGACATGAAATTCAGGTAGAGTATCCGCCTGACTGGGAAATATATCCGGGTCAATCTCACAAACAGGATGTCCAGTGCAATTACCAGAAGGAATGAACCGAGTATTCCGGCCAATATCAGGTAAATTTCCCTCAGCAGGTAATAATCAACTGATAATATCACGGCTACAAAGAATATAAAATTTGACCAGTGAGGAGCCCTCTTGACCATTCGTGTAAGATCAGAAAATGCCCTGTTGTGTTGGTCTTTTCTTTTCAATGGCACATGATACAAGGTAAGTAGTTATACGTTTTCCCGACTGTTTTAAAAACTGACGTAAAAATGACCGATTAACCGTCTTTTAGTCAAAGACTGGAAACATTTTAAAACGCCCATATCCAAAAAGAATTTTGACAAATGCCGGTATCTGCGATGACAGTCCTGGTAGATCCACATATAAACCGGAAAGATCGCGGATTTTATCTTCGCCTGCTACCACTATCAAGTTCTCAAAACCTACGCGATCCATTACCCTTGAAGATAACTGCTTATTGCCCCTCCCTATCAGAAATCCCTGGCCCCCGATCGGCGAAATAATAATTTTTACTGGCATAGATAATTCATATATCTCCTGTTCAGACAGGTCTTTCTTTATCAGTATTCCGTTACGTAATAGATCAAAACCCAGCAGACTTCCTTCAATTCCCAGCAAATTGAGTGCGCTTTTGCATGTGGAACCTGGGCCGACGAGGTAGTTGATATCATTGACCAAATTGTCAACAATGTAGCCTGCAATGCCTTCAATCGGATTGTCCGTATATTCCGCCTTGGACTCGGATACTATGAGGTCACTTGAAGGTACGCGAAGTTCTCCGTACAGCCTTACATCTATTCTACCCTCAGAATAGGCATTTTCGTCCAGATCAATTACATCTGCCGGGTGTGACCCGTTAATTCTTCCGGAAAGTATATCCTGGAAAATCTGTACCGCCCTCTTCACGCTGATGGCGAATATTGAACTGAACATCTTGGTGCCTGCAGGAACAGCTATTACCGGAGATGAGAAATTCGCATCGACAATGTCCCGGGCTGTACCGTCTCCCCCAAAAAAAATTAAAACGGAGACATCAGCATCAATAAGTTTCCTGATGTAGCCGACAGTGTCCTCAGCCGTTGGATCTGACTGGTATCTGTATATGACTTCATAGTTGTTCATTCCAAGCGACTTGAAGACATCCTCACCCATAGCATCTGATGCAGTTAAGAACATGATATCATAAGGCTCAAGCTTTTCGAGGAAAGCTCTTGCAAGTTCTGCTGATACTGATCTTGGACACTTGGAAAATGGAAGGGAATCTGAACCTCTGAGGTTTAGCAACTGCCCACAGCCAGCCACTGGATTGACCATAAAACCCACTTTTATTGTTGTCACCTCGTTACATTGATTTTCGCATAAGTTGCATTGTAGTTGCCGTCATATGCAACGATATACCAGTATGAAGGTATAGAATCCGCCCTTAGACTTAGCTTAAGCGGATTACTGGGTGTAACCAGTATTTGTGGGAAAAGATATTCGATACTCTTGTTCAAAGTGATCGGGTGGCTCTCAACAAAATATGAGAATGTCAGGTTTGGCCCGCCCATGGACAGTATCGACACGTTCTCAGGGGCGGATACCTTCAAAGTGAGGTTAAACGTCTCGTTTTCCTTCACAGGTATGTTATACGGATTGTTGTTGTTAAAAGCCACGGAATTGCTAAGATTTACATCCAGTACCAATATCTCCAGAGTCTGGCTATAGCTTCCGGAATATACTGTGGTATAGAAATGGTTGAACCCAAGCGATAACTGGTTTGAGAGATTCGCCTCCAGGGTATAGGTGATCATCTTTCCTGGAGCAATAGATCGGCTTGCGCCGGAAAGAATGAAGGAAACTGTTGGGGTTATTTCAAAAGCCGGAACAATTGTAGATTGACCAATGTTATTCACAGAAATATTGAAGTTAATATCCTGTTGGTTTGAGTATACGACAAAATACTGCTGGGAAATATCCGTCTGAAATTTATTTGCACTGGCGTGAAATGGAAATGGTGCTATGCCCACAAGTAGTATTGTGAATGAAATTGCTACCAGCATTTTAGTGTTTAATCTTATCTTCGTTATGTTGTTCAAGGCCTGAGGTCCTCTTAACCCGACAAGAAGAGCAAAAACCGCCAGTATAATCCACGGAGGATAAAGGATGCCAAGACCGATTATAACCATTATCGACAGATAAGAAAAGTAAATGGCGCGCCGCCCCATAATTGTTGATGATATAATGCCTCCGTCAAGAAACCCCAACGGCAACGCATTGAGAGAAGTCGTCACAATGCCTATCCATCCCGCAAAGGCCAGGGGGTCCAGAATCCCGTTGGATGGTATCAGCCTGTTGCCCACGAATTGCATTATCAATGGCGTACCTATGGTTTCGGCTGGAGTGTTTACAATTGGTGCCATGGGCGGGAAATAAAATGTCAGAAATGAACCAATCAGTAAAAATACAATAGAAATAAGAAAACCAAAAATCAGGGAGTAGGAACCGGATTCAACCATGGCCTTCCTGCTTATATACGGACGGTTCGGTGTGTTAATTATGCCCATAGTCCCAATACCAAGAGGATCAGGGACAAAGATGGGGAGGCTGTATGACATGCCGTTTTTCTTCAACGCCACATATTTTCCCACCTCGCGTCCCGCTAGAATTACAGAAATAGGAAGAACGAAAAAGACAAGATCGTAGGCAATATTCTCCAGAGGATTATTCAACCCGCTATAGCTGACCTGATAAGTGTAGCCAAAATAAAAGACACTCGCAACAGTTGCAATGAAGAGGATCACCTTCATTTTCAGGTTGTTCGATAACTCAGGTCTCCTAACCACCACTATTTCGTTGTCCGTGCCAGCGTTTGTAAATGCAAGAAACCCGAGTTTATCAAGCTCCTTCACCATTGCGTCGAAATACTGTTCGGGATAGTGGTCAAAAGTTTCAATCCTGAATACCAGTGACTCTCCAATTGGATCAACAGCAGAAAATTCGTAATATTTCCCGATTGCGGATTTCAGTAAATTCTGTTTTTCACTGTCGATCATCTACTTCCTCAGAGCTGGCATCTATCCAAAATCTCCTTAATTAAGGTTTCATTAAGTCTCTTTGTAGAAGTAATCAATGCGTGGCGACTGGAACCTTTCGCTTCCCCAGAAACATGGGCAGTAATGCATCCACTGATTTTCATTGCATCAAGTTGGGTGGTGATGACCCGGATTTCGACGCCAGAACTGCCTGAATTTTGCAAGATTGCAATATCACGCTTAAGAGAGAACATTGCACTGATTATCGCCTTCATTTCATCATCCTCAAAACTGCCGGAGATGAATGATAAGATATTGCCATTGATCTCAATCTTGCTGGAATTATTTACTGCGTTATCGACGACCTGTTTTAGCTTTCTTTCACGATATTTCCTCATGGAAATATTTTCCTGAATCACTTTCGTGAATGCTTCCTGGACATTTTCAGAACTTACCGACAGTTCCTTCTCAATAAGAGAAGCGGTGTTGTATAGATTGTGTACATATTCCAGAGCTGCCTCTCCTGCTGCGAACGTAAACCTCTGGATTCCTTCCTGAATGGTCTCTACCTTAATTATCTTGATAAAACCTATTTCGCCAGTAGACTTGAGGTGTGTTCCGCCGCATCCTTCCGTGTCAATGCCGTCAATCTCAACCACCCTGACGCTCCCGCCTTCCGGTACTCCGCCTTCAAACAGGCGAAAACCATATTTTGAAAGGGCACCGTTCCATTCAATATTCCTGACTGTTATTGAGCGATTTTGGGTGATATATAGAAGGCATTCCTTCTCTATAAGTGATATTTCCTCAATGGTCGGCCTGTGGAAATGCGTTATATCGATCCTTGACCGGTCTACCCCTTTCTGTACTCCACTCTGCCATACGTGTTCACCAAGAACACGCCTTAAAACGCCCAGAAGAAGATGGGTAGCCGAATGGTGCACCATAAGTCTTCTCCTGCGGGCGAAATCTATATGCCCGATTATCCTGGACTTTTCGGGGATAGTCGATGAGAGTCTGTGGACTATTGCGTTACCGTGCCGCTCTGCCTTCAGCATATCCACGTTCTTTCCATGATAGACAAAGTATCCCAGATCTGTAGGTTGTCCACCTCCCTCCGGGTAGAACGCAGTCTGGTTTGTTATTATGAGCTTATCTCCAGAATAAAGGACGATTGCATTGAATTCCTTGATGGATGTGTCGTCATAATAAAGGGGCCTGGTAAAGATGTCCGGAAAAGTCTCTTCGTCCTTCTTGACCGGCCTCTGCTGTTCGTGCCTCGAAATAACAAGGTAATTGAAATTCTCCGGTATTGTGATGTTATTTTTCCGTTTGTCATGTACAATTCTCTTTGCCAGTTCCGGAGTGATTCCGGAGGAATCATACAGTGTAACAAGGTCATCGCTGCTCAGGGACCTGTTTTTATCAAAGGCCCTGAGGACAATTCCTTCAGCACGGCCATATAGTTCATCGTATTTTGCTTCCTCCTCTTTCAGGGCCTCAACTATAAATTTTTCAGGAAAGTTTTGAATAACATCGGACATGTTCTCATGATGCAGCTTTATAAGGTCAAAGATTGACCCTTCGTAATTTGCATCTCTTTTTGCCCGAAGTGCCCTCCTTATGAGTAGCCTAGCTAGATATCCAACCTTAACATTGCTGGGGATAACGTAATCGGCAAATAGAGTCATAAGTGTCTTCGAATGATCAGCTAGAACAAACACCGCCCTTGACCTTTCGAAAAAGTTTTCCAGATCCTGAGCCGATAAAGAAATTCCAATATTCCTGAGTTCAATTTCAGCCTTGTTAAGAACTAAGGATTTATCGAATGGCTCAGTTTCAGCTGAAATTCTGGACAGCGCCCCCATTACTCTCGGATCCCACGGTTGAATCTGTGATTTGTCCATTATTTCCTTTATCGCATAGGGCATAATCGCTTCGTAGACGGTTGGAGTACCCTGCGAAAGCCAGACCAGTCTTTCGAGGCCATAACCCGTATCAACTATCTGTATCCGCATTTTTGAGTATTTTTTGCCATCGATCTCAAAGTCCCCATCCTGATCCTCCTGCAAATCCATAAAAACCAGTGTAGCAACTTCAAGACCACCAACAAATACTTCGAAAGCGTTTCCCCCGTTTCCTCCTCCTGACCATGGCTTTTCCTTGAAAGTTATCCTGAAAGCTTCAATCTTCAGGCCATCAGTAAGCAGTTTAAAGCAATATTCGACGGTTTCTTCTTTCCAATATACGAACTTGTCAGGATAGTTGAAGGCATCATGGCATAACATTTCGAAGCTAGTCAGGTGCCTGCCGGTCTCACCTACCAGATCTGTATCAGTCATCCTGATTGACGGCTGAGACATCACGAGAGGATTATTGGGTGGTTTAACCCTGCCTGAAGTAACGTGGGGCTGGAAATTGTATATTGATGCATTGACAAGAAGAACGTCATCCCTCCAGCGTGGAACGACGGGATAAGGTCTCAGAAAACCGTGGTTTCCAGCGAAGAATCCTGTGAATAGATCCCTCATCTCTTTCAAAGTATAAGGGCGATCGATTGGGCTCTGTCCGATGAAAGTATATGAATCACAAGGAGGATCTCCGCAGGTTTTGCGTTTAGCATCGGAAGTCCAGAAGTAAGAATCGCACTTTGTGCATTTCTTCTTGGTAAAAGCGATCCGTTTGAATAATTCTAGGTCCAGTTGCCCTGTTTCTGAAGACACCTTTTTCTCACCTTTCTTTAATTGTCCTGAATAATAATGAGGTATTTACGGTTTGGACGCAATTAGGACAATTCTCCCCTTTGTAAGGATCCTCTTTTCAATATCTATTTTCGCTCTCCGTAGTGTGTCTTTCGAAGCTTTTGCCATAACTTCGTATGCCTTTTGGCCCTGGGGAGTGTCCGGTTTTACAGGATAAAGCCATTTCTCCAAAGGAAATTCTTCATCCATTTCCACAACTTCAAGGAGGCTAAAACCTGCTTTCGTGACAAGGGATTTCCATTCCGATGCTGACTCCGCGGATGCATGGGAAGTATCCCGAATTTTCTCTAGTTCATTGAAGAAATCCAGGTCATCCGTTCCAGGACGTGTCATATCGGTAATACCGATCTTTCCTCCCGGTTTGAGGATGCGGTATACTTCCCCAAGAAATTTGGCTTTGTCCGTAAAGTGATGCGCCGCCCTTCTGCAAGTTGCTATGTCAAAACTTGAATCTGGAAATGGAATAGATTCGACATTGCCAAGAACAAAGTCGATGTTGGAAACCCCTTCCTTCACCGATATTTTTCTCGCTTCATCCAGCATTTCTTCTGTCCCATCGTATGCTACAACCCTGGCCACACGCTTTGAAAGTGCGATTGATGTGAAACCCGTTCCCGCAGCCAGGTCAATTGCTGTTTGTTCCTTGCCGGGATTCAATCTCTCAATAAGTTCATGAAGATCTGAACCAGTCTTGTGAGAATTGCTCTTGCTGTAATTTTCCGCGTTTTTAGAAAAAAAATCCCTGAAATCAGTCATATCCTGTGAATATGGAATACGATATATTGATTTCACTCTTCTCATTTTCTTTTTAGATATAGCATATAATTCGCCTTGGAATATGGGTTTAGATTAATCACTTGCATAGTACTGAACCCTTCAATCTTCCCAGTTTCTGTTTTGAGTATGTCTTCTTCGTTACCTTTACTGGAGATCGCCCTTATCTTCAAAATAAGGAGAGCTTCCCGTGCTTCTGGAAAAGCTTCAGCATTAGCGTTGAATATCTGTACCTGGTTCCTTTGTGCAACATCCTGATAAATAATTTCAGCACGTTCGACAAAAAACCGGTATCTTCCAGGAATGCCGGCATCTTCCAGTATAGGATAGATGTTGTTCCTCCTCTGTGACAGGGAGAGGAGTTTCACGAAGGGATCGTATGCCTTCTCTATGGCAAATATCTGACCGGCATTACATATATCGGATAGGTGGCTGACTGTTGTCCCGGTTGATGCACCCAGATAAAGTATCCTGCTGTCCCTGTGAAAAGGCAAATTATCAAATCTTTTTAAGATAGCCGCTGCAACTTTGCTTCTCTTGGGTTCCCATTCCCTGAAATAGAAGCCGTCTGATTTTCGTACGTCCTCGCCATATACCGAATCCCTGTACTGTGAAGTGGTATACAGTTTTCCCTGTTTCCTTACTATTCCGAGAGATGTTAGGTCCAATGGGCAGAAGAGCGCGATAAAGATAAAAATATATGGTTTAATGAGGAGAATTAAGTTATTATCTATTGTTTGCTTATGATCGTTGATATTTATGGATTGTGAAATGTGCGGAAAAAGCGCACCTCGTTTGACAAAGGTTAGAATTGACGGAGCAGTCCTCAATGTCTGTGAATCCTGCGCCAGATATGGCACTCCTGCAGAAAGTGTCAGGACAAAGTTTTCCAGTCCGTCAGTACAACAGAACATAGAACCTGTGAAGATTCCACAGAAAAAGATCGTTGTTCCCCCGGCCAGGCCTTCCTCGAAAAGAAGGAGATCCGAAAATATAGACACTCTTCAGATCGTACCAGAATATGCAGACCTGATCAAACAGGCAAGATCAAAACTATCCTTAACCCAGGATGAACTTGCAGCGAAGATCCTGGAGAGAAAAAACGTATTATCAAGCATAGAGCGCGGTGATTTGCTGCCTGAAATAAGGACAGCAAGAAAACTAGAAAAACTTCTTGGTATCAAACTTGTTGAAAACGAGGAGTAATCACCAGAAAGTACTAAATTGATTTGGGGATTTGGAAAAATGGAATTGAAAGAGAAAGTGATAAAATACATAGAATTGGAAGAAGAAGCGCTTAAAAAGATAAAAATTTCAGTTCCCGAGGATTCTTTTTTAATTGAATATGCAAGAGATGCGATGAAAATGATAGTGAGCTACTTTAATGATGCAAAACACTTCCATACACAGAATGATGAGATAAATGCTTTTGCTGCTCTGAATTACTCTTACGGATGGATAGATTCTCTTGTGAGATTGGGTGTATTTGACGGAGACCGTGATCACAAGCTCTTCACTCTTTATAAATAAAATATTGAAGTAACTTTAAATTGTCTTTACAGATAAGGGCGTTACCCCTTTGATGAAAGTATCTTAATATATGAAGCAATAAGGGTAGGCACATTTAACTGAAGGATGGTTCAATGGCTCAAGATCAAAAAGAAAAAAGAGACGATTTCCAGTACATAGTAAGAATTGCGAGTAAAGACCTGAATGGAGAGAGGTCTGTAGAGTTAGCCCTTGCTGACCTTAAGGGCGTAGGAATTAGACTTTCAGACATGATTATTTTAAAACTCGGACTGCCTAAGAATAAAAAAATAGGTGAGCTTAGCGAGGAGCAGATAGACCAGCTTAGCGACTTTGTTGAGTCTGAGAAATATGAAGGGCTTCCGTCCTGGGCCCTTAACCACAGAAGGGAAATGGTCAGTGGAGACGATCTTAACCTCGTTACAAATGATCTTGACATACAGATTCAGGATGACATTAATGCCATGAAGAAGATAAAATGCTATAGAGGAGTCAGGCACGAGAGGGGTAAGAAGGTCAGAGGCCAGAGAACCAGGTCAAATGGCAGAAAAGGACTGACCGTGGGAGTCCAGAGGAAAAAAGATTAAGGAGGATGATGAATGGGCGATCCTAAATTTCCACATAAAAAATATTCAACACCAAGACACCCTTGGGAGAAAGACAGAATAGATGCTGAAAAGCAGATCCTTGTCAAATACGGCCTCAAGAATAAGAGGGAGCTATGGAAGGGTATGGAACTTCTGAAATCGTTCAGAAGCCAGGCGAGAGATTTGCAGGCCAGAATGAGAGTGAACGATCCGAACGCTGGAAAGCAATTTCAAGCTTTAATAAACCGGCTCAGCAGATACAGTATACTTAACCAGAATGCTACTCTTGACGACGTATTGACACTGACGATAGACGACATACTTTCTAGAAGATTCCAGACAATTGTTTACAAGAAAAATCTTGCAAAAACAATGAAACAGGCGAGACAGATGATCACTCACGGACATGTGATATTGGACGGGAGGAGAGTTACTGTACCAAGCCTTCTGGTCGAGGGGCACCTTGAAGATTCCATCCTTTATACTGAAGTTTCTCCCTTTACTGACGACCTTCACCCAATGAGGCAGGTTATCCTGAATGGGGTACAAGAACAAGAGGTTAAACCGGAATCCGAAGAAAAGGAGACTAAGTAACTATGAATAAGACTGGCATAGCGCATATTTACGCTTCACAGAATAATACAATAATACTGGTGACGGATACAACCGGGGCTGAAACTATTGCGAAGGCAACCGGTGGAATGGTCGTCAAGAATGATAGAGATGAATCAAGCCCGTACGCAGCTATGAAAGCTGCAGACCTGATTGCCGATAAACTTAGAGAGAAAGAAATCACTGATCTGATAATAAAAGTCAGAGCACCGGGAGGCAGTAAATCAAAAATACCAGGGCCGGGAGCCCAGTCCGCAATTAGGGCTTTATCACGAGCAGGTTTCAAGATTCTTAGAATAGAAGAAGTGACCCCGATCCCCCATGACGGTACTAAGAAAAAAGGAGGAAAAAGGGGAAGGAGAGTATAGTCGCAAATGTCTCTTAAGATTCTTAAGTCAGAGGATAGGTTCATTAGGTTTGTTATTGACGGTATAACTCCTTCCATTGCAAACTCTCTCAGGAGAGTATTAATGGACGATATTCCGAAACTTGCCATAGACAAGGTAGTTTTCCACCATGGGCAGATTAGGGACAGGGAAGGTAATGTTTACGATTCGTCATTGCCTCTTTTCGATGAAATTGTTGCTCACAGACTATCCCTTGTTCCACTGATAACAGATCAGAAAATGAACTTCAGGGATCAATGCGTATGCGAAGGAAAAGGATGCCCGCTATGCACGATGTCCTACTCGATAAACAAAATCGGGCCGGCTGTTGTCACATCTGCAGACCTGCAACCCCTTGGTAATCCGGAACTGACGCCAAGTGATTTGAACATACCAGTTGTGAAACTTGGGCCCAAACAGGCTATGCTTGTGACCGCCGAGGCAATTCTTGGTAGAGGCAGGGAACATACGAAATGGCAGGCTACCTCGGGAGTGTCCTACAAATACCACAGAGAATATCTGGTAACCAAGGCTGAAATCGAAGACTGGAAAAATATTAAGGAAACATGTCCTTCTAACGTAATATCCGAAGATAGCAAAACGATAACCTTTACAGACGATACGCCCTGCAGCAAAATAACTCAGTTGATGGACAGAAGCGGTGTTAAGATAATTGAAGATGACACGAAGTTTGTTTTCCAGTTTGAGACTGATGGATCATATAAGTCAGTTGATCTACTTGGTTATGCTTTGAAACGCCTTCCACAGAGATTGAACACACTTCTGGAAAGCCTGACATCCCCAGACTAAAGTCCCGAATATTATATCCTGCATCCCCATATCTATTTTATAAAATGGAAGACTTTTACCTCAAGTTTTCAGAAATCGGGAAACTGATTATGGAAAAACTCAGTTCCGGGGAGAATCAACCTTTAATCAAGAACATAGTCGGCATAGGAGCGGACGGAACAGCGACGCACCACATGGATAAGATTTGTGAGGACGTTATTATAAATTACGTGCAGGACACAGATCTCCCTTTCAACATTATGAGTGAAGAAGTAGGTTTCCTGGATCGAGGTTATGAGGAAACCTTACTGACGGATCCACTCGACGGGACCTTTAACGCAGAGAATAGAATACCGTTTTATTCGGTATCCATGGCGACACTTATTGATGATTTTAACAGCCTGAGCCGTGGTTTCATAATGGATCTTGCAAATGGAGATTCATTTTATGCAGAAAAAGGAAAAGGAAGCAAATTTAATAACCGTACCATCATGGTTTCCAAAGTCCCGGTGAGAGGATATATATCCAGCATAGGCTCTGGCGACGATACTTTAAGGAAGAAAATTATGGAACTTCCCGGAAGACACAGATACTTTGGATGTGCTTCCCTGGAAATGGCTCTTCTAGCTAAGGGATCCGTCGATCTCGTTGCATATATTGGAGACGGGAGTTACATCAGAAACGTGGACGTTGCGGCCGGAGTAATGATTGTCAGAGAAGCTGGAGGGATAGTTTCGGATGAACACGGAGGTGAATTTAACATGGGCCTTGACGTAACTGTGCGCAGGAACATGATTGCTGCTAGGAACAGGGAAATTCTGGGTGAACTCATATGAAGATGGCATTCATAATAAGGAAAGGCTGCCCTAGATGTGCAAAAGTGGTCAGCAGGATAACTGAAATACTTCCGGACAACGTTGAGAAAATCTACGACAGAGAGGCTGCAAAGTTTCTGGGAACGAAAAGCACAGACCTGGAGAACATCAAGGCCGACATAATCATAGCAGTAGGAGGAGACGGCACTGTGCTGAGAGCCTTGCAATTGCCGCAAGGGCCAGTACTTGGCATTAACATGGGCGGACTTGGTTTCCTGAGTGAGGTAGAAATAGGCGATGTTGAGAAATCCATTTATAAACTCCTGAGAGGAGAATATAAAATTGAGAAAACCATGAAGCTGAAGGTTTCTATAAATGGCATGGAGACCCTGGAATGCGCCAATGAAGTGGTTGTACACACAAGTAAAATAGCCAAAATACGAAAATTTAGAGTATATGTCGGTGATTCCTTTTTCGACAGTACCAGCGCGGATGGAATTATTGTTGCAACTCCCATAGGATCTACTTCATACTCTTTCAGTGCAGGTGGGCCGATAATTTTTCCGACTCTCGAAGCAATGGTTGTAACATACCTTGCACCTTTCAGGTCGAGAGTGAGACCTGTTGTTATTCCAGCTAACGAGATAGTGCGAATTAAACTGTCAGGCAACGAACAGGACTCCGTAGTCATTATTGACGGGCAAGGGGAATATCCTGTGGATTCAAGAGATGAGATATTGATTTCTGTGTCAAAGAACAAGGCTGAATTTATAACTTTCAGAAATTCATTCTATGACAGAATGAGGGAGAAGCTCATCAAAAATGTGGTCAATTAGGAAAAGAACACTCCGGATGATAATGGAAGCCTCCAGAGACTCACTACCATTGGAATTCGGTGCTTTCCTCAAAGCTGAAAAAAACGTAATTTACGAAATAGCAATGCTTCCAGGCACGATACAGGGAGACAGGCATACTCTTTTTTATCTATACAACAAACCCATAGATTTTTCAATTGTGGGAAGCGTTCATTCCCACCCATCCGGCATAACCCTTCCATCCGATGAAGATAAACACATGTTTTCAAACTCCGGAGCGATTCACATAATAGTGGGTTATCCGTTTGAGCTTGAAAGCTTCTCTGCCTATGATCGGGCATCTAAACCTGTAGAAATAAATGTTATCTGATATAGTCTAGACATTGGAATTATTCAATGAATCTGAGAAAACTGTGGAAAAAATTAAAATTTGAGACCTGTTGGCCCCACATATTGTGCATCAGGCCTGATTAACTTGTTGTCTGAAAGCTGTTCTTTGTAGTGCGCGCACCAGCCGAATACTCTGGATGCCGCAAATAACGGCGTGTAAAAGTCTTCTTGTATCCCGAGGAGATGCATATATAATGCAGCAAAGAAATCTACATTCGCCGGTATACTCTTCTTTTCCCACATTCTTTGCTCTATTGCCTCTGCAATTTTCACAACCTTTGAGTCACCTGCTAACTCCCGCAACTTCATCTTGACAAATTGTGCCCTGGGATCAAGTCTCTTGTAAACGCGATGACCAAAGCCCATCACTTTTTCACCTTTCTGGAGTTGGGTGTCCACGTATACAATGGCTTCCTGGACATCCTTGAAACCATCGAAGAACTCCAGGATCTCAGCATTAGCTCCACCATGAAGAGGACCTTTAAGTGTTGCAAGGGCAGTGGTGAATGCAGAAACTGGATCAGCAAGTGTGGATGCTGTAACTCTAAGGGCAAAAGTCGAAGCGTTGAATTCATGCTCCATGTAGAGTATCATCAGTTCTTCAAGGTACCTTGCTTTTTTAGGGTCATTTTTTCCGGTCAGAAGATAATAAACTCTCTCTGCATATGTCCCTTCAATAGGATTCAACGGCTGCATCCCACGAGAAAGGCGGAAAGCATTTGATATGAGCTCAGGAAACTTTGACGCCATTTCCAGCATGAGATCATCCTGGTCTTTACTCCTGTACGGGTACATCGATACAAGTGATCTGAGCGCCCTCATCATGTCTTTTTCCTTCAGAATGGAGATCACTCTGTTGATATCTTCTGAAATGCCAAAACCTGATTTCAGTTTAGCAATGAAAGCTTCCTTCTCCGATTTAGAAGGAAGTTTACCATTCACTATGAGGAAAGCTACGTCTTCAAAGTGAGCTTTTTCAGCCAGATCTATGGCTCTGTAACCCCTGTACAGCAAAACTCCTTCCGAGTCTGTTATGGCAATGGCCGTCTTGTCAACTACAACTCCTGCGAGTCCCTTGGGTGCGATCATTTCTCCCATTCATTTTCCTCCTTTTTTAAAATTATAAAGATTCAAGTCTTCATCCTCATACTCGTGGTAACCAATAACATCATAATATTCTGATCTGGGCATGAGACGATCAATAAAATCTCTCTGCGTCCCAGATTTATACAGGTCGTCATAAGTAGACTGAACGGCCTTCAATGTTACACGAAAAGCGGTTAGCGGGAAAATTACCGCTCTGTATCCCAGGTCTCTTAGTTCTTTTGTAGACAGAAGCGGACTCTTACCGAATTCCGTCATGTTGGCTAAGAGCGGCCCATGAATTCCCCTCACACATTTCCGGAACTCGTCTATACTCTCCATTGCTTCGGTGAATATGATATCGGCACCGCTCTCGAGATAAGAATTGGCCCGATCTATAGCATCGTCTATTCCAAGCACAGACCTCGCATCAGTGCGTGCTATGATAATGAAATCGTTATTTTTCCTTGCTTCAGTGGCAGACCTGATCTTCCTGTTCATCTCATCTCTATCAACTATCTTCTTTCCGTTGAGATGACCACATTTCTTGGGTAAGACTTGGTCTTCGAGATGAAGCGCTGCAGCGCCTGCCGCTTCAAGGATCCTTATTGTCCTTGTTACATTTATGGGTTCCCCGAACCCAGTGTCAGCATCCACAATTAACGGCAATTTGGATACCGCAGTGATTTTTCTGACCTCGTCGGCAACCTCGGTTAATGTAGTAACAGAGAGATCTGGTAGTCCCATGGAACCAGCCACGCCTGACCCGGAAAGATAAATGGAATTAAATCCCGCCCGTTCCGCCTGAATCGCAGATATTCCGTTGAAGACACCGGGAGCCACTATGAAGTCGTTTTTCAAGAGTTCAGTTAGCGCTTTAGGGCCGGAATTGATATTATCCCTTAAAATTGACATCCGATATCACCTCGAAGAGTTCGCCGATCGATCTTTTCTCGAAATTCTTCATAAAACCCATTAATTTCCTGGAGTTGTCTTCTCCCATCACTGAATTTGCCTTCCTTGCAAGATCGTCCCAGGTATATGGATTCCTGTGATGTCCTTTGGGTACGTCCAGTTCCTCGGTAAACTTTCCTTTGTCAGTGGTCACTTCAATCTTCACAGGCAGGTACTCCGGATACATGCTGTTGAATTTGTCCGTTACAGTGTACGATGACCTGTCAATCAGTGCAAGTATTTTGCTGTCGTGTAGTAGGTGATCTTCATAGGAGGAGGGATTGGGAGCACCATATACAAGGGTATACGCAACAATATAGGGCATGCTGTGGTCTGCGGTTTCCCTTGTTCTTGGCCTGAGTTTCTCAGGATCCTTGATTATGATTTTATGTGCAACTTCGAAGGTTTCTACGTTTACCTTTTCGATTTTTCCCTCGATCCTGGATCTCAAGTTAGACGCTACCTCCGCGGCACTCATTGCGTGATATTCCACGGGGAAGTTCTTAATCATGGTTCTAAGAACCTTTCCATGCTGCAGGTTAAGGTCAAATTCACCGGATACCTGCTTAAAGAAACCCATTTCACCGGTAAAAATCGGCGAAGGCCCTGTGAACCCTTCCATTGCCAGCAACGATGCGAATACACTGTTTCTCGAAGCATCTGATGCCGTGCACCCCTTCCACATGCTGAGTTCTCCCGCTCTTGTCTGTCTCAGGCTTATGTTGTTATTTATGGCCAGATTCAGGTTGTTTTCAAATTTCTCTTCGTCCAAGTCGAGCAATAATCCCAGGCCAGAAGCCGAGGAAATAGAAATGTATACAACGTGATCCCATCCACGGTCCCTTACCGAAACTGCATCGGAAAGTGCTCCCACAACATCATAGGCCAGAGAGACAGCTTTAGCGACTGATGATCCAGAGAGCTCTTTCGCATAGGCCATGGAAAGTATCGGCGGAATGTTATCAGACGGGTGAAGAGCTTCTTTGGAAAGGTACGTATCGTTGAAGTCCAGATACCTGGTCATGGAACCGTTTATCAGGGTAGCAACGTCGGGTGAGGCCAAATCTCTGCTGAAGTAAACAGGTGAGTTGTATTTCCCTGAAGAAGGGAGAAGGGCCTTTTTCTCTATTAAGACCGGCTTTGCATTTCTGGCACCGTAAGATGTGACTATTGAATCTGCAATTCTCTTCTTGATCTCTTCCAGGACATTTCTTTCAAGAGCCCGGTTCGCAACTTCGCCGGAGTGTTGAAAAATAGACTGCACTATATGGTCCATGCGCTTGTAATCAGTAAATATTATTTAAATTGCTTTGAGTTCGGATTACAGTGGAGCTTTAGAATTCACCTGCGAAACTGGACTTAAAATACATAATTTTTGTTTACCCTAGAAAATGCCAAACCACTAGTTGTGGATTTGCATGACAACGAGGCAAAACCTTAAATGCACGTTTGCTAATAGTATTGAGCTTAGAACAGAACACGACAATGCAACGAAAGCGTAGCGTGAGCTTGGGCTGCGAGGCCTGCTCCATGGACCTGATGGCTTCAGGCACAAATAATGTGAAATCGGTGAATCGTTCTGTTAGCTTTAAGCTAGAAAGGTGAATATGTTTGATAACAATAGGTGTTGATCTGGGATATGGAGATACGAAAGTAGTAGGGGCAGATGGACTTAGAGAGAAGTTCCCTTCAAGATGGGCTCCGACAGAGGCAAAGAATTGGGGTATAGGTGGAACAACTACCGTGCTAACGATTAATGACAGCGAACCGTTCTTTTTTGGGGAAAATGCCACTGGAGCTAGTGTGAGGGAACCGCAGGGTGATGGAAGACTCTCTGACCCGGACTCGTTGCCACTTCTCGCCGGAGCCCTCTGGGTGAGCGGCGCCGGTAAAGATGGTCAACCGGTAGATATAACGATAGGCAGCGGAACTCCTCTCGGTACATTCGAACATGAAGTCAATGCAGCCAGAGAATATCTCCAGGGAAAAGAGTTTGTCGTAAAATCACTGGCCGGAGAGACGAGGACGTTCAGGATTTCCAAGATGGTAATGAGGCCGCAGGGAGTGGGAGCGGCGTTGTATCTTCTGGACAAAGGAATGATAAAAACGCAGTACGGATACGGAGTTGTTGTGGATATCGGCTCAAGGACTACTGATGTTCTGACTGTTAACCTCAAGAACATGGAACCAGTAGTTGAGATGTCATTCAGTATTCAGGCAGGGGTGGGTGACGTAGTCGCCGGGATAGGCAAGCACATCGCAAAAGAAACCGGTTTCGTAGTGCCTACAGATATTGCCAGGGAAGCAATCAGCCAAGTCGTGGTATTCAAGCAAAGAGAAGTCGGTGGCCCCGCTGTTTCTGAACCTATTCTAAATAACCTTGCCGCAAAGATCCTTGACAAGCTGAGGGAGAATCTCAGAGAAGAACTTGACCGAATTACTGCCCTTATACCTGTTGGTGGTGGATCGAGTTTAATAGGCAACAAACTGGAAACTCTTGCACCTGGAGCGACCATTAGGATTCCTGCTGAGGATTTCCAGTACGCAAATGCCCTGGGATACAGGGACGCGGCACTGAGATCACAGGCGTGATAGCCTGTAATTTTTCTCAGCCTTAACATTTTTATACAGTATAACAATCAAAATTATCCTTATCGAATACAAGGATGAGTAAAATTATGCCCCTGAAAAAGCCGAAGGAAGTGGAACCCGAAGATGAGGGAATGGAGGAGGAACAAGAAGTCAGCATTACCCTCGGTAAGGATGAGCTTTCGGCAATCAATCTTCTGCGAAGTGAGAACGAAACTGTCGTTCAGGTGATTAGAAGGGCACTACAGGATTCTCTGGAATATGGCGTGATGAAACACGTCCTTAGTTCCATTGACGGTCGGATCGCAGATCTGTCAAAGAAATACAAAATCAGTCAGTCTTCAATTATTAATTTCAGGTATGACGTCGAAGAGGGTATGAGGGTACCTGAAGAACTAAGAAAGAAAGAAGATAACATGACAAAGATAATGAATCTCAAGGCCTCTCTTGAAAAGAAGTGGGCCGAGGTCGAAAAGAACGAAAAATAGGGTTAATTTGGTTGCTGCCAAATACCTGATTCTAAACAGTTTATATGATATTCGCGTTTTTTATGCCAAAAATATTTTTTACTGTGATTGATGACTCCTGTACGAGTTTATATTGATGTATCAATTCCAATAAGTATGGTACTAAAAATTGGAAGTCAGGCACCTGACTTTGAAGGGATCACAGATACCGGTTTGAAGTTCAAACTGTCTGATACTTTGAGAGAAAAGGATGTAATCCTCTATTTTTATCCAAAGGATGAAACTCCGGGATGCTCTGCTGAAGCCTGCAGTTTCAGGGATAACTGGGATGAACTCAAAAAACTTAACGCCGAAGTAGTAGGCATCAGTTCCGATTCTATTGAATCACACCGTAAATTCAGAGAACATAGATCACTCAAATTTATTCTCATTAGTGATGAGGATCAGAATATACGGCTCCTGTACGATGTGAAAGGCAGAATTGTTCCGCCCAGAGTGACATACGTTATCTCAAGATCCGGAAAAATAATTCATGTTTATAATTCACAGTTTGCCCCCAGAAAACATGTTCAGGAGGCAATGAAGGCATTGCTGGAATCCGGAAAATAGGAATCCTGCCTTTATTCGTTGTCGTAGAACGAAGTTATGCCCACCCTGTTTCCTTTTTCATCATATATATAGAGCTGATCCTTCTCGTCCAGAGTTTTCTTGTGTGTTCCATCACAAAATGGTTTTTTTCCGGAGAGTCCACATCCACATATGTACGCATCTTCTCCGCCAACCTTTACAACATATGGTCTGTTTCTTTTATGTTCAACCAGTCTCGCCATAGCAGTCGTGTGAAATAATGATTCATCCCTCATAACCTTTGTTTTTTTGCGATCAATTTTCAATTTTATGATTTCGAGGAAAGAAGTTTTATGGAAAACCTATTTACGTGATCATGGGTCAGATTAAACAAACCGGAACCGTATTGGTGACAGGTGGAAATCGCGGTATCGGGAAGGCAATAGCACTACAACTGGCAGGATCCGGTTATGACGTAGTTATTACATATAACAGCGGATCTGATGAAGCCGAACAGACTGTAAAAGAGATACAGGAACTCCATGTTCAATCAGAAGCATTGATGATTGATCTTTCCCGCAAAGATGAAATTCCCGGTTTCATAACTCAGTTGAAAGAGTCGAATCCATCGTTGTTCGCTATTGTAAACAATGCGGGGATATATACAGGAAATACGCTCTCGAATACAACAAACGACGACTGGGAAAAAGTTATCTCGCTGAATTTGTCCGCACCATTTTATCTTGCGAGAGAGCTTGCATCCTCAATCGTTGAAGGTGGTTCAATTGTCAACATATCCTCAGTATATGGTCTTGTCACAGACCCATGGGGGTATGGATACCAGGCTTCAAAGGCTGGTTTGATACATATAACCCAGGCTCTTGCAAAAGAACTTGCTCCCAGGGTGAGAGTTAACTGCGTTGCACCCGGTTACATAAGGACGGACATTAATAAGGAGGCGCGTGAAAACGTGAATTTCAGGGCCAAAGTTGAAAAGATGACCCCAATGGGAAGATGGGGTGAAGTAGAGGATGTTGCCAGAGTCGTAGAATTCCTGATCAACCCTGCGAATAGCTTCATTACCGGGCAGACGTTCGTAGTGGACGGCGGTATAAGCCTTTGAACAGACTACCTATGCGCATTGACAGGATCATGTCTCGATAATTTTTATATATTCACCCGACACCGACACGAAGAAAATAAATGTTGATTATCATTTCCAATTAATGATTAAACCACTCCTGAAATGGGCCGGTGGGAAAAGACAGCTGATTCCGCACTTGATGAGCCTGATTCCGGAATCATTTGGAACCTACTTTGAACCTTTTTTTGGAGGAGGAGCTCTTTATTTTGAATTACGCAGACGAGGATTACTTAAGAGGGCCGTGCTTTCCGATACAAATAATGATCTTTCCAACTTCTACAATGTAGTTATGAAAAAACCGCTTGAGCTTTGTGATGCTCTCAAGTCATTGTCGTACGGAAACGTGAAGGAACATTACTATCAGGCGAGGGAACTCTTCAATAATACCAGAATTGCAGAAGAACCAGTCATGAAATCTGCCCTCTTATTATACCTGAATCGCCATTGTTTCAACGGGCTTTTCAGGGTAAATTCTGAAGGAAGATTCAATGTTCCCTTTGGCAATTATAATAACCCCCGTATTCCTGATTCTGACCAGATTCTTTCAGTTAGTGAAGCCTTCAAGGACGCAGTGTTCAAAAATGAAGACTTTGAATCTGCAGTTTCGGATGCCGTTGAAGGAGATCTTGTTTACTTCGATCCCCCTTACATGCCCGTTTCCAGAACTTCTCGTTTCACTGACTATACCTCAAATGGATTCAGAGGAGAAGATCAGATCAGGTTGCATAAGGTTGCGAAGGAACTGTGGGATAGGGGCGTGTACGTAATCATCAGCAACTCCAGTACCGATTTTCTGAAGGAACAGTATAAAGACTTCAATTGCAGGGAGATCATGGCAAATAGGGCAATCAATTCGATGGCGGAGGGTAGAGGCACAGTCCCCGAACTGAACATAACAAATTTTAACGATAATTCCATTCTTCCGTTGAACAGTAAATAATTATTTTAACACGCCACAGCAATCCAATTATACCGACATTGTGAGCTTTTTCTTCCCCTGTTTACAGATAGTTCTGGCATATTTTCCCATCTCAGGTGTTAACCACCGTGGGGTATTACATTCACACAGCTCCAATTTTTCAGCTTTCCTTTTTGATCTATCTAAACATACTTTTGCAATCTATCTGATTGTGGCTATTTTCATTGAGATAACTGGTCCATGGTTTCTTCTGTAAGGAGTGCCTGACCTCGAACGTCAAACGGCCCGTATCGGTTTTCCAATGGCCATGTGGCATAGCTGGAGGCCATTCTCAATCGTGATTCGAGAAAAGCCAGAGTTGCAATGGAACAACACAGAATCAACATCATAAAATTCACGGAGGAAAACATACTCCCTGTGCTATTCCCGGATGATGAGTATCCTAAGCACGCACAGATCACGAGATGACCCATGAAGAATTCCGGTAGACAGTGGCATCCGATGATATAGATCTTGAGAAGGAAGATGTTGTAGTGGTCAGAACTGTTTATGGTAAGCACTTGAATAACCCTGAAAAGTATCAAAAAACAGCGGAAATTTCAAAAGAAGTCAGCTAGAACCTGGTGGGCAAGTCATCCGCTGTTGGATCTGACAATCTTGCATGGGATATCCCGCATGTCGGGGGATCCGGAAACTTACCCTCTCTTGCCGGGCAATCTGTACCTCCTGGCAAGGGCAGGCAAATAAATAATCGAAAATAACGCCCATGAGTTCCATTTTCTGGCCTTCCATCTTAGGTTCATGGGCGCCACTGGCTCACTGATCAAGCCTCTCGCCGATGTTTAAGGGATATTCGTGATGCCTTCAACCACACGGTTCTTTTAATTCCAATTTGAGTGATTACAGACTTGAAACATAACAATCATTAAAAGGAGAATACCGTTAAATGACTGTAAACAGGAATTACGTGGATTCATGAAGAGAAGAATCGTGGTTTGCATAACTGGATCAACCGGTGCAATCTATGGAACAAGGCTACTCCAGGCATGTTCAAAGATCGAGAACCTTGAAACTCACGCAGTAATAAGTAGTGCAGCAGAGGCAACAATCAGGCTTGAGTTGCATAAAGAACGCGAAGAAGTTGAGAAGATGGCAACTTACGCATATAGCGAGTATGATTTTGAGGCACCGATAGCAAGTGGGTCCTTCATTACAGATAGCATGATAGTTGCACCATGCTCAATGAAAACACTATCAAGCATTGCCACAGGTTTTGAGCAAAACCTTGTGACTAGAGCAGCAATGGTGGCCCTGAAAGAGAGAAGACCACTCATCCTCCTTACACGGGAGACTCCATTAAATCTCATCCAACTCAGGAACATGGTACAGGTTACCGAAGCGGGCGGAATCATAATGCCGCCTCTTCCTCCGCTGTATTTCGAGCCAAAGAATATGGTGGAATTGGCTGACCTTACCGTAGGCAGGGTTCTTAACATGGTCGGCGTGAAAACTGATCTGCTGAGAGAGTGGGGAAAAGAGAAACTGACTGATTAGAATCCTAAAATAATTTATCTTCTCTGGCAAGCCTCAGCATTCTTAAAAAATTTCCAGAATACTTTTCTTCGACGCTTTCTGCATTGAAGAGTAATTCTGATATGAGAGGAGCCTTCTCGGAAAAATCCTCCAGAACGGATACTGTCTCTGCCAGGAAAAGTGATTCTGATTCTATGTCGATGTGTGAGTTGGCTGCAACGTATCTTTCGAACCTGCATTTGACATATTCAACACTTGGTAGACACTGGATTATTAGCGTACCTTTTCCATTCATGCTAATGTTCTGGGTGGTTCCGGAAAATGAATTGATCATGACAAGCAGGCGAGTTTGATTCAGGCAAAGGACCTGAAAAGGAGATAGAAGAGCTACATGCGGATAGCCGGA
This sequence comes from Thermoplasmatota archaeon, assembly GCA_023488885.1. Classification (GTDB taxonomy): domain Archaea; phylum Thermoplasmatota; class Thermoplasmata; order Thermoplasmatales; family Thermoplasmataceae; genus JAJZOM01. The sequence goes on along the minus strand of JAMDDH010000056.1, from coordinate 24,280 downwards.
ATCATTCTGACTTAGAAGAAAAATAACAGAGTTCTCCCGGTTAGAATTTTTTTCTCCCAGAACCTTCATAATTTTTCCAGGTATTTTCATTCCGAGATCATGTGACATATTTCACCTAGATTAAGAATGACTGGAGATGCTTATACCTTCTCCCTAAGTTTAGAAAGGCTCTCTGCAGCATCGTAATGATTTCCGTTAACAATTTTCATTGCGTCTTTAGCAAATTCTTCCGGCCAATGCTCAAGTTCGTATCCATGCCAAGGAGCCGCAAGACTGAGTTTCGGTAAATTGAGTTCTTTCAAATTATTCAAAGCTGCTTCCTTGTATTCCTTCTTTGGAAGCGAGGTTGGTGGGTAAGGATTTTTTATGGTGGCGTCAACCAAACAGCAACAAGTTCTTAAGCCTAAGCTTAAAGTTTTTAACTCACCACCTACCCCCTGGTAGTGCAGCTTCCCCCTTATCACAGATAATTTTCTCCTTCTCCAGAATCTTGGACATCTCTTGCGAACAATCCGGGGTACCCACATATAAATGTAAAGCTGTCAACCTTCTAGCGTAGTAATCAGGTCATGTATCCTTGTATTCACTTCATTTCTTGGAACCATAGGGAATTTAACAACTGCAGAAAGGTTTGACTTCATTACGTCGATAGAATCCTTCAGATTCGGGTATACACTAAGAATAGTACTTTCCCTGTTCTTCAAGGTTTGGAGGATTGCGTCATACCTTTCCTTTTCAATCAAGCCCTCCAGTTCTGCCGCAACTGATCTCAGGGAGTCTTCTTCCCTATTCGGATTTCTCGTGCCAGCAGAAGAGACTGGCGGTGCCCCTACGAGGCTAATCTCAATCCGCGTTACTTTTTCTTTCTGAGTCTCTGTTTCCTCAGGATCTGGAGGGGAGTTTTTCGATGCCATGGAGTGCCTATACTCCGTAGCATCAAGATTTGCTCCTTTATCTTCCCCTTTCACGGTAAATCTCAGATGTTTTCCGATTGCTTCTTTGAATTGGGAAGCGTTGCCTCTTTCTCCAGGAATAGGAGATATTCCACGCTTGAGAAGTCCCCGAATATCCTGATCAAGTCGTTCCAGCTTCTCCAGTGCACTTACAAGCTTTGCGTGTGATTCGTTATGGAGTGTGTTTTCCTGCGGTTCCGGTAAAGTTTCAAGGGTTCCACCAAGCAGCAAATTCATCGTAAGAAGTGAAAGACTAAATATGTCCGAAAATTGAGAAGGTTTCCCTATGCCGGGATTGATAACTTCTGGTGCAGCATATCTAAGCATGCTTTTCTTTGAATTAATTTGCATGGATTCTCCAATCCTGAGCATTGCAGCCTGATTCCAGCCCGCTATCTTAAGGGTTCCCGTATTTGCAACATAGATATTCTCTGGAGACAAAACCAGATGGTGGATATTTTTTCCATGGGCATACTCGAGACCTTCAGCAATCTGATAGGCTGCAAAGAGAGCTTCCTCCAGTTTCAACGGGCTGCCTGTGCCTGACACCGAAAGGGCGTCCTGTTCTACAAATTCCGTTTCAATTCCGTAGCTTTTCTTGTGTGCGTATGCCTCTCGAAGGCGCAGGATATTCTTGTGGTCAAGCGTCCTCCACGCTGCGGAACTTCCGTAGAAACGTTCCGGAAAAAATCCTTCGTCCAAGTTATAGATAGTAAGAAGGGATTCCTGTTTGCTCCCTTTATTGTATACTTTCCACCTCTGGCATGATTCACCGGAACCAAGTTTCTTAATTATGTCAAAAGTGCTTCGGTATTCACTGAGGATAAGCATATTTGCATCTTCGGGAGGAAAAGACGTTGCAAACCGTTCCTTGTAGCCAGAAACAACACCGGATAAGTAATTTACGTATTCTGACTCAATTAAATCTCCTGAATTTTCCGAAGAGAGAATTTCGTTGCTTATTTCAAACATCAGATCCTGCTTGTCCTGTGATTTGAGAGTTGAGCTTTTCAAATCCCTGATTTTTAACTGCAATTTTTTCAGTTTAATTCTGGAGTACTTTGATACTCCCTTTTCAGATCTCAATTTCCTGACGCTGTGAGATGAAATACGCAAGAATTCCTTTGTGTCAGACGGATCACGATTTGGTTCTCCTGTCATGCATTTAGGCTATTCACGAATAATTATAAAAATTTAACCTATATGGCGAAGTTATGAATTTTGAACTGGAAAGCTACTTAAAATCAAGGATAGATAGCGGATTCGCGTCACAATTTCTGATCAGGAAACTAATTTATACTGACTGAATGTTTTACCTATTTGAACGGAATGAATGTCAGAGACTTGCTTGAAAATACGTATTATCATCTGAGGAAAGCAGAGGAAAATATCAGTTCCGGTAACAATGAAGCAGCCTCTACGGAATATTACGAAGCTGCAAAGAATCTTCTCGATGCCGCTGCCCAGAGCGAAGGAGAACTTAAGAAGGTCAGAGTAGAGAATGCTGAGAAACTTATTAACATGGGGAAGCGAGCAAAGAATGATGCTGCAAATCAAACTGCCAGAGAATCCGTAAAACCGGGGGAAAGCGAGGATTATGCGAGATCTTACGAGGAACTCGGAGTAAGCGTCGCTAACGTTCCGGACGTTACTTTCAATGATGTTGCTGGACTTGAGAAGGTAAAGGAGGAAATTTTCAACAAGGTTATATATCCAGCCAGAAATGCATCTCTCGCGAAAGAATATAAGATTTCTCCGGGAGGAGGGTTACTACTCTACGGCCCCCCGGGAACAGGGAAAACTTTCGTAGCTCGCGCCATTTCTCACGAAGTGAATGCAAAATTTGTCTATATTAACCCCTCGACTCTGCTCAGCAAATGGTTCGGATCCTTCGAGAAGAAGATTGAACAACTCTTCCGCCTGGCACGAGAAACTGCTCCAACCGTGATATTTTTTGATGAAATTGATGCACTTGCTCCAAAACGTAGCCGGACAGATTCGTCTGTCATGAAGAGGGCGGTTCCACAACTCCTGGCGGAGATGGATGGATTTAACAGGGATCGCAAGAACATGGTTCTGATCATAGGAGCAACAAACAATCCGTGGGACATAGATGAGGCGCTGATGAGACCAGGCCGCTTTGATGAAAATATATTCATAGGCCCGCCGGACCTGAACGCCAGAAAGAAGATGTTCGAGCTTTCCCTAAAGGGAAGAAAAATATCTCCGGGAATCGACTATCTGCATCTGGCTGAAATGACACAGGGTTACACTGGCGCAGATATTGATTACATGTGCAGGAAAGTCGCGGAGCAGGCATTCAGGAATGCCATTGAGAACGGCTCAGCAAAGGAGATCGACCAACAGCAGATAGAAGCTGTTGTTGGGCAGACGAGGAAATCTGTCGATGAACAGGTTATGCAGAAATACGATAAGTTTTTGAAAAATGCCGGTGTTTTCTGAAAACTCCTTCAAGATGAGGTCTTGTTTATTTCAGGTCACAAGCCTAAGGATATAGACTTCATTATCCTCTCCATATCCCCAGACCAAGACCTATTGCAAAAACCACTAACGAAAACGAAAGAATCGGGGAATTAAACTGTATCAAGCCTGCATATGACCTTCCGAGTGCAGCAAATGATGACACAGAAATGGTTGGAATCAATGGAAGTGCTATGTACGATGCAATTAAATAACCAACTACTCCGAGAACTACTGACATCAGTCCTTTCTTAAGTGCCAGGCCAATAAATAATCCAGATGACAGAGTAAGAAGAAGGAGCACAAATTGATAATTCGAACCGAATAGATTCTGTATATCCATATTTTCCCTATTTAGATATACATCTGATTCGTATATTAATAGTTTTCTCCATTATGGTAACTACATGTTTATAGACGAATAAACAAATTTTAATTTTCTCCGTGAAACTTCCTGAATTTATCTTTCTCTTTTTGTGAAAGTCCCATCTCAGTAAGTTTGTCAAAGAGATCGTTTATACTTTGTGATATTTCCGGGTCTGAATTTTTCCTGTTTCTCTTGAATAGATCCTTCATGATATCAATTGCAACGTCTTTGTCAAAAAAACCTGAATCAATGTAATTCTCAAGGAAACCGATGCCTGCATCCAGATTGTATTTCTGGAGGCTCCTGAAATAAACTTTGAACACAAAATCATCTACTGCTTTTTTACCAAGTGAACCTTCAAGGACTTTTTCGACGAGAAGAAACCCAGGATATGATTTACCGTCTGCGAGAAAATCGTCCACGTATTTCCTGCACGCTGACTTGTTTGAAAGTATGAAGGATGAAAGCGCTGAATCTGGCATTCCATCTTCGTTGGACAATAACCTGAATACTTCCAAGAAGGGAAAACTGTCCCCGAGCCTTGAATATATCTTCAGTGAATTCTCAAGGTAATCACTGAGATTTTTTGCCATTTCCGTATATTTCAGGATGTTGAGAGACTGGACAAGTACAGTATTAATCTCATTGGATTCGGCATCATCAAGGAGTTTCAGATAGATTGCTGCAACCTTCTCAAAATCCTCTGGTGTGACTGCGAGATCCTTAATTTTCCCTTCATAATAATTTCGTTTTTCCCTTGTGGGAGCACCGTTGAAAAGGTATATGGCGAAATCGATCCCGGGATTTAAAGAGAAGGTGTATTCTGCGTGACTGTACCTGAACCTGAGGTCCATTCCGAGGTTATCTGGCAGGCTGTTGAAGTATTGCAGAAAAGAGTTCAAGGAAGATTCATCCATATTCCACAGCATCCTCGACACAAACAGGTATTCTTCTTTCAGATGATCGCTAAACTTTTTCCTCAGCGATCCGTTTTCGAAAATTACTGAACTGTCAATGGAAACTGATTCCCTTCCTTGAGATCCTTTGTCTGTCAGAAATATTCTGAATAGAGCAGTTTCATTCTTCAAACTGCTGGAATATGAAGTAATTGGCAGCGACATATATTCATGCGGAAGGTACTCAAATATTCTGGATATATCCAGATATGCCTCCTGTGATGTCACGTTTTCCGGAAGTTCCACAACGATAGGAAATCGTGTCGTTGACAGCGCGGAAATAAACCATGCGAGGTCGTTCTCTGATGCAAAATACTTCCTTGGATCAATTCTGATTCTTTGAGTTCTTGCCGGAATAACAATTTTTGGGATTTGAATCAGTGTTGACTGAAAATTCCTGAGGATATATGTTACCTCATCAGGATCCTCGAGAAAATTCCCGGTCAGGTCAGCAGCGCTTACTCCGCCGTAATAAAGGTCTTCCTGAGTTACCACTATAAAATGAGCATAGTATGCGCCTTCTCTTCCGAATTCGTCTTTGCCGGCATTCTTTATGAAAGAGAATGCAATTTTACCTGTCGGCAGCGTGTATTTTCTGAAACAGCTGTCAAACGAACCTGGGATGAATGAAACTGGCAGCGGGTGTGACTCTATATACTTAATATCTTCCTGCTGAAGCCCTGAGGAAACTGCTACCGTCTGGTAACCTCTCCCGGTTCGGCTTCCTGCCCAGCCATATAGTAACTGATTACATTCAACAGTATCTTTCAATCAAGCATCCACCTGACTATTTCCGGAAAAGATCCAATCTTTCCTCCACCAAGAATGGTGAGTTTCTTCTTGCCTTCTTCGATCTTCACGTCCGGTTTGTTCATTTCGTCAACCCTCAGGCCGACCTTGAAATAATTGAATATTCTGGAATCAAAATGTGCATCAATATAGGAATATACGAAGGGCAGGTGGTCTCTCATCAGGATCTCCGGATCTCTGTCCTGAAGTCCGGCCGGCAGAAGGTCCAGTTTAGTGAAGACCACTCCAATTCCTTTTTTCATTTTTCTGCCTCCGTTTATTGCCCTGATGGAACGAAATAGATCCAGTATGTAAAGCTGCTCAGAAGTCCAGTGATCAAAATCTGAACAGTTTATTGTAACAAGATACTTTTCTGCCTTAATCAGGGAACGTACTGAGGGGTTTTCCCTGATAAGCTGAGCAAGTTTTGGACCAGGGTTTTCTGACTGTTCTGCAATCTCCCGCCATATTTCGCCGCTGACGTCATTTATAGTAAGGTTTACCTTCCGGTTCTTAAAGCCATTTTTCCTGCTCAAAACAATTCTTGTCTGTGTACGGAATTCAGAACGCAAAGTCAGGGAAGGCCATTCTCCGGAAAGAAGGTCCTGAAGGCCTTGTCTCAATAGCGGGCTTGACGATTCGATAACGTACCTGAAGTTTGGAATCCCTTTTATGAACTGGCACGCGTAAACAAAAAGTGCAGTAAAAGTTGTTTTTCCGCCGCCGACATATCCGACAAGCGTAATATCGCTGCCAAAATCCTGGTTCACCCGGTATCCCTGGGAACGTACAGGAATGTTTGCAGATGCCTGTTTTTGGACAACCTGTGAAGCTTGAGATTTTGCTGAAGCATAGCTGGGTGAGTCTCCATATGAATTCTGGGCTCCACTGTTCCTGGATTCGATGGAAAAGCTTTTCCCTTGACCCAAGACAGATGTTGTGGTAGGTGGGGCTGTGGCAGCAGTTCTTTGCATTCCTGGATTGACCTTACTCGTTCTGCCCCGGTCTATGGAGAAATAAATCACGGCCCAGGAGATAGGTACGGCTAGATTTCCAATCATAAAGAATAGCGCAAGGTTCAGGCGACCATAAGTAAATCCGGCTCCAAGTGCTGAAATGAAAAGCACCAGTGTCTCGTACACAATCAGCATTTCAGATCTTTTGAAATAAGCTCTCCTGTTTCCGGCAACATAATATACGGCCCAGGAGAGCGGGTTGAAAATAAGGGTTATCAAGGCTGCTGCAACAAATACCTGAAACGAATCGTACACATATCTCTTCGAAAATGCAATTGTAGCAACTGACAGGAGAAATACAAAACCAAGATAAGGATATAGAATTCGATTCTTCATAGAGGAATCACTCCTGACGGTGTGTATAAATATCTGGGGTATTATAAAGTTATGATCTCTGTTAAACATGTCGGGATTTTACGCCGGATGGCATTTCCACTGATAACGACCTCAAACCTCTTTCCATCAGTCCCGGTTACCCCTGATCTGTTCCGTTCGGCTTCTGAATCACTTATAGGCAATGCCAGGGCAATTTTCTTCCGCCATGGTGATTTCTATAGTATTCGTATTTATAATAACTGGCAAAATCTATATATCACGATAGGGCTATTCTCCATCATGACCTTGAATGACGATGATATGGGTCTGCTCACCTCCGGAGTTAAGGCTATCGGAGCCGCGGGGTCATCCATACTTAAGGCCGCTCAGATGGTCGGACTGTCTTCATCTCTTATTGTGACAGCTCCCTACGCACTTACATTCTATTACCTATACCGGCGCCTGTTCAAGGGGAAGTTGGAAAAACTTTCCATGGAAAGACTCAAGATTACTATGGAGAAGATCAATGTGGATGCATCGAAAAAGCATAACGAAATTTCTGAGCTCAAACAATCCATTAAACTGCTTGAATCCGATCTGGAAAAAGACGTCCATAACAGGGTCCTTCAGCTTGATTTAAGAAATGCCCGTGAAAATCTTTCTCTGGCTGAAAATCAGTTTGACGAACTATTGACCGCCAAAGAGTTCTCAAACAGCGTAATGTTGCTCATCAATAGAAAGAATTTTCTCATGAAAAACGGGATGTGGACTGAATTAAACAAAATCAGCCAGAAGAGGCTGAAGTCTGATAATGAAAGAATCATCAAGGAAACCATGAACATCAGGCAGATGAAAGATTACCTGCTTGAATTGAATGGAAACCAGGAAATGTACAAAGAACTCATGAGGGTATAATATGGTTCAATTAAGAAAAAAGAAGAAGTCAAAACAGGAACTTGATCTGGAAAGAAAGCTGCGCATCCGCAGGGCAAAAGATTCCATGGAGAGATTCTCAAATAAATGTTCCCAGTTGAGGGACAGCTACTTGACGCAGGCTGTGGAGGCAAGGAGGCTTGGCAACGACGCTCTTGTTAAAAAATTCGCGGTACGCCTGGTTAATCTTGACGGCCAGCAGAAGAGGGCAAAATCCTTTGTCCTTATGATGAACGACATGGAACTAAATCTTGAACAATTGAAAAACTGGGGAGAAATGGCCACTGCAATCAAGGATTTCGTTAACATTTTTGAAGAGAATGGTGTTAATTATGAAACCATAACACAGATCAATATAGAAATGGAAAAAGCCCTCAATAATTCTGAAAAACTCAGTGAGGCTCTTGATAGCGTTCTCGAAAACGTTGGTGACAGGCTGATTTCATTTGACAGCATAGATCCGAAATCCCTTGACGCCATGGTATCAAACATTGACGAAAGGGCAGTATCCACTGAGCGTTCATCAGTAAGGTCGACGGGTGCAAAGACCAGTGAGAAAGAACAGGTCTCCGATCTCGATAAGAAAATCAGTGAAAGTCTGGAAGAGATTGACCGGGAAAGAGGGAAGAAATAATAAAAGTCTCTGTTTCGATGAAATTTATGTATTCTCCGTTATGGAGAAACTATTTTATACATACTCATCTTATTTGTCATGATCAATCTTGCACATCATCCAGGTAGAGTATGAAAACGAGGCAGAACGGAAGAAAATTGAATACATAATGAACCAGTGGCCGCAATCCACTGAACGCCCGAAAGGTTATGTTATATTTGTTAAAGACGAAGATTTCGAAGTGCTCTACCAGACAATTGCAGCTAAATTTCCTGAGAGCAGGATAGGGTCGTATAAACTGGCTGAGGTAAGGCCGGAAATAGAATCACTGACATGTAGGGTGTCTTTCGTTTTTTCGGACATGCAGAAATATGATCAGGTTAAGGCATTCATAAATTATCTGGTCAACAAAAGGCGCGGAGTCTTGGTATCCTCACTCGGAGATATCTTGTCGTACAGAATTATGACACGAAAAGCGACTGTTGAACTTGACGTAACATTTATTTCCACTCAGCCTGTGAAACTGCTGATTGAGATCAGGGGACCGACGGAGGGAGTGAATCTTGTTGAAAAGGAATTCAGCCAGGAGATTGAAATATTCGGAGGAATAAAAAATGGAAAATAGTTCCGGAAGAAATTCGCTGAGCAGCGGAAATGAATCAGAATGCAACGGGTACCTCGACAAGATCGTGGCAATAAACGACTCTGACATGGAGGACCTCATCTCCAGAGACTTTGAATGGAAGGTACGCAAGTATAATGATATCAAATTCGCAAAGGAGCAGTTCGAGGAGAAATGCAGCGCGAATTACATACCGGAAATAAGGCTATCCATAGCATCTCAGTTTGATTTCGACATGGTGAAACTGATATGCGTACTCAGGAATGATCCCCAGATAGCTGGTACGAGCCTTGAGGAAAACGTCAGAAAGGCGTCCCTGGAGGAAATAAATGCTGTGGAGAGACTGGAAAGCTTCTCGGGAATAGATGCACTTGATTCAGACAAGATCAGGGAAGCGCTGGAAAGGAAAAACGGCCAGATATATGAGATCATAAAGAGCTGGTACAACAACCAGATGGATGAATTCAACAAGATACTTGAGGCAACTCCGCAGAGCAAGATGCGGAACAGCATCAAGCGCGAGATCATGAACAGGTATGACCGGAGATTCGAGGTTATAACAAAGGGCCTCATTGATTACATAAAAAAGGATTCTACTGCCGCAGCGAGGCTATTTAATGAATATACAGATTTTGTGAACAGGGCGTACGATGCCCAGACCCAATGGGATGGGTTGGTTGCCGGCTTTGGTTATGTGCCGATTACCGAAATGGAAAGGAAACATGAACTTCTTGAAGCGAGGGAATCTGAAACTCTTGATAGAATAAACAAACTTGTCCTTGGACTTCCGGACAGTAATGATACAACAAAATCCATGGAACAAATCAGGAGTGCTTATGAAAACCTTGTTAGTGATCATCAACTCCTGAAGGAAGAAATATCCTCCAGGATCGGCGAGATTACAACGATAATTGACAAGGGCACTTCCATGGTCAGAGGACTGGACCTGAACCTGACGAACGAAGCAGATGAAAAGGTGAAGGTCGTGAAATCTGCACAGATAGGATACCTCGACTCACGGATTGAAGATATGCGATCTTCCCTTGCCAGGCTTCGGGATTTTGAAGATCAGATTGAGTCCCATGTCCTCAAGTACAAGGATGAACTTGGGGAGATCCAGAACCTAATCGATAATCCGTACGGCGGGAACCTCATTACTGTTGACCAGGTTAAGATTCAGGTAATTGATTTACTGTCCAGATTTAAGAAGAAAATAGAGGAATCTCTCCCCCTGACACTTATAGATCCTTTGAGAAACGGTGAACTTAAAGTGTCAACGAGGAATGAGCTGTATTCGTCGTCACAGGACGAGAGCACTGCCGGGAGAAATGACACCGTTGTAATAACGGGAACAACCTTCAGGTTCCAGAAGAAGAGGATATTTGCCCCTGCACTCAACCTTAATTTCTCAGTTTTCTATCTGATTCACAAGAACCGGTTCAACACCTACGCCGTGGATAACAAGCCTTTTTCGCTTTCCGAATTTGTGGATCTTCTTGACTATCTAGTGAAGAAATATTCTTCAGACAATATGGCAGCCTATGTAGTCTTGGTTTCTCCCACTGGCTTTGACAGGAAAATCGTGGAATACCTTTCAGGAGATCACCGGCTTTATCTGCGGAATCTCTTCATTTTTGCAATGGACCCTGTAACAGGAAATACTTTTGGAAACAAGCCGATTCCCGATCCAACCATAAGCAACATTGTAAAATTGCAGCTGAAAGAAGAGAGAACCTACCACCTTAAGAAAACGATAAACGGTTATATGGACAGATTCCCTGAGATATCTCTTGAAAGGATAGCGGAAGAACAGAAAATTACACTGGAATCACTAAGGGAAGTGACGGAAACTCTTGAGAATGAGGGGCTGGCAGCAGTTGAGAAAAAGAAGGATCTGCACATGATAAGGAGGATAAAGTAATTATGGCACTGTTTAAGTCGAAAAAATCGGCACTGGATAAAATGAAAGTTAAAGATATTGAGGCGCAGATAGGAGAACTGGAGAAGAAGAAGATATTGCTTGGCGCGGAAATGAAGAAGGATCAGGCTATGATCAGCCGGCTGAAGGAAGAAGGGATGGACAAGGACGATCAGGAGAGAAGATCCATCGCATATAAAATCCTCAGGATTGACAACGGCCTCAAACAGAAGGTAAAAAGACTGGAATCCATGGAAAAGGAGATCCTCGGGCTGGACAATGTTAAGAATCTCGTGTCCATGCGCAATCAGGATAATGCGAGAAATAAGAGCATAATGGAGGCAGACATAGATTCGATCAAGCAGGGTGCCATGGAAGACAAAATCAGGTCAGAGGAATATGAGAAAAAACTCCAGCAGCTTTCTGAACTGACCACCGGAAACGACAATGAGCCGGATGATAAGTTGATCAGGGAATATGCAGATTCTATATGGGGAAACGTTAAATCATCTGCCGATAAGCGCGAAGAGAATCTGGATAAAAAGATTGATGAGATGATAAAGGAAAAGAGCGAGAAGGAGAATGACAATGTCGGGAATAGCTGAAGAATTTTTCTCATCAGGCACGTTTGTTTAGGCCTGACTTCCGCGTGAGATAGTCTGACACGGTTTGCTGCGGACCAACTTATTTCCTTCTTCCCATTACATTGATAGCCAGCGTTTGCGGTCAGGAATGACCTGCATAAAATTAGACAACATGGTTAAGTACATACAGGGAATATTTTTAGTTGACCATGAACATCGATAAGGTGCTGGATAAATATCTCGGAGAGATACTCGTCCTCTCAGGAAAAATCTACGACCTGAAGGAGCTGGGGAGCCGCGAGGTACAGTCCTCCATAGCCATGATTCGATTTCTGGAGAAACTTGGATTCACTGTTCACCTGCCTTATCTTGACATGCACACAGCATTCAGGGCGGAATCGGGAGACGGCATGTTCACAGTAGGATTCCTGGCGGAATATGATGCACTTCCCAATGGGCATTCCTGCGGACACAATCTAATCTCTGCATGGGCTGCAGGCTGTGCCGCCATACTGAAAGAGATGATACAGGATATACGGATTATCGTAATAGGAACTCCGTCAGAGGAAGGCATGGGAGAATATGCAGGCAGTAAAGCCAGGATGGTCGCTGAGGGCGTATTTGATGATATCAATATTGTTTTCGGCATGCATCCAGACGATAGATGGGCAGCAGGTTCGAAGACACTTGCTGACCTAACGCTGAGACTTGAGTTCACCGGCAGATCCTCACATGGCGCCGATTCTCCCGAGAGTTCAGTAAATGCCCTGGATGCTGCAGTCACTACATATTCAGCAATAAACAGTATGAGAGGATGGGCAAAACATGATAAACATCTCGTCGTGGGGATGATCTTCAGGGAGGCTGGCGAGGCCACGAACGTAGTGCCTGAAAAGGCGGTACTTGATGTGGAAATACGATCCACTTCAACAGAGTTTGTGAAAACGTTTTCAAGGAAGGTCATGAAACTTGCCACGGGCATATCTGAAGGATACGGAACCAATTTAACAACACTTGAGATAACACCGCTCTACGGCAGTTACAAACCAAACCTGACCATGGATTCTATTATCGAGGAAGAACTGAGAAAACTCGGTCTGGATCCGGTCAATGTTGATCAACTTGAGGAACTCCCGTCAGGAAGCACTGATGAAGCAAATGTCAGCTGTGCTGTTCCAACTGGACATATTGATATAAAGATAGGATACCCAGGGATTCCTGGGCATTCAGATGAATTCAGGGAAGCGTCAAGGCCGGAAAAAGCTTCAGAATCCCTGAGGCTCGGAATAATCGCCACTGTTAATACGGTGTTAAGGATTCATAATGATAAGCTGTATGGAGATATAATTGAGGAATTCAATGGAGGTGAATTAAGGAATGGTGAACGCTTATAAAGAAATCACAGAAACCGTCAAGCCTCCCGCGTTACACTTGGGGGACGATATAAGAATTGTAGCTCCTGCAAGTGCCCCTGACATGAAAAATCTTTCCAGGAGCATAAACCGACTGAATAAGCTGGGCTTTAAAATTTCCCTCGGACGGAACATACGGAAACTCGTCCAGAGGAATTCTTTAGCTGCTCCTGCTGATGAGAGAACGCATGAATTGATGGATGCATTCAAGGATGATTCCGTGAAGGCAATTCTGTGCGCAAGAGGTGGATACGGTTCCATTCACATTCTTCCGCACCTGGATTATGACATAATCAGGGAACATCCAAAGATACTCATAGGATACAGCGACATCACTGCTTTGCACATGGCAATCAACAAGCTGTCTGGCCTAGTCACATTTCACGGGCCAATGCCTGCCTCTGATCCGGATGAATACAGCAAACCGCTCTTCAAGACATTTCTGGATGTGCTGTCTGGAAATTCACTTGACATTTCCCGTTTCATTGATCGTGTTATAAAATACATTTACAAGGGAAAGGTTGAAGGAAAATCCATTGGCACCAACATCTCCGTAGCTTCTTCCCTTACCGGAACACAGTATATGCCTTCTCCCAATAACAAAATCATGTTTGCAGAGGATACAGGCATAACTTCAGGTGATCTCGACCGGTATTTCTCGGTCATGAAGCTATCCGCGATGATTGGGGACTTTGTGGGATTCGCTTTCGGGGAGTTCAGGCAGATTACTGATGTTGAAGAGCCAATGCCCTACATAGAGGACATAGTGCAACAGTACATCAACGAACTCCAGAAACCATCCATATACGGACTTCCATTCGGGCATGGGGAGGACCAGATGCTGATACCCCTGAATGCCCGGATGATACTCTCATCCGATTCTCCATACATTGAACTCATGGAAAACGTTGTTGATTAGTGCTTTCCATGAAGTCGCATGAGAAATTATGCGGTTTATGGGAACATTTTATTCCCTTCTGACACGGGTTTCTACCCGGTCAAAGGCCATATGCGTTTCTCATTTGCGCTGTCGAAAATATAAAATTTGGATTCATTCGGCATAATCGAAACAGACTGACCTGAATCTAGATCGGACTCAACCCCGGTCATCCTGATTACCTCAGCATTGCTGCCCGACAGCTGAATATGCTCAATCTTGCTTTTTCCAAGATTCTGCGTCACAACGACCTTTCCGTTAAGCCCTCTTTCCACTATTTTCACATCCTCCGGGCGAATTCCAAGTGAAACGTCCATAGATTGAACTCCAGAGGGCATGGACAGACCTGAGAGGTCAAGGTCAACAATAGTATCCCCTATCTTCAGATTCGGGCCTTTCCCGTTATTCACAAGTTCCGCTGGGATCATGTTCATTTTCGGATCGCCTACGAATGTCGCTACAAAAGTGTCCTTGGGCATATTGTATATTTCCAGCGGGCTGTCAAGCTGCGCAAAAATGCCGTTATTCATGACAGCGACTCTGTCAGCCAGAGTCATAGCCTCTACCTGATCATGTGTTACGTAAATGGTCGTGGTGCCGTAGTTCTTCTGGATTCTCTTGAGTTCTCCACGCATCGAGGTTCGCAATTTTGCATCGAGGTTGGATAGGGGTTCGTCCATCAGAAAAAGAGATGGCTCCCTCACAATGGCTCTTCCAAGGGCAACACGCTGCCTCTGACCGCCAGATATCTGTCCCGGCTTCATTTCCAGCAGATTTGAAATTCCAAGTACCTTGGCAACCTCTTCGACCTTTTCCTGTATCTGGCTTGGCGGAATCTTTCTTTTCTTTAAAGGAAAAGCGATGTTGCCGGCAACAGTGAGAAATGGGTAGAGCGCGTAGTTCTGAAAGACCATGGCCATGTCCCTCTCTCTTGGAGGGAAGTCGGTAATCTCTTTCTCGTCCAGGAAGACTTTGCCCGAATCGGGAGTTTCCAGTCCCGCTATTATACGCAAGGTGGTGGTTTTTCCGCATCCGCTCGGCCCGAGCATTACAAAAAATTCACCGTCATCTATGTCAACACTTATGTCAAAAACGCCCTTGACCTTACCAAAATTCCTCACGATATTCTCAAGTCTTAATTTAGCCATTCAATTGCCTCCAATGTGTTTTGCATTACCCAATAGCAGAGCTTTTCCCGTAGTTATATTTTTAATATTTAAGATATAGCAGTACATTTTAATCACTTATAAGTTGCGAGACTGAAACCGGACACAATATATTTCTGGAATGCCAGGAACAGAAGGAATATTGGAAGCCCCATGAGAACAGAAAACGCAGCATATACGCTGTAATTTATGGTTATGGTCCCCTGGGAAGCGTAATAAAGGCCAATCGCCAGGGTGTAATGATTCGCATGGCTGATGAATATGTCTGCCAGGGCAAAATCAGTATATGGGCCAAGAAATGCCAGGAGAACTGATAGAGCTATGACCGGCCTTGACATCGGGATCAGGACCTTGAACAGAGCGCCTGATGCAGTATATCCATCCATTTGGGCGGCTTCTTCAAAATCCCGCGGAATGGCATCCACATAGTTCTTGATGAGCCAGGACGAAAATATTATGGCTCCGGCAGAGTAAGGCACGATTAACCCGTAATAATGTATCAGCCCCAGTTGGTGGAACATGAAGTAGAGCGGGATTATCATTATCGTCATGGGAAACATTGTGATGATCAGCAGCATGTAAAGAATTATTCTCTTGCCGGGTACGTGCATCCGTGAAAGAGCGATGCCGGATGTAATTGAAATTGCGACTCCGGAAAGGGTAGAAATCCCTGTCAGCATAAGTGTCATCCCTAGCCAGCCCGCAAAAGGCTCGTGGTAAAGGAGGTTATAGTAGTTAGCTGACGTGAGAGTGCCTAAGGACGGCAGCAGACCCGATACTGAGACCACAGCCAGGGTAGTGTATACACTCAAAGACATCAATACTACATAATAAATAGGAAATACGGCATATATGGCAACAATTATGAGAATTGAGTAAGTAATGCCTAATTTTATCGATCTCATCCTCCGGTAATGCGAATTGTTTCTGATCTTCGCTTTACTGGCCGGATGGAACATTTTTTCTGTTTGATCATTAACTTCATTCATTTTAGAACCTCAATAAAGTATGGTCATCATTTTTGAATAATGGTTGATTATTATAACAGCAATAGCAAGGATAAGAATGGATATAATTGACAGGGCCGATCCTATTGCGAACTGGACATTGGCAAAGGCGTCGATATAAGTGTAAATTGGAAGTGTCTGCGTTGAAACACCCGGGCCGCCGTAGGTCAGCAGATATGGCAGGTAGAAATTATTCCATGCGGTTATGAAACCGAAAATGGATATGAAAGCAATTTGCCGTCTAAGCAAAGGAAAAACTATCCTGGTCAATCTGCTAAGCGCCCCGTAACCATCCATTTCAGCTGCATCGTATAATTCTTGCGGCACACTCTGTAGAGCGGACGTGTAAACAAAAGTATAATACGGGAAAGAAAGCCACAAATTCACGAGAATCAGGGAAAGCATAGCCAGATTTCCAGTTCCAAGCCAGTTAACCGGCGATATGCTTACATAAGCGAGAATCTTGTTGATTATGCCCAGGTTATAATCAAGCATACCTTTCCATATCAGGATTGTTACAAATGCAGGAAAAGCCCATGGAAAAAGGAACATCGTTCTGAAAATGTATTTTCCACGCAATTCCCTCTGATTCATTATGACTGCCATGCCCAACCCGAAAGGCACCATGACAAGGATGCTGCCCACGCTGAAAATTACGGTATGAATGAGAAGAGTTGTAAGCAGTCCAGTCCTGAATACAAGTGAATAGTTAGCAAGTCCCACGTAGGAAAAGGAGAAAAAATGGAATAATCCAAAGTTTGTTAATGAAATATAAACTGCGTAAGCAATCGGATAAAAATCCAGCGTGATTAGAACAATTAAAATGGGAAGGAGATAAATGTACCCCTTCCAGATCCCTCCGTTACGGGAGATTTTCTCTGTTTTAGTTTCCATGATTATTCACATGCACCCTATGCCCTGTATCCGCCCGATCCTGCATTGCTTACGTCAGACTGGAATGGTGCAAAAACATATGTCTGGTCAAGTGTAATTTCATTTACAAAGTGACCAATGGAAATACTCTCTGCACCATAGAGGTAATTCATTGCAGGCGAAGAGTAGGGCAGATTATTAGACTGGAGAGACTGGATTATCGAAGCTTCGATCATTTTGGTTGCATCCGAGACCGACACTGTTGTCGAGTTCTGTGCTAGATCAGTAGCTCCCGCGTGGAATGCACTCCAGTAGTATCCCATCTGAGGATAGTTCGGGAAAAACTGAGTGTGCTGTTCCTGTGCTACCCAGCCGGAAATCAGTGGATCAGAGTTGTTGTGCACGGAAATGTAAGCCCCAACGGAATTGAGTGATGGGAAGTCTCCTGCCTTGTTGAAGAGAGCCAGCTGAGAACTGTAATTGGTCATCCATTTGATAAACTGGACAGATGCCCATGTCTGTGCGGATGTGGCTCCACTGGCTTGCGGTACTGTTATTGCGTATCCCTGGGAACCCCATAGCGGCATCGGCCATTTTCCGGTTGCGTTGTCAAAGGGGATTGCAGTGACGCCAAGGTTCTTTCCCAGTGCATTCTGATATGTGGACTGATCCCATGGGCCGTCCAGTATGAATGCTGCTTTTCCGCTTTCAAAGAGGGCCTGCTCATCAGCCACTGTCGAGAGACCGAGCTTATCGATATGATACTGCACCGTCCAGTTCCATACGAAACTGAGTGCCGCAGTGTCATTTGTGCTGTTCAGCATAGGGTAGAAGGATGAATTGAACAATTCTCCATTGAAGGCTGGCAGCCACGCAGCAAACCTGTAACCGTAATCGGCTCCCAGCGCATACGGCAGACCTACGTAACTGGATCCCATGTCTGACACGTTTTTGGCATCCATGATCATCTGGTATGTATTTGTCGGAGGCGTCGGGACAAGCTGTTTGTTATAATAAAGGCCTATACCATTGGTATTAACCGGAATGCCGTAAAGAGTTCCCCCGCTTGTCCAGTCAGCTATCGTACCCTTTGTGTACTGACTTGTAAATGATTTATTCAGGTACTTGCTCATATTGAGCACCAGACCAGCTGAATAAAAGAGTCCAGCCTGATCTGAACTGAGTCTGACAACGTTGGGTGCGGTTCCAGCATGCGCTACCGTTGGCAGGTTACCAAGGGTGGCTGCCGGGCTATCCTGAACAGTTATGTTCGGATAAGCCTGTTCAAACGAGGCAAGGGAGTGGTTAAACGCTGATTGCTCACCACCAGCCGATCCGGCGCCCCAGACCGTGATTGTGACTCCGGAGGCGGAACTTTTATAAAACTCGTATCCACCAAGTCCACCAGCTGCAATTAAGATAAGAACAACTGCAACTATTATCCCTTTTTTAGGACCACCGAGTTTGGAACCCGGTAAATTTTGTGATTCCTTTTTTTGAGATTCCATTGGTGAGTATAACAGAGACGAATTATTTAAATATTACTACAACAAGTAGTTTTATCATAAATTAATGTGTGAAAAGACAGGTAAATAGCTCATAACTTCAGATTTATGGATATGAGTCTCGCCTGCTCGAGCCTGGCAGTTTTTCCACCAACAGAAACCGTGCCCTTTGCCGTCTCTATAAAGAAAGTATGTCTTAATCCCGCAATTCTGAGGGTTTTCTCGACGGTGCCCTTAAGGACGGTCTTTTTCCCCTGATAATAACATTCAAGCTCTGCCCCAATTTTCCCATGTACTGGGGAATATGCTTCAATGGCTTCGCAGGTGAGCCATGCTGTCATAAATTTCCTTGCCGTTGAATTATTGAAATCTACCACATATTTTGAAGGCGACCATATTGTGTGGTAGAAGTAGTAATTTAATATGTGTATGAGTTCGTCCTCGTCGAATACTGCTGCGTACTCAACCTGTTCTCCTCCTCTTTCGAGATTTATGAGTCCAATGTTTCTGTCAACGATGAGGACATCTGAGGCTTTGCTTTCCCTCCATCGTATCACCATACCTTCCATGTTCGGAAGTTCTGTTTTTTCCGCGTTCTCGCTGAAAAGAACCACTATTACGGAGATCCCTCTTTCCACTGCATCCCTCAAAGCAGGAACCAGAGATTCCAGATTAGCTGCATCCAGAGATATTATTACCTCTGTCTTTGAGTTCTTTATTATCTGCTTCATTCTCTGTAATATCTGGGCCGTTCCAGTGGCTATCCACAGAGACGGGCTCTGATTAACGTTAACACTGCGCTCTTTTTCTATGAATACGCTCAATTCATCAATATACGCTTCCATGTTCCTGATCCTGGATTCCAGGGCACCTTTAACGGGAAGCGCCCTGTACACCCTTTTTTTGGTGGGAGAAAATTCCACCAGCCCCTTGTCGTGCAGATTCCTTAATACATCGTAAACTCGAGGCTGAGGTATCCCCGAGATCCTGACAATCTGTGAGGGGGTAAGTTCACCCTTCAGCGCGAGAGTGCTGTAAACCTTTATTTCATATGGCGAAAGACCGAAACCGCTTAATCCTGAAAATATATCATTGTCCATATAAGTTGATGGTTTGAGTACTTAAATAATGATGCGAACTTCTGATAAGCTATTATGAACAACATTGCAGATAGTTCATTTTCGAAATGACTTTCATAGAACCCAAATACAAATAACAACAGGGATAACTATTGCCATACAACGCACATTCTTCCTGCTTTGAAATTTACGTCTATCCATATTCCTTGTGAAAAGGTTCCGGCTACTGGCAGAAAACTGGGATAACGGATAATTCTGCCAAGGGATTCCCCCCCGTGTTGCAATGCCGGTATCTCACTTTTAACTCCCGCAATAATTATTAGATGTGCTTTCCCTTTCTCGTCCTGATGCCAGAAATTATCTCCAGAAGTGGTCCATTTTATGAAGTTAAGTTCAGAGTCAGAATCCGGGAAGGTGACCACACCATCTACCTTTCAGGTGACTTTAACTGTTTTGGCCAGGGAGATTTAAGATTTTCCAGAATTAATGAGTTCTGGGAAGCAAATGTCAGGATTTTTGCGGGCGACTATAGATACTACATTCTGCGGAATCAGTATGAAAAAATAGACGAAGAAGGGAAGGAGGTAAAGAGATGGAGAAAACTCCATCTTCCGTTGGATTCCCCTTACCATGATCCGGGAGACTCCCGTTTCTGCTACCAGTCCGGTGGAATAGCTATTCTTACCATCCTGGCTCCAAAAAATGATCGGAATCTCTCGATTATGCTTCAGGGAGAGTTACGGGAGGTTTTGAAACCACAAATTGTATCGATGAAAACATATGATCTCCATGCTTTCTACGTTCGCGGCAACGGAAAATACCATTTCCAAGCCGCTGACACCACTTACCCCGTAACAAAAGAATTTCATCTCTCAACTGAGTATGCCGAAAACGATTCCACCGGTTCAGGGATAATGTATCATATTTTTCCAGACAGATTCCTGAGGAGTTCACAGAGAAAGGAGAGTGACAGGACACTTTTGCAATGGGGATCTAAACCCCGCAGGACTTCATTTTTTGGAGGGGACCTGAACGGAATCGCGCTGAAATTAGACTATTTGAGAGATGTCCTTAACGTGGAATACCTGTACCTGAATCCAGTTTCCCTCAGCAAAACCAACCACAGGTATGACACGGATGACTACTACACTGTGGACCCGCTGCTTGGAACAAATGATGATGTTCGCAGCCTTGCCGGGAATTTGCATTCAAGAGGCATGAAATTGATTATGGACGCCGTTTTCAACCATACTTCTACAACTTTTCCTATGTTCCGGGACATCATGGATAAATCCGGGAAAAGCCGGTACTTGGACTGGTATATATTTCACAGGAGTGAATTCAATGTTTTCACCGGTACTTTCAAATTTGGAACTGGAACTGATATACCAGCCTATGAGACTTTCCTTGGAGTCGGTTCCATGCCGAAATTAAATCATTATAACACTGAAGTGGTCGATTATATAAAATCAGTCTGCAGATACTATCTTGATGAGTTTGGGGCGGACGGATTAAGGTATGATGTGGGACACTCCGTTCCCAGTGGCTCCATTAATGAAATCAGGAAGTTCCTGAATGCACCTGAACATTTCCTGCACATTGGGGAGACCTGGTGCAGAAGTCCGCATTTTGTCGGCTCAGACTATTACGATTCAATAACAAATTATCCAATCGGGATCAGTATAATCTCACTTCTGAAAGGGAGGATCACAATTGATGATTTCCTTGGGAGCTACCTCCAGGATATCATAAACTATGGTAATCGAACCGACATCATGATGAATGTCCTGGATTCTCATGATACCCCGCGGCTCCTTAACCTGCTCTCCCACAACCAAGACAGATTCATGGCGGCATATTCCATACTTTTCGCGTTGAACGGAATATCCACCATATATTATGGAGATGAAGCCGGACTTGATGGTGGAAAAGATCCTGACTGCAGGAAATGCTATCCCTGGGGGAAAGAGAACGGTGAGATTCTGGATTTTTTCTCAAAAATAACGCATTTGAGGGCAACAAACAGTTTATTCAGAAATGGGGTTGTGACTGCGAGAACCGGCAATAATCATTTTGTGATCAGCAAGCTGAGTTCAAAGGGAATCCTCGAATTCATATTTGCCGTGGATAAGGTTGACATATCATTCCGTGGCGAACTCCTTTACTCCCACAGGGGAAGGGTAGATGGAGACATGTTGAGAATTGAAGAAGATGGATTCGCATTCATTGCAAAAACTGCAGATTTTGATCAGTCAGCGTGAGACGACAAGGCATTAATGCAGTCTTAATTTTTTTGTTCCGGGGGTTACAGATAGTACAGTGTCCGTTGATACCTGTCTCACTCCGTCCATTTCATATCCATGGAACTTCTTGCCGTGAACAACAAAATCCATGCTTTTTCCCAGCAAGGCTGTTGAACCGGAATATTTTATATTTATTTCAGTTGAATCGTTCCCGGAAGAGGTCCCGGTTAAATTGATAAACAGATACTCCCCATCCGGCTTCCCGTCATCCAGGTATATTTCTCCCCTAAGGGCTTCTCCGGAATATACATGAATTTCCAGGCTGTTATTTTTCTCCATTGGTATTATTGCCCCGCCACGCACAAAAACCGGGATGCTATCAATTGAAACTTTAACATTTTTCATTCCTCCATCGAACAGGGTATCATGTCTCAGATCGTACCATTCTCCTGCTGGAAGGTGTATACTGATTGAATCCACTCCCTCCTCAAGTACAGGAAAGACGATAATGTCGTCGCCGACCATGAAAGAGGTGTTTTCTGAATCAGAACATCCGGAATCTGCCCAGATAATCGGCCTTATTATCGGAATGCCGTTCAGTGCAGCCTCTTTTGCGAGAGTGTAGTAATATGGAATAAGTGTATATCTCTGCTTTATGAAATCCCTGATGATTTTGAGATTGCTGTATCCAAATTCCCATGGTTCTCTCTTCCTGGTCCCTTTTGCGTAATGCACCCTGAAGAACGGAAGGAAAGAACTCATCTGCAGCCATCTCACAAAGAGCTCGTCAGATGGTGAACCGCTGAAGCCTCCTGTATCCACACCGCAGAGAGGCATTCCGGACATACTGAGGTTAAGGATTGATGGTATCGTCTGTTTTAATGCCTGCCATGAAGTTTCTATGTCGCCGGTCCAGACCCACGCGTATTTCTGTGAGCCTAGCCAGCCTGATCTTGAAAGAAGAAATGGCCTCTCGTCCGGATTTATTTTCACCATAGCTTCATGACCCGCCTCTGCCATGAAATATGAATAAAGGTTGTGCAGGAGGCCGTGATTCCCGCTTTTATGCAGTGCTACCTTGGGAAGGCTGTTGTCTCCCCATAATGTAAAAGCGGAAGGTTCATTCATGTCGTGCCAGACTCCGGAGAAACCGTTTTCCTTGAAGAACGTGTAATAAGAACCCCACCATTCCCTGACCTGGCTGGACGTGAAATCCGGATAGGCCACAAATCCAGGCCATACCGGTGCGTAAAGGGTTGAATCGTCCGGATAGTTGACAAATGACCCTCTCTCCAATCCGTGTTTGTACACCTGATAGTGCGTATCCCACTTCACGCCAGGGTCAAGAATGCCAACCAGCTTTATTTCGTATTCTCCAAGCTTATCGGACAGTTTTCTCATATCCGGGAAGCGCTCTGAATTCACGGTGAACACCCTGAACTCATTCATATAATCTATGTCAAGGTGAATTGCGGAAACAGGGATATCATTCTTTCTGAAGCTTTCTGCAAGTTCTTCAACTTCTGCCTGGGTCATGTAACTGTATTTTGACTGGTGGAAGCCTAATGCCCACTTTGGCGGCATATGTGGCATTCCTGTGAGTTTGCCAATTGAGCTTACCAGATCCCTTGATTCCCCCTGTTTGAAATAAAATTCAAAACCGCCCTGTTCGAACATTATCTCAACAGTGGTTTCCTGGCCCTTGCAGATATCGACATAGCCATCGGAGGGGTTGTCGTAGATCAGGATATATCCTCCGTTGAGAGAGGTGGAAATATATACTGGCAACGAGATGTAAAGCGGATCGGCACCGGTACCATAGCTGCCGTTGGCATCGTGGTTCCAGAATCTAAACCGATCGCCTTTTACGTTGAAGTTTGCCGCTCTTTCTCCCAGCCCATGGAATTTTGCATCCCGGCATACGCTACTCTTCTGAATGGTCTTCCTGCCGAGGAAAACGGGTGGTTTGTCTGTCCTCAATAGTCCACCGTTATGAGAATAATATTCAATTTCACCAGATTTATGGATTATAATTGATCCGTTATCTACTGAGAGATTATCTCCTGAGTTTTTGAATTCAAAAGGTTCTGCTGGAATTTCGGTACTGGATACGGGAGTGTCTGTTTCCCTGTTCTTCCAGACGACTCTGAAAAATCCCTTGACCTTAGTAAGACGGAGGGTAGCCTTTTCAAATTTAACTGTAAGTAAGTTGTCATCGGATCCATATTCCAGGAATCGCCCAGGCATTATTTCTTCTGCTTCACTTTTCTCACTGTACCTTTCCTCATAAGAATCTCTGACAAGGGAAAAGGCGAGAGAGTTGGATGATATTTCATTTCCGAAAATTTCATTAAATTTTTTGATTTTCTCCATAATTTCCAACGGAATTCACTCCAATACTTCAATAATTACTACTGTAAGAAGTATTCTGGATAAAAAAGGTTTGTTATGCCAACAGGTCAAGTTTCCCTCAGTAAATAATGGCAGTACAGTTGGGATATCCTGAACTTT
>JAMDDH010000049.1:6661-15955 GCA_023488885.1 Thermoplasmatota archaeon | reverse complement strand
GGATCGTCATTGATTTCCGAGGTGGAAAGATTGTGAAGTCACTTTTCAATGCAACCACTAAGCAGTCTCACAGTGAAGCACTTCTGCATGCATGTTTATCCAACAGGAAGTTATGAGTCAAGAATACCGGGCAGGAGCAATAACTTGCATGAGGATGGACCGGTCGGGATTTGAACCCGAGGCCTCCTGCTTGCAAAGCAGGCGATCTACCGCTGATCTACCGGCCCTGTTAATACTTTGTGAACAACTCGGAAGGAGTCATTACCGACGGATTAAGCAAAGCTCTTTCCCAGCCATCACAGGGAGTTTCATGCTTTAACGACTGAAACTGCCTTTCCGGGCAGGATTTCAATCTTCGCGAGCGTGAATTAGGATTGGATACTATAATGTTTTTGCCAACTTCCGCTCGTCACCCGATAATGAGGTCCATAGCCAACATGAAAGAAACCCTGGACGATGTTTCACTCAGTTTACAAACGTTAAAGCCCAATATTCTGATGGGAGACTGTTATTTGCATGGCGGGAAATAATAAGAAGGGCAATCTGTGGAACCAATGGTATTCCTGGCAGTCGCAGTTCAACACTCCGGCAGGAATAGCAACCGGAAATGCAGTTTTTACCACTTTCATACAAAAGCAGGAGCCACTATCTCCACTGATAATTTCCGAACGTACCGGTTTTCCTCTTGAGGAAATCCGTGAACATCTTCTTTTTGCCGCAGGCAAGGGACACGCCACACTGAACGAATCCGGGCTGGTCACCGGTTACGCAGGTCTTTCCGTAGTTCCCACACGGTATTCATTTTCAGGAAATAATAAGGAGATATGGTTCTGGTGCGCCTGGGATGCCCTGAGCATACTATCACTTTTTGAATTCTCAGGCATTCTGAGAGGACCGTTATCCTCTGGAAATGAGAACATAGCACTGGAGTTCAGCGAAGGAAACATAACCACTGAAAATGAGTCACTCAGGCTCCTGGTAGTGCCTCCCGAAATAGAATCCAGCATGTGCGACGGAACCTGCTCCAGGATATCCCTGTATCGCATCCCTCTTCCACAGATGTCGGTAGATCACATATGGCTGACTGTGCCGGAAGCCATAGAATGGGGGAAAATCCTCTGGCAGCCACTTAAATCCGGACAGCATTGAATCAGATCCATTTTATGACTAACATATTTATAGGCTCCGGTAAATTTGCCACTGAATGTTCCTGGTAAAGATCGGCGGCAGTGTAATAACGAACAAATCCAAGTACAGGGTATTCAGGGAGAAGAAAACCTCTGAGATAATAGACAACCTGAGTAAGACGGGTGAGCCCTTCGCTCTCGTACATGGTGGCGGCTCCTTCGGGCACCTCAAGGCAAAAGAATACTCTCTGCCCGGTCCCTTGACAAAAGAATCCGCCACAGGTTTCTCGATAGTTCACAGGGACATGGTCGATCTGAGTCAGAAGGTTGTAAAGATCATGGTACGCACCGGATTAAACGGGATTAGCATTCCTCCAGCATTTACCATTACTGGTGACTCCCTGAGGACAGATATTTTCCAGGATTACTTTGACAGGGGGTTCATACCCGTCACTTTCGGCGACACATACATCCGAAACAATCGTGTTGAAATCATATCCGGAGATGATCTCGTGTTACAGCTGGCTGCAAAGCTCAAGCCAGATCACGTGATTTTTCTCACTGATGTGGACGGAATATATGACAGGAACCCGAAGAAGTACAGAGACGCAATACTGCTCAGGAGCCTTGCAGTGGAAGCGAAATTCGAAATGCACGGAACCGACGTTACCGGTGGAATGGAGAACAAAGTCAGGGTAATGAAGAAGATCAGCGAACTTGGTGCCACAGTTTATCTCCTTAATGGGAATATATCGTCAAGACTCCACGAAATAGGCACTGATCGATTCATAGGAACAGTGATAAAATGATTGAAAACAGAAAGGAGGATCACATAAGAATCGCAGAAAGCGAGAATGTCGAAACCGATCACAACTACTGGGATGACATACAGTTAATCCATCAGCCGCTTCCGGAAATAGATTTTGACTCCATTGACACCCGGGTAAGATTCATAAATCATGAAATCAACTTCCCGATGGTCATTTCATCAATGACTGGAGGAACCGATCTGGCAAAGAAGATCAACTATAATCTTGCGACTGCAGCAGAAAAATTCGGTATACCGATGGGCGTCGGGAGCATGAGGGCTGCTGTGGAAAAACGTGATCTTGCCGACACGTTCTCGGTCATACTGGAGAGAAAGGTTCCGGTGAGGATCGCAAACGTCGGTGCTCCGCAATTAATAAATCAGGCAAAACCGGCATTTTCAGACAAAGACCTGGAATACATCTTCAATCTAATTGACGCCAATTACCTGATTGTACACTTCAACTTTCTTCAGGAAATGGTTCAGCCCGAGGGTGACAGGAATGCCCGGGGCATTCTAAAGCGTTTACAGGACGTAGCTTCAAGCTATCCTGTTATAGCGAAAGAAACCGGAAACGGGATCTCACGGGAAGCCGCGCTTCAGCTCAGGGATGCCGGGGTGAGGGCAATAGATGTCGGAGGCCTCGGCGGGACATCATTCGCCGCCATAGAATTTTACAGGGCTAAAAAAGCCGGAGACCAGGAGAAGATGCATGCCGGTCGATCTTTCTGGAACTGGGGTAATCCCTCTCCTGCATCAATAAAGTACTGCGATGTGGGGATTCCTGTAATAGGCAGTGGCGGACTCAGAAACGGCCTGGATCTTGCTAAAGCTCTTCTTACAGGTGCGGTTGCAGGAGGATTTGCAAGAACCCTGCTGAAAGGAGCCGACACATCATCTGAACAGATTCAGACCGAGATATCGTATATACTCAGGGACCTGAAGATCGCCATGTTCCTCACGGGCTCTAAAAACGTTTCTGAACTCAGGAAAGCCAGACATTTCATCACAGAACCACTAAAATCATGGCTTGATATCTATGTCAAATGAGGACATTTCCGAAGAGTTTCCCAAGGAATTCGACACTGAATCCATCTGCCCATCCTGCGGGAAGAAACTTACCTTTATATTCCACAGGACAAAAATCAGTTATGAAGAAGCCATCGAAATAGAGAGTTACTTCTGTAAAAGCTGTCTTTATAAATCAAACGAGATCAGATCGCTGGAACGCGAGGAGCCAAAGAAACTCGTGTTCGGCATAAGGAATTCCGGTGATATAAGAACCATACTTTACAGATCCCCTGAGGCAAGGATTGAGATACCGGAACTGAACGTGGATATAGAGCCCGGTGAAATTTCCACGGGGGAGATTACAACAGTGGAGGGAGTGCTCCAGGGAATACTGGAAAAAATAGACCTGTTCGATGAGGAAGACGCCGATGTCGAAGTCTTGAGGAATCTGAAGGAAAGGATACAGGGAATCATAAATGGAAATGGCGAAAATTTCACCCTGGTTATCGATGATCCAAGAGGGAAGAGCCGAATCAACAGCAGCAGAGTAATAATCCTGAGGCACGCCGCGGAATAGCGAAATATAAAATTCCGAATCAGTGGGCGAAATTGACTGGAGCGAATCAGCTTTATATATACTTCAACAATGATCCTCCGGGGCATAACCAATGGTTGTAGACTATACATCAGCACTTTTAGCAATAGCTGCTTCAATATCAATAGCTGGCGGTTTGATAGGTACCGGAATGGCCCAGCAGGGTATTGGGGCCGCAGGAATGGGGATTATAGCTGAAAAACCCGAGAAATTCGGTCAGGTTCTCATATTCTTCGTTATCCCGGAGACACTCTGGATAATTGGATTTGTACTTGGTATAATTCTGTTGCTTGGAATACTTTAGACGATTGCACATGACTCTTGAAGATATCCTAAAGGACATCGAATTGCGAGGGAAGCAGGAGCTTCAGGACCTTACCCAGTATTATGGGAAAAGGATCAGTGAAATTGAGGCGAAGCAGAAATTGGCAAGCGATGCTCTCAGAGATAGGATTTCGAGATCAACGGAAGAAGAGAAGAGATCCATCGAGAAAACCATCCTGAGTTCCGCAGAAATGGAGTCTTTGAAGATCCACAGAACAAAGGAAAGCAGCCTGATCCAAGAAGCTGTGGAGAGGGCCGAACGCTATCTCAAGAACCAGAGAAAGAGCAAGGACTATCCCGTTCTTCTTGAGCAAATGATCAGGGTTTCCAGGAATACGCTCGGAAAAAATTGTACTATTTATCTCGGCAAGGATGATATTTCGCTTCTGAAGGATAAAGACGCCAAAGTCATTGCACGGGAAGTAGATCCTTACGGGGGAATCAAATCTGTTTCAGAGGACGGATCTAAAGAGCTTGACCTTACATTTTCAACAATTTTGAAAGAAATCAGGGAGAAGCTTATTTCTAAATTCTCGGATCATCTGGGTGAGTAGATTATGGACCCTACATATACTGGGGCCTATGGAAGAATAAAGGCCTATGAGACCGAATTTCTCCCGGAAGAAACTTTCAGAAGACTTGTGGAACTGAAGACCGTTGATGATATATCGTCAATGCTGTACGGCACTTTTTACAAACAGGATATGGAGTTATTCAGCGCCATTTATAAGGGCGTCGACCTGGTAAATATATCGCTTAACCACAGGCTGATCCGCCGAAACAGGATCGCGTTGTTCGCAGCTCCGACTCCCGCCAGGGATATAATAAGATCATATCTCGCTAAATGGGATGTCGAAAATATCAAGTCGATAATATCCTCAAAATACATGGGGTATCAGATCAAGGAGACTGAGAATTTCCTGGTAAGTTTCAGGGACATTCCCATTGGGATGTTCGGGGGAGCAATGACTCACGATGATTTCAAGGCCCTCATATCGCTGGGAACAATAGAGGAGACGGTCAATTACCTCTCTGCGTTCGGATACGGGCAGTACCTGCTGCAGATGATGGACAGATACCGAAAAACAGGGGACGTCGGCGTTCTTCTGTCGGCCCTTGATAATTACAATTACATGAAACTTGGCGATTCGTTAAAGTTTTACAATGGAGACGAGGGTCCAGTAAGAAGATTCATCAGCGAAGAAATAGATCTGCGTAATATTATGGTAATTCTCAAGGGAATCGACCTCGGTGTTGAGTTTGACGTGCTCAAGGAGGCTTTGATGCCAATGGGAAATATATCTCCGGCAACTTTGCGCGACATGTATTCCCCCGGAGGGGTGGAACAGGCACTCGATCGGCTCAAGGTTTTCTACAAAGTCCTTGAAACTGCTGCCACTCAATATGCCTCTGACCGGAGGCTTGAGGTTCTGGAAACCTCTATCAAGCTGGAGATTTATTCTAAATACGTGGACGCATTTTCACAGCAGGCTCTTTCAGTCGGTTCGACTTTTGCATTTATATTGAGATCCGAGCGTGAAAGGGAAAGGCTCAGATCGATATTATTCGGGAGATATTACTCAATCAATGAGGACAGAATGAAGAGGTTAGCCTCTCTCTAGGTGGTATGATGAAAGGAGATAAAACTGGAAGCATAGCTGTTATTGCAGAACGTGAACTTGTTCTGGGTTTCAGATTATTGGGAATAGAAAATTCTTTCATTGCTGAAAATGTTAAAGCAGTGGAAAAACTTCACGATCTCCTGAAGGAGAAGAAGTATTCACTCATCATGGTCTCGGAGGGTTTAAAGCCACATATGGATCAGAAAACACTCAGAATGATAGACATGCTGACTGATCCTGTTGTCGTATTCATCCCGCTTCCCGGCGGGCAGGATCTGGAATCGGTAAACGATCTTGCGAAGAGAGTATTGGGAGTAGAAATAGGCAGGTAAATTATGGGGAAAATTGTTAGGATATCAGGTCCAGTAGTCGTTGCGGACGACGTTGAAAATGCAAAAATGTTCGATGTGGTCAGGGTTGGAGAACTGGGGCTGGTCGGTGAAGTCATCAGGATCACGGGAAACAGGTCAACTATCCAGGTTTATGAAGATACCAGTGGAATACGGCCTGGAGAGAAGGTTGAAAATACAAACAAACCTCTTTCCGTGGATCTGGGGCCGGGTCTCCTGAAATCAATTTACGACGGAATACAGCGGCCTCTTGACGTGATCAGGGAAAAGACCGGGGACTTCATACAGAGGGGTTTCACGGCATTCCCTCTGGATGAGGATAAACTCTGGGAATTCGTTCCCACGGCAAAAAAGGGCGATAATGTAGTTCAGGGGCAGATCATAGGCACTGTTCAGGAAACAGGCATCATAAATCACAAGATCATGGTGCCGTTCGGCACCTCGGGAAGAATATCAGAGATCAGGGAAGGCAAATTCAAGGTCTCGGACACTGTAGCCGTTATCGATACCGGCAATGGCAGTGTCAACATAAGGCTGAAACAGGAATGGCCCGTCAGAGTTCCGAGAAAAGTGCAGAGAAAACTTCCGCCGGAAGTACCTCTTATTACAGGACAAAGGGTTATCGACACGTTTTTCCCGGTTGCAAAAGGCGGCACTGTTGCGGTTCCCGGACCATTCGGATCGGGAAAGTGCGTGACAGGCGAAACACTGGTCATGACCTCTACTGGAGAAATTGCGGAAATACAGGAACTGTTCAGGAAATACTCCGGCAGATCTGTTTTCAGCCCAGGCCTGGACGAGGAATATGTTTTCCTTCAGGAAGACCTGGGACTTTACTCACTGGTGAACTCCCGAATCGAAAAGAGTTCCACAAAAACGCTGTATAAAGGCAAGAGCGACAGCGTTGTTTCAATCCTGACAGGAACCGGAAGGAGAGTCAGGGTTACCCCGGTCCATAAATTATTCAGGGCAATGCCGGATGGTTCAGTTGTGGAAACAATGGCCATGAATCTCAGGCCGGGAGATCACATACTCTCTGCAAGAAAAATTGAATCTCCACAGGATGATGCGAGGATAGATCAGTGCATTCTGGAAAATGCCGGAAACAATTACATTTCAACAAGGAAAGAAATCTTGGACCTGATCGCAAACAGGAAACTGCCGGCTGTTATGAACGAGTATCTGGGAGAATTCCTGGGACTGTACTGCTCAGCAGGACATTCATCCGGGGACGGAACTGTAAGCCTGGACTGCACCGGTGAATCAGACGCTGAAAGATTTGTGCACCTTGCCGGGGAGTTGTTCGGCGTCAGGGGCACTGTTGAAAAACGCAATGACATGGAATTCTACGCAGTTTTGCGGGGAAAAATAGTTTCAGACTTCCTGAAACTGATTGGATCAGAAGCTGGCGATGGAACGAAACAGTTGTCTCCAGCAGTATTAAAATCAGGGGACAGGGTTGTCAGGTCATTCCTTAGGGCGTATTGTGGATTGAGCGGGGATTCATCTGCCGCCGACGTACAAATTTCATCTGAGAGCAGAAGGTTGCAGGCTCAGTTGTCGTATGCAATGACAAGGATTGGGATAATGCACAGCCTTCATGAGGAAACTGCAGGGATCGCACCCTCATACCGGATATCTGTAACCGGTGAGGAGAGCCTCGGCATACTGTCAGAAACGCATCTCAGTTCTGCCCCAGATTCAGGGTTGAAAACCGGAGAAAAGAACAGCAGCGCAATGCGCGCCAACCGCATAACGCCCGCAGTTACGGTGCACACATCCGGAAACGAAGGATCGAAAGGCACGATAGCAGTGCTGGAAACCGGTTCAGGAAAATTCCCGGATTCCATGGATTATGTCTATTCCGACAGGATTGTTTCTGCTGTCCTGGAATCAGGGCCGTTTGATGTCTACGACTTCGCGGTTCCGGATTACGGAAGCAATTTTGTCGGCGGCCATGGAGGAATAATCCTTCACAATACCGTCGTGCAGCATCAACTGTCCAAATGGGCAGACAGCGATATCGTGGTATACGTGGGCTGTGGAGAAAGAGGAAACGAGATGACGGAAATCCTGACCACATTCCCGGAACTCCAGGATCCCAAATCCGGCAAACCACTTATGGAGAGGACGGTACTCATAGCAAACACCTCGAACATGCCTGTTGCAGCAAGGGAAGCCAGTATTTACACCGGTATAACCATAGCAGAATATTACAGGGACATGGGTTACGGGGTAGCTTTGATGGCCGACAGCACGTCCAGATGGGCTGAAGCACTCAGGGAAATTTCAGGAAGACTTGAGGAAATGCCGGGGGAGGAAGGTTATCCGGCTTATCTTGGCAGAAGATTATCGGAGTTTTACGAGAGATCCGGAAATGCCGTGGTTGTATCAGATAATGACAGGATTGGGTCAATAACAATTGTGGGAGCAGTATCCCCGCCCGGAGGAGATATTTCTGAACCAGTATCACAAAATACACTCAGGGTTACCAGGGTCTTCTGGGCACTTGATTCCTCACTTGCATCGAGAAGGCACTTCCCTTCAATAAACTGGTTGAACAGCTATTCCCTGTATCAGGGGGATCTGAGAAGCTGGTTTGACGAGAAGGTTTCAAAGGAGTGGGGAGAAATTTACGATCACGCAATGGGATTACTCCAAAAAGAGTCAGAACTGCAAGAAGTAGTTCAGCTCGTCGGGTACGATGCCCTGCCTGAGAGGGAGAAGAACACACTCGATATAGCCAGGATGATAAGGGAAGACTTCCTCCAGCAGAGTGCATTTGATGAGGTGGATCAGTACTGTTCCATAGAAAAACAGTACAAGATGCTCAAGGCAATCCTCGAGCTTGGATCACAGCAGTCAAGAGGAATTGAAAAGGGGCTGCAGATGGCCCAGGTTCAGAGCATAAAGGCCAGATCAGGCATCTCGAGAATGAAGGAAGTCAGGGAAGAAGAATTTCCCGCATACTTCGAAACCCTGATGTCAGAAATAAAGTCACAGATTGATGAACTACTGGAGGTCTAACAATGCCGCAGGTAAGCTACAAAACAGTTTCGCAAATTTCAGGGCCGCTCGTATTTGTTGAGAAAGTTGAGAATGCCGCATACAACGAGCTTGTGGAAATAACAATGGGGAACGGGGAAAGAAGGACAGGACAGGTTCTTGACACCAGCAAGGGTCTGGCCGTGGTGCAGGTGTTCGGTTCTACTGCAGGCATGGACGTGCAGGAAACGAGAGTAAAGTTTCTTGGAAATACAGCCAGAGTCTCAGTTTCAGACGATATGCTGGGAAGAATATTCAACGGTCTCGGAGAACCCATCGATTCTCTTGCACCGATTGTCAGCAAGGAGAGAATTGAGATAGTCGGAAACGCAATAAATCCATATTCACGGGAGGAGCCGTCTGAGTTCATTGAGACGGGCATATCCACAATAGACGGGATGAACACCCTGGT
>JAMDDH010000049.1:0-5970 GCA_023488885.1 Thermoplasmatota archaeon | reverse complement strand
TATGCCGCATACGCCAACGGAAAGGACCTGAGATCGCTGAGTGCCATAGTCGGCGAAGAGGCCCTCGGGGCAAATGATCGGCTATATCTCAAGTTTGCTGATGAATTTGAAAGGAAATATGTCAACCAGGGTCTCTACGAAGACAGGACAATAGAGGATACTCTTGGTCTTGGCTGGGACCTCATATCGGCTCTGCCTGAAGGCGAAATGAAGAGAGTCAAGAGGGACTTCATAGAGAAATACGGAAAGTGGAAGAAGGAGTAGAAATGGCACAACTGGACCTCAAGCCCACCAGAATCGAATTAATCCGGACGAACAGAAGGATAAAACTGGCAAAGAGAGGGCTTGATCTCCTTAAAATGAAGAGGTCCTCACTTGTAATGGAGTTCTTCAGAATCAGCAGGAGCGTCAAGGGACTCCGGGAAAACCTGAGATCGGAAATCGGGGAGGCTCTCGAAACAATCAGGGCTGCAGAGATAATATCCGGAACTATGAACCTGGAGAGGATAGCTTTCATGTCCGCTGATTCCACCGTAGGAATAAACCTGAAGAACGTGATGGGCGTGAGGATTCCTGAACTGAACAGAAGCTATAACCAGACAATTCTTTCCGGGCAGTACAGGGCCATGTCGGTGCCGACCGCAATAAACGATGCCATAAAGGTATTCGAGAGCATCTATACGCAGATAGTCGAGATAGCAGAGAAGGAAAACTCAATGAGGAAACTCCTGCATGAAATTGACAAGACAAAGAGAAGATCAAATGCCATCGAGAACATACTGATCCCGCGGCTGACATCCTCCGCCAAGCAGATAAGAATGAGGCTTGATGAACTGGAGAGGGACATGTTCACAACACTGAAGATGATCAAGAGAAAGATGAACAGGAAAGCACAGGAGAGTGCAAGTTTATGAAGTTCTGGAAAACCGCTCAGCTTAGGCATACGGGGGTTGTGATTACAAAGGAGAAGCTCAAAAGCAACAGGAACCTGAGAAGATTCAAGAGGGTCAGGACATTCTTCCTCGTGTTCAATCCGATAGTGTCCATGATCGCTCTATTCATGATTATAATTGGAGTGCTTTGAAATGGAAGATATAGAAACTCTGAAAAAAATAAAGGAGAAGGAAACCTCCATCAATAACGAAATTGCTAGCATAAAGCAGGAGAGGGAGAGTGAGTTACAGCAGCTTGAACAGAGTTTCAACGCTTCGCTCAAGGCTCAGGAAGAGAATCTATACTCCCAGTCGGCGAAGGAAATTGCAGAAGTTAAACGCAGAACCCAGGCAAAGGCCAGCGGTATAATTGAACAGAGCAGGCTGAAGGCCGAAAAAATGAAGCTCAACTTAACGGACAGGGATATAGAGGAATACGTGAAAAGCTCTGTCAGGGAATTCCTAGAGGAATAGTAATGTCCATAAAGCCGGAAAAAATGAAAAGGGCCAGGATCATCGGGTCCAATCTCAGGAGAGATGCGATAATATCTGCCCTTCATGATGCCGGAATGATACAGCTTGAGCAGGTTTCCGGGGATCTGGTAAAATTACTTGGACAGTCCAGACCCGGAAATCTTTACAGGACAATAAACTCATATCTCCAGAAATACAGGGGGTACGAGAGTTTACTGCCAGCTCTTCCAGTGAATGAAAAGCGATCTTTTTCGGGAATCGAGGAACTGATCGCCGAAGCTTCAAGACTTGATCTTGAGCGTCAGTTAAAGTCTCTGAAATCGGTGGAATCTGATACCCTTGGAGAGATCAAGGAGATAAGAAACAGGTTTGACGCGGTCGAAGCGCTCATTGATCTGGACTACGACCTTTCAATATTCAACGGATCAGCGATCTCCTCATTCATTGCAAAAGCGGCCGAGGACCCTTCTATTGTGATCTCAATAAAGGAAAGGCTGCCTGAGGCTACAACATTTAAACTGAAGAATGACGGCATAATCATCACGATACCGGAAAACAAAGACTCAGAACTGGCAAGGATCGCGACAGATCTCGGCATATCAATATCACACATCCCGGAGATGTCAGGCAAGCCCAAGGAATACAAAAAATACCTTGAGGAAAAACTGGAAGAGAAAAACAACACACTCAAAGGAATATATGATGAACTGATGGGGCTGTCAAGGGCCCATTATCCCTTTATAGTGCAAATCAGGGAACAGCTCGAGATAGAAAACAAGAAGATGGAAGTCTCTGAAAAACTTCTCTCCACACAGGATTCATTCGTAATAGAGGGCTGGATTCCACAGAGATATTACGATTCAATGGCTTCTCTTGTAGAAAATGCCGCCGAAGGAAGTGTCTTAATCTGGGAAGTGGAAACGGAGGAGGAAGCACCGACTCTGCTCCGAAATTCGAAGAAACTCAAAACATTCGAATTTTTTGTAAGATTTTACTCGCTTCCACAGGAATTTGAATTCGATCCCACATTCATTTTCGGCTTCGTATTTCCGGTTTTCTTTGGCCTCATGGTCGGGGACTGGGGCTACGGAATCGTAATCCTTGTTGCATCGCTATGGATGGTCAGGAAGTTGCAGAACCCCGGAAGCAAAACACTGGTTCCAAAAAAACTGTCCAATTTTGCAATGACCATACTTGGCCGGGGGCCTTTGCTTGTTCTTGGAAAGACACTCATGCCAGCTTCCATATTGGCAATTGCGTTCGGGCTGCTCTTCAACAACTTCTTCGGTTTCCCGCTTTTGCCTGTCACGGTGTTCGAGACAAGCACGGGATTCAATGGCGCACACATAGGGGCATTTCCGCCAACTCCACTGGTAATATACCCTGTATCATTCATGATCCCGAAACTCCTCCTCCTGACAGGCTTTATCGGCCTCGGAATGGTCACATTCGGTCTTGTGCTTGGTTTCATAAACGAAGCATATCTCGGTCACAGGAGGGGAATGGCAGGGAAAATCGGATGGATAATGATGGCATGGGGAATAGCAGTTTTCGGGCTGGACCTGATACATCAGCACAGCAGCCTGTCTTTAAACATAGCAGTTGATCCAAGTGCTCCCCTCTCTCTCGGAACATTCATCGCCGGGCTTATCATAGTTGCTGTTTCAGAAGGAACAAGGGGAGCAATAGAGATACCATCCATCATAAGCCACATACTCTCATACACCAGGATACTTGGAATATTGCTCGCGTCGGTGATACTGGCGCAGGTCATAGATCTCATCTTCATGAAGGGAGTTATGAAATCACCCGCTCTGGCGGTTGTCGGCATAATAATACTCATAATGGGCCAGCTTTTCAACCTGGTGATCGCGGTGTTTGAGCCCGGCATCCAAGGGGCAAGGCTTCTGTACGTAGAGTTCTTTTCAAAATTCTATCATGGCAACGGGAAGAATTTCAGGCCATTCGGGACGCAGAGAAAATACACCACATCGAAATTTGATCTCGAAGGCAATAAACAGTGATCAGGCTGCCGAACCAGGCACTATCCTCAATTTTATATATTTTCTCAGGGCGACGACAGCCCACAGTCCCTCAATCACACCGAATGGCCACGTACCTGCAAGAAAACCGTAAGCGGACGATCCTATGCACATAACTCCGAATAGCAGTGTGTAAACCGGATTCCTGTACTCAAGGATGTAGAATACCATCATGATCAGCAGGACTGCAGCTCCGAACAGATTCAGCGGCGAAAAGAGGGTCATTCTGGAGACATATCGCAACGGTTAATGTATGCAGCGATCCTTTTCCAGCGGGGTCACTGCAATTCGCATTTTCGCAGTTCAACCCATTCCGAGTTAGATTATGTTGTCGCTTTCCGAGGGGATTCTTACGAAATTTATCAGGTTGAACGTGTTCCTGAGGAGGTTGTCCATGATTCTTGGTGATCTTGAGATCCTCATTCGCCATTTTGCTGATTCCTTCAGGCTCAGTATCTCGTTTGCTATAAGATCACGGAATCTTTCCATATCCCCTGCGGAATCGAATCCAATTGATATGAAGAAATTGTACCTTCTCCGGCCGATCCGCCAGGTATTGCTTGATCTGATTCTAACTGTGTAGCTGAACCTGATATCGTGATCTATGTGGGGAAAATCAAGGATATTCCTGATAAATCTCGGATGATAGAAATCTCCTTTTCTAAGATTCAGTGAGGAATTGAAAATGGTCAGGTTGCAGGAATATCTTTGCGTTACTGGAGAATCTTTGGATATTGTGCCGTATATCCTGAAAAAGAACAGTTCAAGCCGTTCAAGGTTCTTACGGGCAGAACTGGAAATGAAGAATCTTGTCTGCTCTTCATCGCATAATACGGTGAAGGAGTTTTCTGTTCCGGGCTCGGGAAGAAGTAGGTAAGCTTTATCTCTGTAAAGCATTGAATCAGTTTTGATTTCCCTTGTAGAGAAGGTTAGTTCTTTGGTACGGGAAACTGGCCGGTACACATTCTATAATGGCAGAAAATCATAAAATACTTTTTCCGCTTGGAGAATAGAATGTTCAGAGAACACACTGTCGAGGAATATTTCAAATTCAGATCACTTTCGGGAATAGAATTTAGCGGGGACGGCAAATATGTTACGCTGGTTTCTTCAAAGACTTATCGCGAAAAAAAGATGCCCATTGAAAGTTCAATACTCGTTTATGAAGCATCTACAAAATCACTGTTCAGGGAAATATACCAGAAGGAATCCAGGCTGACGGAACCAAAGCTGAGTTCGGACGGCAGGAAACTGGCATATCTGCAGAAAACAGGAGACAACACGTTTCTTGTACTATCCTCCTTGGAAGACGAATCGCAGGAGAAGCTGCTGCTTGATGGCGATCCCCATGGAATCTCCTGGGCTGGCGAATCGATACTGCTTAACATGACAGAACCGCAGGATCGGGCAGAAAAAGACAGGCGTGATTCCGGATTCGACGGCACATTCTTCGAGGAGGATGAACGCTTCTGGTCATTGTATCTGCACAAACCTGGAGCCGGCTTCAGGAAGATCACCTCCGGGATTCAGGTGTGGGATTTTTCCGTCTGCGGAAACATGGTGGCATTCATCGGTTCGGATACGCCACTCGAAAGTTCCTGGTATCAATCCAGGGTTTATACCATGGATATTTCCGGCAAGGGGCTGGTCGCGGTCTATGATCCGGAGTGGAGAACTGTTGCCAGACCGCGGATTTCGCCTGATTCCAGCAAAGTTGCCCTGTTAGAATCGCTGTGGAGCGACAGGGGGGTGACCGCCGGCGACATCATAATCTGCGATATTCATGGCGGAAAGTATGAGAATATAACCGAGAATACCACAAGAAGTTACTCGGACATCATATGGAACGGAAACAGCGGAATTTCTGCCCTGTGGACCGAGGAAGGGTCATTCGGGATTTCCACTTACAACGGGAAATGGAAGGACCTGTGGAACCATAAGTGCACAGTATCTCCTGCACAGGCACCGGAATTCAGCCTTGCAAACGGGAAATATGCCCTCGTCATGACAGACGAAAACGCTCCTCAGGAAGCCTATCTGATGGATGAGTCCGGCAACCTGGAAAAAATAAGCTCAACCAATAACGACATTGGCGGGCTGAAGAGATATCCTGCGGAAGTGGTGAAATGGGAATCCGACGATGGCCTTGAAATATACGGCATACTGAGATCGATCGGAAAAAACATGCCTCTTATCGTCTACGTTCACGGAGGTCCGACCTCATTCTCATCCATCAATTACATTGACAGGGCAACACTGTTACTGGGAAGCGGTTTTTCAGTATTCATGCCGAATTACAGGGGGAGCATAGGGAAAGGCAGGAAATTTGCAGAAGCAAACAGGGGAGACATGGGCGGAAAAGATTTCAGGGATATAATGACCGGGATAGAGTATCTCAGGAAGTCCGGCAAGATAGAAACGGATAATATTTTCATAACTGGAGGATCATACGGCGGCTTCATGACTTCGTGGGCGGTCACGCAGACCTCTGAATTCAAGGCAGCTGTTGGCCTGTTCGGGAT